>NC_018868.3:2080000-2397175 GCF_000305785.2 Simiduia agarivorans SA1 = DSM 21679 | reverse complement strand
TCGTCCTGGCCGATCCCGTATTCGCTGTAATCGCGGATGACGGCGTGGTGAGGCACGCCGGTGTACCACAGGTGAGTGACGCCAAGGGATTTGATATCGGTGAGTGCGGTGTCGCTAAAGTCACTGAATTTTCCGACCCCGTTTTCTTCGATGCTGCCCCAGGGTTTGTTGGTGGTGTTGGTGTTGCCGTACAGGCGGGTGAATACCTGGTAGACCACGGCTTTCTGCTTTTCGGCAGCCGGCATTTCTATAGGCGCTTGCGCGGCAGCGTTCGCTACCGGCGCGTCTGTGTTTTTTTGCTGGCAGCCCAGCGCGAGCAGGGCTGAAGCGGCCAAGAAGGCAGCAAGAGAGAGGTTTCCTGATCTCATCAACGGTGTCCTTTGATTTCTATCTGGTGTGTATTGTTGGTCCAGGTGACGCGGCTGGTCAGCGATTGGGTTTTATCGTCGTAGTGAAATTCAATTGGCTGCCCGTCCAGCGACATTGCGCGCGGTTTTTTGCGCAGGTGGTGGATCACCAGTGTCAGCTCGCGTGTTTCTGGTGCGCCGGTGTAGTGGCCTTCGCGGGTCAAATCCAGCTGCAAACGACTGCGCTGATTCGTCGCATTGAAGCTGAGTGTCTGGAAGTTGCTGCTGGCAATGCTGTCAGGTGACAGGCCATCGTCTTCGTACATGACGCCACGACCGCCTTTGGTGGCATTGTCGTGGTAGTAGTGCAGTGTCAGCTGTGCGGGATTGTAGGTACCCGTGTGTTCGCCGATGGTGTCTGCCATGGGCACAAAACTGCCTGCGCGCACCAATACGGGCAGGTGTTTCAGTTCTGTCTTCTGTTCGATATTTTTTCCACCCTTGAAGCGCTCGCCGGTAAAGTAGTCGTACCAGACGCCTTTGGGCAGTTCAACGCTCACCGATTCCACACCCGCGTCGGTCACGGGTGTCACGAGAAACGCATCGCCCCACAGGTAACTGTGGCTGTTATCGATCAATGCGGGTTTGGACTCATCTTCAAAAAACAGCGGTCGCATCAATGGCATGCCGGTGAGGCTGTTTTCAAACGCGAGTGAATAGTTGTAGGGCAGCATCTGGTAGCGCAGTTTCACAAACGGACGCAGCAGGTTCTGCACGTCTTCGCTGTGAAATACCGGTTCGGGCGCGATGTGCTCCTGCGCATGTGGGCGATACACCGGTTGGAACACGCCGTATTGCAGCCAGCGCACATACATTTCCGGGTCGAACACCTCACCGCCGGCAAAGCCACCGAGATCGGAATGGGTGTAAGCCAGGCCGAGCATGGACATCTGCAGGGACAATTCCACTTGCGGTTTCAAACCGCCCCAGGTACGCGATACATCGCCGGTCCAGGGGATCATGCCGTAGCGCTGGCTGCCGGCGAAACCGGCGCGCATCATGATCATGGGGCGGGTGTCGGGAAAGCGCCGGCGCTGGTTTTCGTACACCATTCTGGCCCATTGGTGACCGTAGGCGTTATGGACTTCATTTGCGCCGGCATTGAGTGGCCCCAATCGGTGGATGCTGTCATCGGGATGTACTTCCGGCTCGCCCAGATCACCCCACCAACCGGCCACGCCCTGCAGCATCAGTTCCTGATAAATACTCCAGAACCAGGCCTGCGCAGGTTTGTGGAATACATCAATCAGACCGGTGTTGCCGAAATAAAAATTAAAGGTTTTGGGTTTGCCGGCGGCGTTGGTGGCCAATACATCGGCCGCCACGGCTTCATCCCAGCGCTTGGCGCTGGTGAGTACAAACGGCTCGGTAATCAGAATCGTTTTTACGCCCTGATCGGCCAGTTCCTTGATCATCTTTTGAGGCTCGGGAAAGGCGTTTTTGTCCCACGCCAGATTACCCATGTGACCTTTGATATCTTTGCCGAACCAGTAGAGATCAAGCACCAGCGCATCCACTGGAAAATCCGAGGCTTTGAACTGGGCGATAGTGTCTTTGACTTCCTGTTGAGTGCGATAGCCAAAGCGTGAGGCAAAATTGCCCAGGGCCCAGCGCGGTGGCAGCGGCTGGCGACCGGTGGCATGCGTGTAGTAATTGAGTAGTTCGGGATAAGTGCTGCCTGCGCTCACGATATAGGCCGTGCGGCCGCCCACGGCTTCAAATTGCAGTACATCGGCTTCGGTGGCGCCGATATCCAGGTGGCCGCTAGCGCTGTTGTCGAACACCAGCGCGTATTTTTTGTCAGACACGACGGCCGGCAGACTGAAATACATCTGGTTGGATTCGGTTTCGTAACCGTAGTGAGCTTTATTGTACAAAGGCATACGCTGACCGCGCCGGTCCATGCCCAATACCCGCTGGCCACCGCCGAGCAGTTTTTCATCGTCGTCGAGATTGAAACGGAAGCCACGCAACGCGTCCTGCACAAACAGGCCAGCTTCCTCTTGCACTAACAGTTCCTTGCCGCGGTAAAACGCGAGGCTGAGCGGTGTTTGTTGTATGTGTACACGCAAACTATCGGTGCCAAACCACAAGCCTTCGCGGGATTCGGACAACGCCGGCGGTGTATCGGCACTGCTGCGGGACGGATCAAGGGCGAAACCGGGCAGTTGTTTTACGTTGGTCGGGACATAGTCCACGGCCAGTGTGCCGGCGTTAATCTGAGTGATGGTTACCTCGCCCTGGTCGGTCACCAGTGTCAGGTGATCGTTGTTATGTTGGTAACTCGTGACGTCGCCAAAATCGGCCAGCGCAGGAGGGCATAAGAAGCCGGCGACGAAAAACCAGGGCAGTGACCTTTTGAATAGGGGACTCAGGATGTGCATGGGCATAATGGCATTATTCTTTTGTTGATGGGCAATCCGCGCTGCGGATGTGCAGCAGCGTAACGGTCTTGGCGGGTAACGCGAGTGCGCGCGTGAGCGACACGGTTGCACCCGTCATGGGATTGGTAGCGCGTCGGCATTGGCCGGTGACCCGCGCCAGTTGCGTCGGCGCAAATGACACGGGCGAGGCGTTCTTGTTGGCCAGCACTGCAACCCGTTCGGTATCTGACGCGCGCAGGTAACTGTAGACACCGTCTTTGGGCGCAAAGTGGCGGAAGTTGCCGCGGTGTAATGCCGGTGTTTGCGCACGCCAGACGAGCAGTTTTCTCAGATAGTCACGGGTGGTGATTTGTTCCGCATCCAAGCCTTTGCCGCTGATGGCATCGGTGTTGTGATCTGCCCAACCGCCGGGAAATTCGCCACGGATTTCGCCGTGCGAATCGCTGTTGGGATTCGCCATCAGCACTTCGGTGCCGTAGTAGATCTGCGGAATGCCGCGCAGGGTGGCGATAAGTGCCAGCGACATGCGGGTCAGCGCCGGGTCGTGATTGAGTTGGGTGTAGACCCTGCTCATGTCGTGATTGTCGGCAAAAATCGTCAGCGCGCTAGCGTTGGCGTAGATACCGTCGGCGGCCAGCGTGCGGTAGAGTTTTACCCAGCCGGTGTTCCAGTTGTCATCTTCGCGCAGCGCTGACACCAATGCTTCCTGCAGCGGAAAATCGAACAGGCTGGGCAGGGCATTCCGATAGCCATCGGCATTTTGTTTGCCCGCTTGCCAATAGGCAATGATGGCGGGCTCCAGCGACCATTCTTCACCCACCATATTCAGTCCGGGGTATTCGGCCAGAATGCGCTGGCTCCATTGGGTCAGAAAATGTTTATCGGAGTAAGGCCAGGTATCGATGCGCAAGCCGCTGAGACCGGCTTCCTCAATCCACCAGATGGCATTCTGGATCAGGTAATTGGCCAGGTGGGGGTTGCGTTGATTGAGATCGGGCATGGTTTCCACAAACCAGCCATCGGCAAATTCGCGCGCATCCTGTTGATCGGCGTATGGGTCCTGCACGGTTTCGCGCATGTGATTGGTGGGGTGAAACTGGCCCGCGTAATTGAACCAATCGCGTGCCGGTGGCGAGGCCAACCAGGGATGGCCGCTGCCGATGTGATTGGGCACAAGATCCTGAATCAGGCCCATACCGCGCTTGGCGGCTTCGCGGCTCAGACGCAGGTAGTCTGCGTGCGTGCCATAGCGTGGATCGATGCGGTACAGATCGGTGGCGGCGTAGCCGTGGTAGGACCAGGCCGGCATATGGTTTTCCACCACCGGATTCAGCCAAAGCTGGGTAAAGCCCATGCTGGCCAGGTAATCGAGCCGGTCAATAATGCCCTGCAGGTCACCGCCATGGCGGCCGTAATTTTCATTGCGGTTGACGGGGTCGCCCAGAATTTCGACGGAATCATTATTGGTATCGCCATTGGCAAAACGGTCGGGCGTGATCAGGTAAATCACATCGCGATTATCAAAGCCCCGTCGGTCACGGCTGCCAGCCTGGCGCGCTTTAATGGGATAACGGATCTGCTCACGGGATTTGCCAGCGAAGTTTAGTACCAGGTCGCCGGCGTCGATGGATTTATCGAGTACCAGTTGCACAAACAGTATATCGGGGTTGTCGGTGCGGCCCAGCGATTGCACCCGCGCTTTACCTTCCAGTACAGATACCTCTGCGCTGCCGATATTCTTTCCATAGACCATTAACTCCAATTGCGGATCGGCCATGCCGGACCACCAATGGGGCGGCTCGATTTTTCCGATCTGGGCAAGAGCGGCCGGTGAACACAGCAAGAGGAGCAAACAGAGCAGTCGTATGGGCATGGGTTGGTCGGGCCTTATTTTTTATGGAGTAATTGCAGGTTGTGGGCGTGATCTGAAAAGTTGAGTGCGCAGCCTTCAAGGAATTGTGCAATGCGTTTTTCCTGGTACAGGTCGCCCGTGCCCGGCTGCGTGGGCGCGAGCTTGGGAAATACACCGTAGCCGGCTAACAGGCAATTCCACGACACGGCGCCAAAGTGGTTTTCAATACCCTGTCGTTGAATTTCCGTTTCCAGATCGCCGGCTTTGTACCAGCAGTCGAGAATGCCCTGAAGTGACGGCGACAGGTCGGTCATCGCCCGGCAGGCGCGCCAGTAGTCGCTGTCGTTGCGGTTGTTCAGCTTGTAATGGGCCACAATGTAATCGCGCACCCGCTCAAATCGGTCGCTGACCCGTTGGTTGTATTCCTGCGCGTGCTGGCTGCTGAAGCCGGCCTTTTCAAACAGATCCATGAACAGCTCGGTACAGATCTGCACCAGATGCAATGCGGTGGCCTCCAGGGGTTCGATAAAGCCCTGCGATAAACCCAGTGCCAGACAGTTTTTATGCCAGTGCTTTTCCAGCTGACCTACCTGCATGCGCAGGTGGCGACATTCCTGTTGCTCGCTGAGCCCCAGGTGTTGACGGAATTCCTGCTCGGCTTGCTCGCGCGAGATGAAATCGCTGCTGTACACATAGCCATTACCGGTGCGGTTGGTCAGTGGAATGCGCCAGGCCCAGCCGGCGCTGAGTGCAGTGGACAGGGTTTCCGGTGGCAGTGGATGGAGTGCTTCGGTTGCGGCCACAACGGCAGCGTCATTGAACAGGTTGGCGTTGAAACTCTTGTGTGCAACGCCCAGCGTTTCGCGCATGAGCATGGCCTTGAAACCGCTGCAGTCAATGAAAAAATCACCGTCGATGGATTGGCCATCGCGCGTGTGTAACCGGGTGATGGCGCCGTCATCGGATTGGCCCACCGTATCGATGTGCGCAGTGAGATGGTTTACGCCGCGGTCGATGGCCGTTCGCCTTAAGTGTTGTGCCAGCAAGCCCGCATCAAAATGATAGCCGTATTCAATCCGGAACGGAAAATTGTCCGGCGTGATGGGCCCTTTTCCGTGTTTGGCCAGGACGCCGTTGAGCAAAAAATCCGCCGGTGTGGTGTGGGTATCCAGTCCCATGCGACGGGTGCGGGCATTGATCAGGAAGTCGCGCTGGGTAAACGTATCGGGTTGGGAAATAAACGGGTGGCTGTAATCAACCGCGCCCGCGTCGGGTGCCCAGTCTTTAAAGCGGATATTGACCTTGTAGGTGGCATTGGCCGCCGGCATCCAGTCGGATTCCTGCACGCCGATGGCCTGAAAAAACCGTTTGAGTGTGGGCGTAGAGCCTTCCCCCACGCCCACCGTCGGGACGTCGGGTGACTCCACCAGCGTGATGTGGACGCCGGCGCTTGCCCATCGGGCGGCGAATAAATTCGCTGCCATCCAGCCAGCGGTGCCACCGCCCACAATGACCAGTCGTTTTGGTTGCATGTTATCTGCCACAGAAAGACTTCAGAAATTCATCGTGCGTGGGCAATTCGGCGGCGGGCTTGGCTTTTACCGCGCGCAGGTTGGCGAGCATTTCCAGCAGCTTGTGTTCGGACGGTGCGTTCGCCAGCGGATGATAGTCCCTGGGCGTAATGCCCTGGCCAAGCATCACCTGCAACCAGGAACTCTCGGCAAACAGGTCTTCCTGTTCGCGGAACAGCTTGCCGGTGCTCTCAAACAAATCGATTTTGTGTCGCAAGCTGGCGGGAATATCCAGCTGCTGCATGTCGCGCCAGAAAGGCGAGTCCTGTCGCTCGTTCACAAAGTAATGCAGTATCAGAAAGTCGCGCACCTGCAGGTATTCGATTTCGGACTGCTTGTTGTATTCGGCCACGTTGGCGGCGTCTATGCCGTTGTGCGGGAATAATTTGATCAACCGCACCACGGCACTTTGAATCAGATGAATACTGGTGGACTCCAGCGGTTCCAGAAACCCGCTGGATAAACCCACGGCTACCACATTGCGGCTCCAGGGTTTGCGGGTGCGACCGGTAGTAAAGCGGATAATTTTCGGGTCTGCCAAAGGCGCGGTATCGAGATTGGCAGACAAGGTGGCGATGGCTTCGTCATCGCTGATGTAGTGGCTGCAATACACCATGCCGTTGCCGTTGCGATGCTGCAGCGGGATGCGCCATTGCCAGCCCGCCTGATGCGCGATGGAGCGGGTGTAAGGCAGGGTTTCCGGTAAGCGTTCGGACGGCATGGCCACCGCCGAATTGCACGGCAGCAAATGGCTCCAGTCGTCGTAACCGGCCCCGCATTTGGACTGGATCAGTAAGCCGCGGAAGCCCGAACAGTCGATAAAAAAGTCGCCGGCCACCTGCCGGCCGTCATCCAGCAGCAGTGATTCCACCATGCCGGTCTCGCTGTTGAGGGTGGCGTCTTTTACGATGCCCTCGGTGCGGCTCACGCCCATGGCTTCGCTGATTTTACGTAGGAATTTTGCGTACAGCGATGCATCAAAATGGTAGGCGTAGGGCAGTTCAAACACCGGGTCCTGGCTTTTGATATGGGCAAAGCGGCCATTGATAGCGCATTGGTAATTCAGGTCGTAGTCCCACAAATCGGATGGGTGGCCGGCCTGATTGGCGCGGGTCCAGTAATGGTGAAAGTGACAGAAGGCGGTGCTTTTTCCGGGGGCGCCGAAAGTATGAAAGTAGCTGTGCCCTTGTTGCTTCCAGTTTTCAAATTTAATCGCCAGCTTGATAGTGGCGTTGGTTTCGCGCAGGAATTCAGCCTCGTTCAAACCGAGCACACTGTTGACCAGTTGGATGGGGGGAATGGTGGCTTCGCCCACGCCAACGGCACCAATCTGTTCTGATTCAACCAGTTCTATGGAAACCGTATCGCCCAGTACTTTTTTGAGCAGTGCGGCAGACATCCAGCCCGCTGTGCCACCCCCGAGTACGACGACCTTGGATACCTTGGTTTTCACCGGCATTACTCCCGCTGTTATTGTTGTGAAAAATAAAAAGCCCCTGGCAGGCGATGCTGCACAGGGGCTTGGGCATGCTGTTAAGCCTTGCCTATAGCTTAGAAGCTGTAGTTCAAGCCCAGCAGGTAGTTGGCACCGAAGCTCTGGTAACGGGTTATCTGACGGGCGTCGAAATCTTCAGCCTGTACAGTGTCTTCGTTAGTCAGGTTCTGTGCCTGCAGGGTTACGCGCAGACCCTGCAGCCAACCTACGTTGGACTCAGCAAAGTTGTAGCCGATCTGTGCGTCAACCAGCGTACCACCCTGATCCACAGTTTCCACCAACGCCAGGCTCAGGCCACGGGTTTCGGTGGTGAATTCGCTGCGGTGTGAAGCCGCGATACGGAATTCAAAGCCGCCACGCTCGTAGTATGCAGTCAGCTGGTAAATGCGATCAGACAGACCGGGCACGGAAGAACCGTCTTCCAGTTTGTCTTTCATGAAGGTCGCACTACCGACCAGACCCAGACCATCGAGGCTGTCGTGCATCAGGTTGAAGGGCAGGTTGGCCTGGAACTCGATACCTTTCACCAGACCTTTCAGGCCGTCTTCTTTCGCGCTGACCAGACCCAGGAAGGTGGCTGGCGGCGTGCCATCGGTGGCTTCGTGATAGCCGGGGATGTAAACGTCAGAGAAGTCTGCGATGAACGAAGAATCGCGGTGCCAGTTGGTGAGCTGCTTGTAGAAGAATGTCGCGGCCACATAGCCTTCTTCGGCGAAGTAGTTTTCATAGCTCAGATCGAACTGGTTGGCTTCCAGCGGCTTCAGCTCCGGGTTACCGGCGCTGCCGGACCAAGGGCCAGCTTGTGGATTCGGATTCTTGATGGCGTCATCGTTGAACTGGAAAGACGCCTGTTGGTTCGGACGCAGGTCATCCAGACGAGCACGCGAAATGGTCTTGGACACGGCGGTGCGTACGAACTGGCGATCGGCCACTTCCAGGCTCAGGTTCAGGCTGGGCAGTACGTGGTTGTAGCTGGCGTCGCCGGATACGGGTGTCAGTTCAACCATGCCGGGCTGGTTTGGATCATCCTGACGAACCACGGTGCTGAAACCTGTGGAGGATTGGTCGGTGCTGACGATTTGCAGACCCACATTACCGGTCAGGCCCATGCCCGCCACTTCGGTGCCGATGTCCAGCTTGCCGTAGATGGTGGTGATGGTTTCATCGATGGTGTAGCTGTCGCCGGCGCGGCCGGGTTCAAAATCGGCTGCGTCGGTCAGGTCGTAATAACCGCTTTTGTACAGACCAAGACCGTCGTAGGCGAGAATGCTGCCCAGGCCCATGAAGGACAGGTCTGCCGTACCCAGCGGGCTGGGAATCGGGCCGTCGTTCGGGTAGTCGGGCGAGGTCAGGAAGTAACCTTTGTTCTCTTTGGTTTTGCTGCGGTCAGAGTAGGCCAGACCAGCAGTGGCGCCATCGATGATGCCCCAGCTGACATCGCCGTCCATTTGCAGACGCAGGGTGTCCAGCTCTTCGTCAAAAGTAGGTTCGTTAACGAAGCCGTCCTGTGCATCAGGGCGACCCATGCCGCCGCCCCAGGCCTGTGGGCCCGCCAGGCGGATCAGGTTCTGGTCGGTGTAGTCCGGGCCGGTAATGGTTGGGTGGGCACCGTACATCACACCTTCAGAGGTCATTTCCCAGGAGCGTGCATAGCCAGGGCCCTGAGTGGTGGAGCCGGCACGGCCGACACCGGAATAGCTTTCAATGTTGGCGATGGTTTTTTCAGACTGGCTGCGGGCGTAGTCCACGGTACCTTTCCAGTCGTCGGTCAGCTGATAAGCCAGGTTAAAGCCCAGTGTGCCGAGCTTGGCTTCTTTGCTTTCGCCATCGTTGCGGATCACAGAATGGAAACCATCGGCGAAGCCTTTGGTGGCCAGACCATCAACGACTTCAGTGATGGTGTAGTTGGCGCCGGACCATACTGGGCCGCCTTCTTCCATGCCGCGGAATACTTTGTTCTCTTCAAAATCGATGTACAGCGCATCCACTTGCAGCTGCAGGCGATCGTTGGGTTCCCACTCAACCACACCGGCAATGGAGTTGCGCTTCAGTTCGGCGGAGCGGACGAAAGAGTCGTGGCCGCCCAGTACTTTGACGGTTTCACCGTTATAGTCGGCATCAGCGTAACCCCAACCGCGGAATTGCTCTTCCTGCGATGGTGAGGAGGTAGATGCCAGCGTCAGGGCAACACCCAGAGTGTCGTCGGCAAACTGGTCTACCCAGTTAACAGACGCGCGGTAGCCCTGATCGTCGAAGTCCGGGTTGGCAGACTTCATGCCGTTTTGCTCGAGGCTCAGGTTCAGGGTCAGGGTGGGATTGGTATCCAGCGGGCTGGCGGTGCGCAGGTCAACAATACCGCCAACACCCTGCGTCAGGTGGGTGGCATCGGGCGACTTGTAAACCATCACGCCAGAAACGATTTCAGTGGGGTAGAGGTCGTATTCCACGCCACGGTTGTCACCCATGCCCAACAGCTCGCGGCCGTTCAGGGTGGTGCCAACGTAATCTTCTTTAAAGCCGCGGACGGCCAGACCCGAAGTACGGCCGTCGCGACGCTCACCGGCCAGACCGGGCAGGCGGGCCAGAGACTCGGCAATGCTGGTGTCGGGCAGTTTACCGATATCTTCGGCGGACAAGGCTTCAACAATGGACGAGCTGTCCATTTTCATTGCCTGCGCGCGTTGCAGGGCTGCGCGGTAGCTGGCGGTTACAACTACTTCTTCAAGCAGTTCGTCGCCGGCGGCCTCAGTGGTGTCCTGCGCGAACGCAGGGGTAGCAGCAAAAATCGCTGCGGACAGCAAGGTGGGCGCAAAGCGCAGAGTCTTGCTTGGGTTGTAACGGCTGCTCATAGGGTATCCCTCAGATTACCTAGTTATTATGGTGATGAGAAACTCATGCTAATTAGCGAGCTGTTCATGTCACAAGGCATTACATACGTATTCATAGCCGCTTAGCCTTATGCATACGAATGCGTAACCTGTGTAATCTGGAACTATCGTTATCTACTTTAGACCTTGATCTGTCAGTCGGTGTCCGGGGCACATATAAATATGCGATATCTGGTAGTGGTTGGTGTTTGCCTTGGGCTGCTTTTGGCGTGTGGTGAAACCGGTACCGGCGAGACTAAAAAGGCTGACGAGGTCAAAAAAGAAAGTCTTAATGACCATAAGATAAAGCCATATGTCACGCTGGCGCACCCAGACTGGAGCGCCGATGCGGTCCTGTATCAGCTCAATACCCGCCAGTTTACTCCGGAGGGCAGCTTCCGGGCGGCGGCGCGGGAATTGCCCCGGTTGAAGGCGCTCGGTGTGGACATTATCTGGCTGATGCCAATCCACCCCATCGGCGAAGAAAATCGCAAAGGCAGCCTGGGTTCACCCTACAGTGTGCGGGATTACCGGGGCGTCAATCCGGAGTTGGGCACACCCGGGGATTTCCGCGCGTTTGTGGAGCAGGCGCACGCGCTGGGCCTCAAAGTCATTCTGGATTGGGTGGCCAATCACTCGGCCTGGGATAATCCACTGCGGTTCGAACAGCCCGATTGGTATGAGCGCGACTACAAAGGCGATTTCCGTCCCACGCCCTGGTGGGATTGGTCGGACATCATCGATCTGGACTACAGCCAGCCTGCGCTCAGGCACTACATGGCTGACGCCATGGTTTATTGGGTGCGCGAATTCGGCGTCGATGGCTTCCGTTGTGATGTGGCGGGCTTTGTGCCCATCGACTTCTGGGAAGCGGTGCGCGCCGAGCTCGAGCAGATAAAGCTGGTGTTCCTGTTGGCCGAATGGGAGTCGCGCGATTTGCATGCGCGCGCGTTCGATGCCACTTATGCCTGGTCCTGGCACGAAAAAATGAAACACTTGGCCAAAGGCGACGCAGACGTCACCAGCCTGTTTGTCTACTACTCGTGGAATGAGAGCGCTTTTCCACGCGAGGCCTACCGGATGACCTACGTGGAGAACCACGACAGCAATGCCTGGGAGGGCACGGTGCAGGAAAACTTTGGTGCCGCCTACCCTGCAGTACTGGCGCTGTCCTTTGTGGGTGAAGGCATGCCGCTGATCTACAACGGCATGGAGGCAGGCAATGACCGGCGCCTGGCATTTTTTGAGCGCGATCCGATCCAATGGCGCGTGCACCCCACCGGGGATTTACTGCGGTCGTTGATTCAGCTGCGCAAACAGGAGCAGGTGTTGTGGAATGGCCAGTACGGCGAGCGGATGGTGCATGTGCCCAATAGCCAGCCAACGCAGGTGTTGAGTTTTGTCCGGGGTCGCGGCGCGGAACGGGTGTTGGCGGTATTCAATTTCTCGGCCGAGCCTCAAACCACCCGCTTGCAGGGCAGTCTGTTCCCCGGCACTTACCGGCATTGGTCTAGCGGCGAAGAAAGGCGCTTCACTGCCGATACAGAGGTGCTGCTGGCGCCCTGGGAATTCGGGATCTGGTTGGCTGATTAGCCAAACGCGAGTCATAAAAACGCCGGCGATCAGCCGGCTTTTTTTATGCGCGCAATGAATCAGTTGCCGTAGACCGGGAAGCGTTTGCACACATCCAGCACCTTGGCTTTCACTTCTTCGATCTTGGCGCTGGCGTCGCCGGATTCCAGCGCTTCCAACACGTCGCACATCCAGTGGGTCAGCTCGATGGTTTCGGCTTCCTTGAATCCGCGGGTGGTGATGGCGGGGGTGCCTACACGCAGACCGGAGGTCACGAAGGGTGAGCGTGGGTCGTTGGGTACGGCGTTCTTGTTGACGGTGATGTTGGCGGCGCCCAGAGCGGCGTCGGCATCTTTACCGGTGTATTCCTTGCCGATCAGGTCCACCAGCATCAGGTGGTTTTCGGTGCCGCCGGAAACAATCTTGATGCCGCGCTCGATGAAGGTGGCCGCCATGGCTTTGGCGTTCTTCACAACCTGCTGTTGGTAGGCTTTGTACTCGGGGCTCATGGCTTCCTTGAAGCTCACGGCTTTGGCCGCGATCACGTGCATCAGCGGGCCGCCCTGACCACCGGGGAACACCGCCGAGTTCAGTTTCTTCTCGATGGCTTCATTGGCGCGTGCCAGAATCAGGCCGCCGCGCGGGCCGCGCAGGGTTTTGTGGGTGGTGGTGCTGGTCACGTCGGCAATCTGCACCGGGTTGGGGTATACGCCCGCCGCGACCAGGCCAGCCACGTGCGCCATGTCCACAAACAGGTAGGCGCCTACCTTGTCGGCGATGTCGCGGAAACGCTGCCAATCCATGATCTGCGAGTAGGCGGAGAAGCCGGCCACGATCATCTTGGGCTTGTGTTCCAGCGCCAGGCGCTCCACATCGTCGTAATCCACTTCGCCGGTTTCTGCGTTCAGGCCGTACTGGACCGCCTTGTACACCTTGCCGGAAAAGTTCACCGAGGCACCGTGGGTCAGGTGGCCGCCGTGGGCCAGGCTCATGCCCAGTACGGTATCGCCTGGCTCACACAGGGCGGCGTAAACGGCGTTGTTGGCCTGGGAGCCCGAGTGCGGCTGCACGTTGGCGTAGTCGGCGCCGAACAGTTGCTTGGCGCGCTCTATGGCCAGGCGCTCGGCTTCGTCCACGTATTCACAGCCGCCGTAATAGCGCTTGCCCGGGTAGCCTTCGGCGTATTTGTTGGTGAGCTTGGTACCCTGAGCCACCATTACCATGGGGCTGGTGTAGTTCTCAGAGGCGATTAATTCAATGTGCTCTTCCTGGCGGCGCTCTTCGTCCTGGATCGCGGTCCAGAGTTCCGGGTCGAAAGCGGCAATGGTCTGTGATTTATCAAACATGGGATAAGCCCTGCAGTAGCTTGACGATGGTGAAATTTGGGAGCCGCGCATTGTACATCATTTACCCAGCAGCGGGACCCGGATTTTGTGTCGGTAACCATACGTTAATTTCCTATAGGAAACTATAGTTTCCTATAGGAAATTAACGTTTTTCACCGGATCGGCTAGGCTGAACAGATGACCCATCAGGGGTTTTCAGTTCATTTTTACGGTTGGCACAGTGCATCGGGTTTGGTTGATAGCGGTTTATGTTTTATGTGGGTTGCCTGCCTGCGCGCTGGCGGCGGGCGCCGTCGTCCAGGTAAAAGTGCCTGCTGTGTCAGACGGGGAGCACCAGGTAGACGACTATATTCACGGTCTGTTGAAGGCGGCATTGACCCGCTCGCTCGGGCCGGATGAATCCCTCGATCTCGTGGTCAGTGATGTCATCAATACCCAGAACCGGACCATCACAGAACTGATGAAAGGCCGTCAGTTGGATCTGATGTGGACCATGACCACACAGGACCGGGAGCTGAAAATGCGCCCGGTGCGCGTGCCCATATTCCGCGGCATGTTGGGCTACCGGGTGCTGCTGATCAAGCAGGGTAAGCAGTCGACATTTGATGCGGTGAATACGCTGGCGCAGTTGGCACCGTTGAAAGCCGGGCAGGATCCTCAGTGGCCGGATACGACCATCTTGGCAAGCGCTGGGCTGCGGGTTGTTTCGGGGCCTTATACCCAACTGTTCACCATGTTACGCAATGACCGGATCGACTATTTTCCGCGCGGCATGAACGAGGTTTTGCCGGAATTGGCGGCTGAACAGGGGCTGGCATTAGAGAACCATTTGCTGCTGGCCTATCCTGCGCCCATGTATTTCTTTGTGCGCAAAGCTAACGAAGACTTGGCCCGACGGCTTGAAGTGGGGCTGGCGTCGATGGTGCAGGACGGCAGCTACGAAGACTATTTCAATAATCATCCGCTGATCGTCAACACGCTTAACGCACTGAATGTGGCTAAGCGGCGCATCATTGCCTTGCCGAATCCACTCTTGCCAGCCGAAACGCCGCTGAGTGACCCGCGCTTGTGGCTGTTTCCTCCCGCCAACTGACTGCCACGCGCGGGCGCGTGGCAGTGATCCCGCGATCAGTTGTAGGGCTGGTTGATATAAAAGCTCGACTTTGTGCCATCAATGCCAATGGCTTTGGTACCCACACTGCTGTTGCCCGTGGTCAGGTTGTAGGTGTCGCCCCGGGTCAGGCGGTAGCGCTGCAGGTTCTGGTAGATTACCGCTTGGCCGCATTGTGCTTGTGTGCGCTGGGTGCTGGCGTTTTCTTTTAATACATAGACCGCATTGTCGCCATCCACCACGCCCAGACCTGAGGCATCGAAATAGATGGACGTGGCTTCGTCCACGCCAATGCCCACGGTATCGCTGGGCAATTGCGCCATAAACACCATCAAACGGCCCATCCGGTCGCGCTGGGCAAAATGGGTATCGGTAATGATGCCGGTCATCAGCGGCGTGGACAAAAAGTCGCGCGATAGATTGATGTAGGCATGGCACAGGTCGGTCACCGCCTCCTCGGAATACACGCCCGGGATACCGTCCGGGTCATAGATGTGTTGTGACTGCACCGCATTGCCGGCAGAGGTGCCACCGATGACGCCGCCTTTCTGGTACACGTGGTCAATGGCGGCGGCCAGTTTGGTGTTGGCCCATTGATTCAGGTAATCCGACTGGTCGCCGCCGGCAATCCAGACAAACTCCGCCGATTTCACCGCCCATTCCACGTAAGCGTCATCGGCGAGCGAGCGACGATCCACAATCAGTGTTTCCACTGAATCGGCATTGGTCAGTGATTGCAGGTAATCGTTGTAGGCATCGGTACCACTGGTGCGCAAAACCACAATATCGCCGCCCTGGATTTTGGGTGCCACGCGCTGGACGAAGGCCGCA
This sequence comes from Simiduia agarivorans SA1 = DSM 21679, assembly GCF_000305785.2. Lineage (NCBI taxonomy): Bacteria > Pseudomonadati > Pseudomonadota > Gammaproteobacteria > Cellvibrionales > Cellvibrionaceae > Simiduia > Simiduia agarivorans. Next base: position 2,381,739 of record NC_018868.3, on the reverse strand, counting down.
TCCACATCGGTGCCGCCGCCCATCAGCAGCAAGCCGCCGTCACCATTGCTGGTGTCTACGCAGCGGTCATTGGCGTTACCCAAGAGCGAGGCGGACAAGGGGCCGGGTTTTGCTGGCCGGTCGCCGTAGCCGCAATTGCCGGTGCCGCCACCGGTGTCACCGCCGCCACTGCTGTAGCCACTGGTACTGAGTTGGTAATCTCCACGCCCGCTGTAGCGGGTCACTTTAATGAAATAGCGACCGGCGGCAGGCGCGTTGGCGGTGCCGGTTTCCGGTATGTTGCCTGAGGTTGCACTAGCCGTGTAACTGCCGCTGGCGGGATAAAAATACCAATCAAAATCATCGCCACTGCTGTGATCGAGCGCAATGGAAATCTGACTGGGGCCTGCCACATCCAGGTAGTACCAATCGGTATCGCGCCGGTTGGCAATGTCGCCGGCCACGGTTTCATTGGCGCAGACCGGGCCGTTGGCGTCGGTCTCTGCGTTGTTGTTTTCGGCTTCGGTTTGCAAACAGCTGGCCGAGGCCGGCAATGTGATCAGCATCGATGTCGAAAAGACAGTGCACAGGCTGAGCGTGCGGAATAAATGGTTCATGCGGGAGCCCTTTGTTAGCGTTATGTTGGGCAGTCATACCTCGGCTGCCACGCTAATGTGGTGGACTGCCTGGGACAGCGCCAGCCTGTTGCCGCAAATCTGCACAGGCGTGGCGCATGCTGATAAAACCCGTCAAACCTGATTGCCAATGGGTTTTTATTCTGTGAGCGCCTGGGCGAGGGTGTCGATGTCACAGCCGCGCTGCTCGGCTTGCTCAAGCAATTTAACCACCGCGCTGTAGCCGAGCCTGGGCACCCAGGCGGTGGCTTTTGCATGGCTGCGATTTAATGTGGCGATGGCGGCCTCCGGATTAAACCTGAGTCCGTCGATGGCGTGGGCGCGGAACAGGCGCGCGGCGTGCGAGAGCGTTTGAGCGTTGGTCAGCAGGTGATGGGCGATCAGCGGCAGGAACGCATTGAGTTGCAACTGGCCTTGCTCGCAGGCTAACGCCACGGCGTGTTCGCGCCCGCTGCAATCAAACCCGACCTGATTGATGAACTCTGCAATCACCGGATTCACCTTGCCGGGCATGATGGAGGAACCAGGTGCGCGCGCGGGCAGGTGGTATTCATTCAGTCCACCTTTCGGGCCGCTGGCCAGGAGGCGTAAATCGCTGGCGATTTTACTCATGCACAGTCCCAGGCGTTTTTGGGCTGATGCCAGAGACAGTAAGTCGCCACAATCCCACGAGGCGCGGTAACAATTCTGCGCCGGTTCCAGGTTCAGTCCGGTGATAGAAACCAAAGACCCGAAAACGCCGGTCATGTCGCCACTGTTCAGCCCCGAGCCGATCGCCGTCCCACCCAGATTCAAACAGTTGAGTGGTTCACTGACGGCCAACAGATGATCCCGTGCGGCCATCAGGGCGTCGCGCCAGCCGAGCACTTCTGCGTGCGCGTGCATGGGCACCGCATCCTGCAATTGGGTGCGGCCCAATTTCTGGTGCTGTTCACAACGCGCTGCAACCGATTGCAGGGATGCGATCAGCGGGTCGATTTCACTGCACAAACGTTTATTCCACCGGATTAACGCGATACGCAGGGCACTGGGATATACATCGTTGGTGGATTGTCCGAGATTGATGTGATCGTTCGGGTGTATCACCTGGTAGCTCGCCGGTGGCAATTGCAGCCGTTGCAGCGCGCGGTTGGCAATGACCTCGTTTACGTTCATGTGGGTGGCGGTGCCGGCGCCACCTTGCAACATGCTGATGGGGAAATGCGGGTCGAGTTCGCCCGCGATTAATTCACCGCAGGCAGCGATCACCGCAGTGCCGATAGACTCGGGCCAAAGGGACGCGTTGCGCCGTGCGTAGGCGAGTTTGATTTCACCGAAAGCGCGCAGGAATTCCCGGTGGTGTGCCATCGGCTCGCGCAGCTGTTCAAAGTTGACCAGCGCGCGTTGGGTTTGTGCGCCATACAGTGCGTGCGCGGGTACCGTCACCGTACCCAGGCTGTCGCCTTCGTCGCGACAGGGTGGCAGGGAGGACGTGTTTATTGAGGGCATGGCGTAGAGCCTCTGGCAATTCAGGTGCGCGCATCTTGCCGGATAAACGCGATTATGTGCCGGGCGCTGGCGCGCATTGGCAGTGGGTTGTCTCTTTACTGTAAAACCCGCGCCGCAATTACAGTTTTGCGACCAGGGTGTATATCGAAAGCGGTGGCTCTCGGCTTTCGGATGTCTCCTAAGTCTCTGTTTTTAAATTCTTTTTTCTCGTTTGGTGGCAGTTGTCAGGGCTGGCTCGCGACTTGTTGTCCGAGATCATCAGGGCACAATGAATGCCGAGATTGTGATGGCGAACTCCCTGCTTACCCGCCTCAGGGCGGGATTTTTCGCCGGCGAAAATGATAAAAACCCAAGAGAGACACGCACCATGAATACGCCCCAAAAACGACGCCTCAGTACCGCCATTCAGCTTGCCCTTGGCCTGACCTGCGCCATGCCAGCACTGGCGCAAGATCAATTGCTGGAAAAACCGGTGGAAGAAGTGCTGGTGACGGGCACCAACATCAAGGGCCTGGATCTGGAAGGCGCGGTGCAAGCAGTACAGATAAACCGCGATGACATTGTCGCCAGTGGTGCCAACACCTTAAGCGAATTATTTGAAGAGGTGTCGCTTACCGGCGGCGGCACGGGCACTTTCACCACTGAAGGTGCCGGCCCTTTGTCGTCGCAAACGCCCGTGGGTTCCGCCGGTATTTCACTGCGCGGTCTGGGCACCAGCTCGACCCTGACACTGATTAACGGGCGTCGTGTCAGTGTGAGTTCCTTTGCCAAAGGCAGCGAATCGTTTGTGGATGTGAACAGCATTCCCATGGCAGCCGTTGAGCGCATTGAAATTTTACCCAGTGGTTCATCGGCGCTGTACGGTGCAGATGCGGTGGCCGGCGTGGTGAATTTTATTCTGCGCGATGACTTTGACGGTTTTGAGCTGGATCTGAATTACGGCGATTCCTGGGCCGATACCGACGATGCACGGCTCAATATGAATGCGGTGTTTGGTCACACCACCGATGATACCAACACCCTGGTGGTAGTGGATTATTTCAAACGCAACGCCACCTTTGAGCGCGATCGGGAAGAAACCGCTGTCTCCAAGCGCCCGAGTATTGATGGCATTTTTCCCTCCTTCAACGACCTGTACTGGATGGATACCAACTACGGTTCCACTGGCGACGTGATTGAATCCGGATGCGCAACACCGGGTGTGGGTGACTACGGTCAATACTGCGCGCTTAATGCCAATGACTACTATTCGGCAGAGGGTGAAATGGAAGCGCTGGGGGTGACGGCGCAATTCTCCATGGATGTGTCGGACTCCGTGGAGTGGTTTAACGAGTTAATGCTGCAGGATAATCACTCGCGTGGCGTTTCTTCTCCTAAGTCTTTCAATTTACCCGTCAGTGCATTTCATCCGGGTTGGGATCAGAATCCCGAGTTGGCAGCCGATATTCTGGCTTCTGCGGATGCCGGCGGTTTCGGTTCATTTCCGACCGACACGGTTGCCGATGTGATTTTGTCGGCAGGCGATGATTTTATGACGGTGTTTGGATCTTTTCCCGATCCTCGTTCGGTAGAAGTGGATACCCAGAGTGCCCGGTTTGTGACCGGGTTGCGCGGCGATCTGGCTAATGACTGGAGTTGGGAAGTGGCTGCCAGCCACGGTCGCAGTGAATCGGAGCAAAACGCCACCGACGGCTATTATGTACGCGAGCTGGTCACCCACGCCCTGCTGGGCAACCTGTGTGCCGATGGCAGTCTGGCGGATCAGTACAGCGTGGATATCGCCAACCGCGACTACCGCTATAACGGCAACAGCAGTTGCGAAGATCTGGGCAGCAGCACCTTGTGGTACAACCCCTTCGGTGGGCAGGTGGATCAGGCGGTGGATGCCGGTTTTTTCCGGACCCAGGCGACCCGCCAGGGTAAATCGGAATTGACCACGCTGGATGCGAAAATGTCCGGCGAATTATTCAGCCTGCCGGCCGGTAGTGTGGGCGCTGCATTTGGTGTGGAATACCGCGAAGAGTCGGCCACCGACACGCCATCGCCTATTGCCTTGGCGACCAATGAAAATGATGAGCCGGTATTGGGTTTTTCAGCCACGGATGTGAGCTACAGTCGGGAATTATTTGCCGCCTACGGTGAAGTCTATGTGCCGGTACTGGATAATATGGAGATTCAGCTGGCGGCCCGATACGACGACTACAGTGATTTTGGGTCAAGTGTCAATCCAAAGGTGGGACTGCGTTATCAGCCTTTGGATGAATTGATCTTGCGAGCTAATTGGTCAACCTCATTCCGCGCGCCCAGTCTGGCCCAAGCTGGACAAGGAACAACGCTGAATATTTATACCGCCTACTGTGACGAAAACATCGATTTTGTCAGCACAGAATACGGAGACCTGTGCCAGGGTGAGTCCAAAACACCCACACTGTTTACGGAGGTAGTTGCAAATCCGATGCTGGAACCGGAAACCGCGGAGACATGGTCTGCCGGTGTGCTGTTGCGTCCAACGGACAATATAGAGATAAACCTGGATTACTGGGCCATCGACTATGAAGACCTGGTAAAACTGGACCAGGATGACTATGTTCGACAAACATTGGCCGGAAATACAGAAGGCGTGGTGGTTACCACTGGCAACTATGCCGACCTGCCTACAGGCACGCCAGGTTTGTTGCTTGCCCCAGTGGGTGATCCTGCAGACAATCAATTTGAATTGATTGACGCGCATTTTCAGCTTCTAAACGCGGGTTTCCAGAAAACCGATGGTGTGGACCTGGCCTATACCCAGTACATTGATCTGGACGGCAGCAGCCTGAAGCTGACCGCCGACGCATCGTATCTGGCCAACTTTGAAGAGCAATTGTCCCCGTCGAGCGGCACCGAACAGTGGGCGGGCGAATTCCGTTATCCGCGCCTGCGTGCAAATGTGGCGCTGAGCTGGCAGGCCGATGGCTGGCGCGCGCGCATTGCAGCCAACTACACTCACAGTTATAACGATGATTTGCGCAATGTCCGCGCCGAGATTCTGGATGCCTATGGCCTCAATAAAGATGACACGGTTGAGATCCCGGCGGTGACACTCCTGAATGCCAGTCTCGGGTATGTGTTTGACGATGATTCCTTTCTGCAATTAAGCGTGCGGAATCTGCTCGACAAGAATGCCCCGGACGTATTCGGTTCGGCTTCCAATGTGGATTACAGCAATCACTCCACCATGGGCCGGTACATGAGCTTGCGGTATAACTACGTATTCTGAGTGTTGTGATCCACGCGCGGGGCAGCGATCGGTGTCGTTGCCCCGTTATTTTCCGAATCGCAGAGTTAACACCGCTAACGGACCCGGGCAGTAAGTAAGCATGACAGACCGCAAAATAACCATGCCAGATACCTGGCTGATTCTCATGGCCATTGCCTTGTTGGCCTGGCTGGTGGGTTGGTGGGTGCCGGGCGGCTACTTCGCCGACACCTTACAGGTGGACGGAAAATCCGTGATCGATCCGGGTTCGTTCCGGTATGCAGATGCGCCAGTGGGCCTGCCGTTGTTCGCGGAGGGCGGCGGCATGGGCCTGTTCAACACCTTGTTTGAAGGGCTGGTTGCCGGTGACAAATGGGGCTCTGCCATTGGCGTGTTCGCGTTTATTCTGATCACCGGCGGCGCCTTTGGTGTGGTGTTTGCCACTGGCAGCGTGGAGGCGGCACTGGAGCGATTGATTGCGCGCGCCGAGGGCGAGCCGGTGTGGTTGCTGCCCGGCCTGTTTTTTGTGTTTTCGCTGGCCGGCGCCGTGTTCGGTATGGGCGAGGAGGCCATACCCTTCACGCTCATGCTGGTGCCGGTGATGGCACGCCTGGGCTATGACAAGCTGTGTGCGGTGGTGGTGACTTACGTGGCCACCCAGGTGGGCTTCGCCGCCTCCTGGATGAACCCCTTTGGCGTGGCCATTGCGCAGGGGATTGCCGGCGTCCCGCTGTTGTCCGGTGCGTCGGTGCGCATGGGCTTGTGGTTGCTGTTCACGCTGGTGGGTATGGTGTGGATTGCACGCTATGGCCGGCGCGTGCGCGGATCGGCTGGCGTAGTGCCACAGGGCAGCGGCCATTCGGTTAACCCCGCGCCGTTGCAGTCGGGTCAATGGCTGGTGTTGGCCGTGTTGATTCTGGGCGTGGCCTGGATGGTCTGGGGGGTAACCCAGCGCGGCTATTACCTGCCCGAAATAGCGACGCAATTTTTTTGTATCGGCCTGGCCGCGGGCCTGGTCGGCACGCTGTTCAGATTGAACCAGATGACCGCCAACAGTGCGCTGGAAGCGTTTCGGGCCGGCAGTGCACAACTGTTGCCGGCAGCGATGATTGTGGCATTCGCCAAAGGGATTGTATTGTTATTGGGCGGCGATGACCCGGCCAGTCCCAGCGTGCTGAACACCCTGTTGTTCGTCTGCGCCGACGCTTTATCTGAATTGCCGGCAGCGCTCACGGCGCTGGGTATGCTGGTATTTCAAAGTGGCTTCAATTTTTTTGTCACCTCGGGTTCGGGCCAGGCCGCATTGACCATGCCGTTGATGGCACCGCTGGCGGACCTGCTGGGCGTCAGCCGGCAAACGGCGGTATTGGCGTTTCAGCTGGGTGATGGGTTTACCAATATGCTGGTGCCCACCAGTGCGGCCCTCATGGGTTGTCTGGGTGCCGCTCGCATTGATTGGCTGGATTGGATAGGGTTTATCTGGCGCTTCTATCTGGTGTTGTTTGCGCTCTCGGCCGCCGCTGTGATGGCCGCCGGTGTACTGGGCTTTGCCTGAGTGGAAAATTATGTTGTTGATTAAAAACGCGCGCGTTTATGCGCCGCAGGATTTGGGCTTGTGCGATCTGTTGGTGGCCGGTACGCAGGTGCTGGCGATCGATAAACAGCTTACGCTCAGTGGTATCGCTTGCGAGCAATACGATGCGCAGGGCCAGTGGTTGGTGCCGGGCTTTGTGGATTCATTGGCCCATATTGCCGGCGGCGGTGGTGAGGGTGGGTTTGCGACCCGCACGCCCGAACTGCAGCCGACCGACGCCGTGCGTGCCGGTGTCACCCACCTGGTAGGTGTGTTGGGTACCGACGCCACCTGTCGCAGCCTGGCAGATCTCTATGGCAAGACCCAGTCGCTCAATGCGTTCGGGTTGAACTGCTTTATGCACTCGGGTTCTTACGAAATTCCGGTCAAAACGCTGACCGGGAATCTGCGCAATGATCTGATGCTGGTGCAGCCGGTGATCGGCGTGGGTGAAATTGCCATCGCCGATCACCGGGGTTCCCAGCCCAGTTGGCAGGAGCTGGCGCGGGTGGTGAGCGACGTGCGCGTAGCCGCCATGTTGGCGGGCAAAGGTGGCGCCGTCAGTATTCATGTGGGTGAAGACCCTTCCGGACTGACCTTGCTGAATCAGGTGGCCGACAATACGGCATTACCGGTCAATCAATTCCTGCCCACCCATATGGGACGCAATGATCGCCTGATCGATCAGGGTGTCGGTTTCGCCAAGCGGGGCGGTTGGGTCGATTTCACCACCAGTACCACGGACGCCATATTGGCTATGGGCGAGCGCCCGGCCCACGACGCGCTGCTCTATGCCATGGCGCAGGGCGCGCCCCTGTCGCAATTGTGTTTTTCATCCGATGCACAAGGCTCATTGCCGCACTTCAATGCGGCCGGCCAATTGGATGGACTGGAGCTCGCGTCTATCGACAGTCTGTGGGCGGAAACCGCGGCGTTGATTCGCAACAAGTCTCTCGGCGTACCGGATGCGCTGCGCGTGATTACCACCAATCCTGCACGTGCGCTGGGTTTAGCGGCGGGCAAGGTGGCGGTGAAAGGCGGCGCGGATTTTAATCTGGTCGACCCGCAAGCGCTGACGATCACCGGCAATGTGTGCCGTGGCAGATGGATGATGCGCGACGGAGAATTACTCGCACACACGCCCTTTGAGCGGTAAGCCGATTCCATGCGCCTGATTATCTATTCACCGACCGGCACGGCGACCTTCAGCCAACTGTTGGTGGATAGTGTGTGTCGTGAAATGAGCCGACGTCATGCTCTGCAGGTGACCTGCGCTGAGGATCCGGCCGAACTGGCACAAGCCGCGGAGCTGAAAATTATTACCGCACCGGTGGAGCAATTGGTGCGCCCGCAAGCCGCGTTGATCAATCAACTCAAACAGTCCGACCCCGGGCAGGCGTGGTTGTTTGTGGGCGGGGCTGTGGCCTGGTGTGCCGAGGCCGGGGTGGCAACCGATACGCCCTTATGCGCGCATTGGCAATTGATTGACAGTCTGCGCATTCGGTATCCGGCGCAACGCTTTTGCACCCATTTGTACAATTGTGAGTCCCGTTGGATGAGCGCCGCGGGCGGCCTGGCGACGGTGGATGCGCTGTTGCATTGGTTTTCCGAACGGCTCGGCGGGCTTGCCCAGCAAGTGGCAGACGTGTGGTTACTGGATAAGGTGCGCATGGGGTCCGAGCGCCAGCGCTCACCTTTGTCGGCGCATCTGGGCATTGAAGAACCCAAGCTGTTGGAAGCGATTGCGCTGATGGAGGCCAATGTGGAAGAACCCTTGGCCACCAGCGAGATTGCGGATTATCTGACGATTTCCCGGCGCCAGCTTGAGCGCTTGTTTAAAAAACATTTGCAGCAGGTGCCCTCGCGCTATTACCTCAATTTGCGTCTGGACGTGGCGCAAAAAATGCTTTTGGAAACGCCGCTGTCGATTGTGGACATAGGCGCGCGCTGCGGATTTTCTTCCGGGCCACATTTTTCCACCGCCTACCGCCAGCGATTTGAGTGGACGCCGCGCGAGGCGCGCAGTCGCCACCTGAAAAAAATGAAGGACGAAAGATATGATTAGCAGGCTCCTGGCCAGCGCGTTAATAACCCTGAGCCTGAACGTGCACGCCGGCAAGTTACTGGTTGTGGGTGGCGCGCTCAAAAGCAGCAGCAGCGATGTGTACCAGGCATTTATCGCCTCGGTAGCGCCGGAACAGCGCATCGCGATTGTGCCGGTGGCATCCGGACGGCCACATACCTACGCGCAAAAAATGGTGAAAGATTTACTGCGCTACGGGGTCGCGCCTGAGCGCATCGTGGTGTTGCCATTGGCGTTGATCGACGACCCCGCCACGGCAGAAGACGAATCACTCTGGCGGGGCAACGCAGCCAAACCGTCGGTCTGGCGCGAGGGGCCTTTGGTAGGCGGTTTTTGGTTTGTGGGTGGCGATCAGACCCGTATCACGGCAGCCCTCAGGCCCGATGGCAAGGACTCGGCGATGGCGGCTTGGATGCGCAGCCGCCTGGCGGACGGCGCCATTATCGCTGGCACCAGCGCGGGTGCGGCGATGATGAGTGAGCTCATGATTGCCGGTGGCGACAGCATCAGTGCATTGATGAAAACCGCGTCCCGGGAGTATGCCGGTATGGAAAGCCAGGAGAATGGCCGGCTGCATCTGAATCAGGGCATGGGCTTCTGGCCCGGGGTGTTGGTCGATCAGCATTTTGACCGCAAGGCACGCCTCGGCCGGTTAACCGCCGCTATGTGTACAGACAAGTCGCCCTGGGGTGTGGGTGTCGATGAGGATACCGCCTTGTTGGTGGATCTAGCGCGTGGACACTGGCAGGCTCTGGGCAATGGCAACGTGACGTTGCTGAACAGTGCCGCCATCGACTGTCAGCGCAGCGAGCAACGCTTTCACATCAGTGGCCTCACGCTGTGGATGCTGGCGCCGGGCGATCAGTTTTTATCAGCCACCCGCACACTGATTACCGCCGCCGGAAAGCAGCCGACGGTGGGTCGTGAAGCGTTTGCGCATGAGGTCTGGTCTGCCGGTGGCCCGGCGGTGGGCAATGCACGGCTGGATGAAGCCCTGGGTTTTGATTTACTCGATAACGAAAACCAAAGCCAGCTCAGTCGCTGGACCTGGCTCAAACTGGCCGGGACGGAGCACCTGATTGAATACCGTTTTACGCAGGGGCCGGATGCGCAGGGCTACTGGGCCTATATGGACGGAACCAAAGACAGTTATTCCGCGGCCGAGGTAGACTATCGCCTGGAATATACCCGGGTGGAGACTAAACCGTGAATGGCGTCTACGTAAGGCCCTGTGTCAGCAGCGATCTGGATGCGCTGGAGGATTTGGCTTACAGCAGCCCGGTTGGCCTCACTTCATTGCCGGAAGACCGGGCCAGATTGTTACAGCGGCTGACCAACAGCGAGCGCTCGTTCAGTCGCGATGTCACCACACCGGATAAGGAAGAGTATTTGTTTGCCTTGGTGGATAACACTGGCCGTTTGCTGGGCGTGAGCGGCATAGTGGCGCGGGCCGGCAGTGAAGAACCCTACTTCAACTTTCGTCGGGACTATCAGCAAACCTTTTCGCAGAGTCTGGCTGAAGGCCGCAGTATCGACCGGTTGATACTGACCACTGAAAATATGAACAAAAGTGTGTTCAGTGCATTTTTTATTGACCCCGACTACAAAACCGCACAGCACACCGAGCTGCTCGCCAGAGCGCGCATACTTTACATGGCACAACATCCTCAGCGCTTTTGTGAGCAGGTCATTGTGGAATTTGTTGGCGTGACCAATGCCCAGGCAGAGTCGCCTTTCTGGAATGCCATCGGTAAAGCATTTTTCGCGATGGAGTACGATGAGGCCGAGCACCTGAGTGCTACCCGCCGCAAGCACTTCATTGGTGAGCTGATTCCCGCCTATCCGTTGTATGTGCATCTTTTGCCCGAGGATGCCCGCGCGGTGCTGGGCGACTACGATAAACGTTTTCAACCTATGTTGGACGTGGCCTTGAACGAAGGTTTCACGCGCACTGCCTGTCTGGATATTTTCGATGCCGGCCCCTGTTACCAGATTGCCCGGGATCACCTGACAACTTTGCGGCTGAGCCGGGAAAAACGCGTACAGGAAGGTTCGCATTTGGTGGCGTCCGGCGAAGGACTGGACTTCCGGTGTGAGATTATGGATGCCAGTGAATTGAATCCACATGGATCTGTCGCCTGGGTGCCGACGGGGTATGCGCTATGATCATTCGTCCCGCCAGCATGGCGGATAGGAACGCCATTCAACAGCTGGTTACGACCGGGCAGTGCTGGTTTGGTGATCTTTACCTTCGGGAGCTGCAGCTGGAAGAAAAACTGGCGCAGTCTGAGATCAGTTTTTCCGCAGAAGACGATCAGGCGCCGGCTAACTTCTGGTTTGTGCTGGAAACCGAAGGCGCCGTGACCGCAGCGATAGAACTGCAAACGCTCGCCGGTTATGAGTTGCATTGTCTGAGCTATTGCGAGGGGCAAATGCTGCATCGGTCGGACGCATTGGGTATTTGTCACTCCCAGAAAATTTATGGTCTCGACGCCGGGTTACTGGGCATGGATCAACTCACACTGGGGCTGACACAATCGCGTAGCCCGGAACAACTGGAGGCGCTGTTAAAACACCTGTTGAATTTCCGGCGGAGCCAGCAACGTTTCCGGCAGGCGCTCTGCATTGCGTTGCCCGGTGTCAATGGCCCCGCGTTCTGGGCCGCCACGGGTGAAAAACTGATCGCTGTGGATTACCGTGAATTGCGCTACGCGCACGCCGAGCTGCTACCGCAGGCTCAGTACCCGGAGTGTTTTATTGCTGATGCCTTGGCGCACTTGGGGTCTGATACGCCGATAGCCGGGATGCTTGAGGGGTTGGGATTTGTCCGCACGCGCCGTTTCAGTCCGCTGGACGGTGGCGCTATCTGGCAGGTTGCTGGTCAGGCTTCTGGTCAGGAGTGATCCAGCCAGTTTTCCAGCGATTTGGCGTCGAGTGGCCGGGCGAACAGATAGCCCTGGCCCAGGCCGCATTGGTGTTCCTGTAGAAATTTCTGTTGCTCCCGGGTTTCCACCCCTTCGGCAATGATCTCCATACCCAGCGTTGCGCCCATGGCGATAACGGCGCGGGTTATCGCCATATCGTTCACATCTTGGGGGATGTCTTTGATAAAAGAACGATCAATCTTCAGTTGATGGATGGGGAGTTTTTTCAGATACGCCAGCGAAGAATAGCCGGTGCCAAAGTCATCGATGGCGATTTTTATACCGAGTTCACGCAGTTTGTTCAGCTGTTGGATGGCGGAGTCCATGTCTTCCAACATGTGGTTCTCGGTGACTTCGACCTTGATCAATTGCGGATTGATACCGTGCGTCGCCATGATTTCCCGGAAGCTGTCGGCAAAACTCTGGTTGTAAAGCTCTACGCCCGACACGTTAATTGCCACGGGGACGGGTGTCAGGCCCATGTCCTGCCACTCGTTAATCTGGCGGCACGCACGGTTTAATACCCATTCGCCCAGCTTGATAATCAGATTGCTTTCTTCCGCGAGGGGTATGAACAGGTCGGGTGCAATCATTTTTTTCACCGGATGCATCCATCGCACCAGGGCTTCAACGCCCACGAGCTGCTCACTGTCCAGATCGATCTGGGGTTGAAACAGCAGCAGCAATTCGTCACCGGTAATCGCTTTGTGTAACTCCGCTTCCATTTCGGCTTTGCGCATGGCCGCGGTAGTTAGGTGCCTGGCATAGAATGCGTAGCCGTCGCGGCCGCGTTGTTTTACCTGGTACATGGCGGTGTCGGCATTGCGCATGATATCGGACGGACTGGTGCCATCCTCTGGATAGATGCTGATGCCGATACTGGCGCTGGTGTAGAATTGCTTGCCGCCGAGATTGAAGGGCTGCCGGATTTCTTTCAGGATTTTATCGGCGACTTGCGCGGCAGCGTTGGTGTCGTGCAGGCTCTCCAGTAAAATAACAAATTCATCGCCGCCCAATCTGGCGACGGTATCTTCGTTGCGTACACTGTGTTTAAGTCGATTGGCTACTTGCTTAAGTAGCTTGTCACCTTCATTGTGCCCCAAACTGTCGTTGACATTTTTAAACCGGTCCACATCCAGAAACATCAGCGCCAGTTTTTGTTGATTGCGGCTGGCGTGCACCAGTGCCCGGCCCAACCGCGCCTGCAGCAGTAAGCGATTGGGGAGTCCGGTCAGGGAATCATGGTGCGCGATGTGATCGAGCTTTGCTTCGGATTTTTTCAGTACGGTAATGTCGGTAAAAATAGCGACAAAATGACGTATGGCGTGATTGTGATCGTATACCGCGCTGGCCGTTAACCATTCGGGTAGCGCCGTGCCATCCTTGCGTCGATGGACAATTTCTCCCTGCCAATGTCCGTTCTGGTTGAGCGTGTCCCAGAACGACTGGTAAAAACTTTCGGAATGATTGTCCGAGTTTAAAATACTGGCGGGTTTGCCAACGACTTCGCGTTTGTCGTAACCGGTGATGCGTTCGAAACCGGTGTTGACATCCACAATGATCCCGTTGGGGTCGGCGATGATCACGCCTTCACTGGTGTTTTCATACACCATGGCGGCCAACGCCAATTGTTCTTGCAAGGCCTTGCGCTCGGTGATGTCCTCGTGGGTGCCCACCAGCCGCTTGGCGCGTCCGTCTTTGGTTCGCTCAACCACCTTGCCCTTGGCCCTTAGCCAGCGGTATTCACCGGACGCACTTTGCGCACGGAACTCCACTTCCAGCGCTTCAGCGTCGCCCCGCATGGCTTTCAGGTAAAGGCTGCTGCGTTTGTCCCGATCATCCGGGTGCACCTTGTCGTTCCAGTAATCGAGAGGCTGGGGTTTGGCGTCGTAGTCAAATCCCAGCATGGTAAAAAAGCGTTCGTTGGCCACCCAGGTCTGACTTGGCACATTCCAATCCCACACGCCTTGCTGCGCCGCTTCAAGCGCCAGGTTCAGTTGTTGCTGCAGCGATTGCAGGGCTTCGGTTTTCTGGTGTATGTCCGTGGTATTGCGAATGATGAGTATCAGCTCGTCGGTGCCGGGCAGATCCCGCAACCGGGCTTCGAAGTGACTCAGACCCTGAGGCAATTCCATATCGTATTCATAGGTAACGAGCTCGCCATGGCTGCGCAGCTCGTCAATTTTTTTGTCAAACAACTGCGCCAAAGGCTCGGGTATGATGTCCTGCATACGTTTGCCGAGAAACTGCTCCGGCGGTGCGTACAGGTCGTCATCTTCCTGGGCCCGGTAGTCCAGTATGGTGCCATCGGCTCCGAGCCGGAAAAACAAATCCGGCAGGGAGCGGAATATGGTTTCCAGTTCACTTTCGGTGGCGTCGCGTGCCGCCTGCGCTTCTCTCAGGTCGCTGATGTCGCGCAGCACGCCGTACAAATGCTGCGCGCCGCCACCCGCATTGAGGCTGCCGAGTATTCGCAGGTATCTGCCCATGCCGGTTGGGGTTGCCATAGGTTCTTCCGATACCTCGGCCTTGCCACTGGACAGTATGCGCTGTTCGGTGATGGCGATGTTCCGGGCCATCGCGGTGGGCATCAGGTCGCTGTCGTAGGCGCCGATCACGTTTTCCAGTGAGCAGCCCAGCAGATTGGCAAATTGCTGATTGGCAAGCAGATAGCGTCCGTCCTCGGCCTTGATGTAAATGGCGTCGGAGGAATCGGACACCAAGGCATGCAGCAGCTCCAGCAGTTGTGCCGGGCTGACCTCGGGCGAGAGCGCCGTGCGCTGCTGGATGCTATGGGGCAGGTCTTTATCGATGGACACATCAGATAGGGGCGTGTCGGGGGTGAGATGCTGGTGTGCCAATAAATCCCGCAGGTGTGCCAGCGTCAACAATTGCTCTGATTGTGCATTGTCTACGACGATGCCGTCGGCGCCACTGGAGACTATGAGCGCACAGGCTTCCGCCAATGTATGACTGGCGTCGATGTGGGGTTTTGGTACCAACATAACCCTAGAAATCCAATCCATGATAGCTAAAGCATAGCCGTCGCTGGTGGGTGTTGCTGAAAGGAACGGTAAAAATCCGACGAAACGACAGTGGCCGGCTTGATATAACCAGCGGTTATATTGTGTCGGGTTGCATAAACGCCGGAATCTGGTTTTCGAGCCAGCGCGAGGCTTCGCCAGCGGATAGCGGCCGGGAGAACAAAAATCCCTGCCCGAGTTGGCATCCCATGCGGGTCACCAGATCACACTGCGCCTGCGTTTCCACCCCTTCCGCCACCGATGTCATATTCAACGCCTCAGACAAGGTGATAATGGTTTTGACAATGGCGAGGTTTTCCTTTTTGACGTCGATTTCATCGACAAAGCAACGATCGATTTTGATCAGGTCCAGCGGGAACCGGTGCAAGTAACTGAGTGAAGAATAGCCCGTGCCAAAATCGTCCATAGCCAGGCGGACACCCAGCTGGCTGAGTTCCTTTAATAATCGTTGTGCGGTGGCAACGTTTTCCATCAGGGCGCTCTCGGTAATCTCTACCTTGAGGCTGGCGGGGCTTATGCCGCTGAGTTCAATAATATCCTGGATTCGCTCCACTAAGCCGGTGCGGGAAAAATGCTTGCTGGACAGGTTGACACTGACGCTCAGCGGGTATTTGAACTTTTGTTGCCATTGCGCCAATTGCAGGCAGGCTTTTTTACAAATAATCAGGTCCAGCTCTACAATCAGCCCGCTTTCTTCTGCCAGCGGAATGAAATCAGCGGGGGAAATCGTGCCTTGGTTGGCGTGTTGCCAGCGTGCCAGGGCTTCGAACCCGTCGGGGCTGCCGGTGGCCAGATTAATGATGGGCTGAAAGTACACATCGATCTCAGACAGATTAATGGCATTGCGCAGTTCGGTTTCCAGCTTCAGCGTGTTCAGCGCTTTTTTGTGCATGCTTTGGTCGAATACCACGTACTGACGCTTACCCAACAGTTTAGCTTGATACATGGCGGCGTCGGCGTCGCGCAACATGGCGTCGGCTTTGTCGTAGTTCAGTTTGCTGTGGGCAATCCCGATAGAGGTAGAGGTGAACACTTCACTGCCGTCGACGATAAACGGCGCGGTCAATTCGGTGCCAATGCGCTTGGCAACCTGTTCGGCGTGTTGCACGCCACTGATATCATCCAGCAGCAGGCAGAATTCATCTCCACCCAGCCGAGCCACTGTATCCTGTGGCCGTATGACAGATACCAATCGTTTGGAGACTTCCTGCAGTAGTTTGTCGCCGGCCAGATGACCGAGGCTGTCATTAATGATTTTGAACCGGTCGAGATCAAGGAACAGTACCGCATAGCGGTAGCGGGATTCACGTTTGCCCTTGGCAATTAACTGGCCGAGCCGGTCCATGAACAGGGCGCGATTGGGCAGCCCGGTCAATGCATCGTGAAAGGCATCGTGTTCGAGTTGTTTTTCAATTTCGCGTCGCTTTTCTATCTGCGCTTCCAGCGACAGGTTCACTTCCCGCAGCTCCTGTGTGCGCTGCTCCACCCTGCGCTCCAGAGCGTCGCGCGCGGATTTTCTTTGCAGCGCAGTGGCTACATGATGTGACACATAAGTCAGTAGTTCCTCTTCTTCCCGACCGAGTACAAAATCGGTGTCATAAGTCTGAACGGCCAGCACACCCACTGCATCGCCTTCAATGATTAAGGGTACTCCAAGCCAGGATACGGGCTGCTTGCCCTTGATCTGAATTTTTTTCGAAATCTTTGCGATATTATCGGGCGTCACCAACATGGGTTTGACATTGTGAATAACCCATTCGCTCAGATGGTTGCCCATGGGGCGAGGGCCCGGCACCCGGTCTCTGTTATCGGCGTAGTAAGGAAAATGCAGCATGCCGGGCTGGTTGTCATCGATAAGCGCGATGAAAAAATATTTTGCGTAGATCAGTTGGCCAACAATTTTATGAATCTGTTTATAAAAGGTTTCCATGTCGGTAGTGGAACTGGAGACATCCGCAATCTTGAACAGGGCGGCCTGGAGTTTCTCTGCTTTTTCCCGGATATCGATTTCATGCTGCAGCTGCTTGTTGGTTTCAGCCAGCTCATTGGTCCTCGCCTGAACCCTGGCCTCCAGCGATTCCCGGTGCTGCCTGCGTTCAAGCGCGGTCGCCACATGCGAGCTGACGAACTGCAGTAATTCCTGATCCTGTTTTGTGAGCCGGTGCTCCTGGGTATAGGTTTGCACCACAATGACGCCATTCACTTCGCCTTCGCTCAGTAGCGGGATGCCCAGCCAATCCACCGGGTTGGTGCCCACCAGCCCCACTTCGCCGTCCTTTTCCAATTGCGTGAACACAGCCTCGTCGGCGAGTAGGGATTGCTTGGTGCGGATGACATAGGCGGTCAGTGTTTTGTCGATGAATTCCAGCGGCATGTGAGGGACTTGCTCGTCCGGGCTGACCTCGGTGAAGTCATCCAGATCCTGGTGGGAGTCGACATAATAGGGGAAGTAAAGTTTACCTTTTTCACGGTTGAATTCGGCGATGTAGAAATTTTCGGCATGGACGAAGCGGCCGATCAATCGGTGTATCTCCTGATAGATGGTCGCCATGTCGGTGGTCGACTGGGTCAGCTCGTCAATACTGAACAGTGTGGCCTGCATTTCTTCGGCGCGCCGGCGGTCTTCGATTTCTGCACCCAGGCGGCTATTGATCTCGGAAAGCTCCCAGGTGCGTTGTTCTACCCGTGCTTCGAGCGTGATGTTGGCCAGCATGAGCGCGTCGGAATCCTGTTGCCGCTTGAGCGCTTCCGCCAGTTGGTCGGCGGCAAATCGCAGTAGGTCCAGGTCCTGTGGCTTGTAGTGCTGATCGGGCTCATAGCTTTGCGCGGCGATAATACCGTAGGCTTCATCGCCAATCAGAATGGGCGCGCCCAACCAGCTTTCAGGCAGGGCACCCACCGGGTCGAGCTCGCCTTCGTCAATCAGCGCAGCGATTTCTTCTTTGCCCAATAAGCGAGGCTTTCGCAGGTGCAGGAGGTATTCGGTGGCACCATTGCCGAGTTTACGTGATTTGGTGCTGATGTCTTTTTTGTCGGCAAAGTAGGGGAAGGTAATGGTGCTGCCGTCCTCACTCAGGAGTGATACGTAAAAGTTTTTTGCAGGGAAAAGCCCATCCAGGATCCGGTGCAATCTGGGATAGATCTTTCCCAGATCGCTGATGCTGTGGGAAAGCGTGGAGATTTCGTACAGCGCCTCCTGGCGCCGCTTGTCTTCTTCGTGCGCAGCCAGCGTGGCTTCCAGCTCCTGGTTTTTCTGGCTGAGTATCTGGGTTCGCTCTGCAACTGTGCGCTCCAATGTTTCCCGTTGTTCGAACCGGCTGAGCGCGGTAGAAATCTGTTTGGCCAGAAAAGACAGTACGTCACAATCGGTGCGGGTAAACAGCGTGTCCTGCAGGTAGGACTGAACCACCATGGCGCCACGCTGATCTTCTCCCCAGCGCAGCGGTACGCCGATCAAACACTGGGGTTTACCGCCCACCAGTTTGAGCGAATACCGGGTCAGCAACTGGTCGAAATCATCGGTATCCTGAGTAAATATGGTGGTGTCGTGGTTTACCAGAAAGACGCTCAGGCTGCCATCGAGACGGGAAAGGGGTGTTTCAGCTATTTTATCGCCGGGTTCCGGGTCGAGTGTGTCGACATAGTAGGGGAAGCTTAAGTTGGTGCCATCTTTGCTCTCGACCGCAATATAAAAGTTTTCGGCATACATCAATCGCCCGATAATGGCGTGGGCGCGCCTGAACAGGTTTTCCAGACTGCTTGCGCGATAGGACAGATCGGCTATTTCAAACAGCGCGCTTTGCACGAATTGGGTACGATGCGGATCTTGGCTGTCTGCCTTCGCATAAGAGGTTGTCAGGGGCGGCGTCATCCAAAGGGCTCCGGTGTTTAGCCCAGTATAGTCAAGATGCGGGCATTACTCCGGCATGGCGCGGAATAACGCTTTTTCGAATTTTTATTTCTAAATGATAGTGATAAATGGATTTTTAGTTATGATGGCTATATTGCGTTAGGTACCAGGAGTGGCGTATGGCGTTATTTATCAATGAACCCACACACTTCAATGCATTCTCGGCGTTGAATTACGCCTGGATCAGCCAGTTTTTCGAGGTTGAAGCATCAGACAGGAAGGCACTGGACAACCCCGGCGACATAGTAAAAGCCGGGGGCCACATAATCACCCAATCTGATGGTCAAACCGTGGTCGGCTGCTGCGCGTTATTGTGCAATGGCGAGCGCAGTTTCGAGCTTGCCAAAATGGCGGTGAGGCAGTCCCATCAGGGCCGCGGCCTGGCCAACGTGCTCATGCAGGCTGCGATTGGACTGGCGCGCGAGCAAGGCGCTTTATCCATAGACTTGCTGACTAATTCGCGGCTGGTGCCTGCGGTCACGCTTTACCGGAAATTCGGATTTGCCGAGCTCCCTGCTGGCTGCCACCCGGATTACGCGCGATGTGATCTGGTGATGCGGCTCAATCTGGACTAAGGAAGGAAATAGCAGATGATGACTGTCCTCAGGATAGTGTTGGTGTTAATTGTGGCCGGCTTCGCCGGCGGTCACGTCTGGGCGCAGGACCTTGAACCGCGCATTGCCGATATGGTGTCTGAGCCGGCCAAGGAGGCAATGCCGGATACCCAGGTGCCAGAAGACGAGTTTGAACGGGGCACGCCGCGCACTGCCATGGAGGCCTACCTGCGGGCCGCCCGTCGGGGGGAATTTGAACGGGCAGCAGAATACCTTGATTTCCGCAATGTGGGCGAAGACGTTTTGGCCATTGGCAAGCCGGCGCTGGCTGAGGATTTTTTTCAGATACTGGATCGCACCTTGTGGGTTGATCTGGATAATCTCAGCTTGCGACCCGAGGGTAAACTGCAGGACGGATTGCCCAGTTACCGCGAAGCACTGGGCAAGATTGAAACCCGCCATGGTCAGATGACCTTGTTGCTCCAGCGGGTACCCCGTGGCGATGGCGTATCCATCTGGAAGGTGTCCAACGCCACGGTGGCGCGTATTCCCGAGCTATCGGAGGAGTTTGCGTACGGCCCCCTGGGGCAATGGATGTCTGACCATGTGCCACGCATCTCATTGTTGAATGTTCCGCTGTGGATCTGGCTGCTTCTGCTTTCTTTACTGGGGACGACATGGCTGCTGATCTGGTTGCTTATCAATGCGTTATTGCGCGTGGGTGGAAGCCATCCATCGCCGGTGCGGCAATCATTCAATGATTTACTGCGAGGACCACTTTGCCTGATGGCGGCGCTGGTGGTGTCCGGTCAGTTTGTGGCTGTGGAGTCGCTGGGTGTATCGGTTGCGGCGGTATTGCGCGCGCAAACTCTGTGGCTGGTGTGTTGGGCCTGGACGCTGAATGGTGTGATCAGCCTGCTGGCAGAGATCTACTTACAGCGGCACAAGGATTCGCCCACGGGTCTGGTGCACGCGTTACTGCGGCCGGGCGCGACTGTAGCCAAAAGTATTGTGGTGGTGATCATTGCCCTGCTGTGGTTGGAAAATCTGGGCTTCAGCCCCACTGCAGCGCTGGCGGGTCTGGGTATCGGCGGGCTGGCATTTGCACTGGCCGCACAGAAGTCGATCGAAAACATGATTGGTGCTTTGACCTTGTATGTGTCCTCGCCGGTGAAAGTAGGGCAGTTGTGCCGGTTCGGAACGCAGGTGGGTGTGATAGAGGAGATCGGATTGCGTGCTACACGGGTGCGTACATTGGACCGGAGCGTGGTGCACATTCCCAATGCTGTTTTTGCCGACATGCAATTGGAAAATATTTCCCAGCGCGAACGCATTGCCTATCGTCCGGCCATTCACCTGGATGGCAGAAGCCTGCCACAATCTCTTGTATTGGATGAATTGTTAACGCAGATGCGTCAGGTACTGAATGAGCACGAACGGGTCGCCGACGATGTGGTGCGGGTGCGCTTTAAAGCGTTTGAACATCACGCGTTACTGATCGACGTACTGGCCTACGTGGACACCACGGATTACAACGACTACCTGGAAGTGGCAGAGTCATTGAATCTGGCATTGCTGGGGTGTGTGCAAAAGGCCGGGGTACGGTTGGCCAGTCCGATGGGGGTTGGGGCTGAGTAATTTCGCGTTTTTTGTGTGATGATTTTTTTGTTTTGCGGATAGTTATTCATTTTCTTTGCTTGGCCAAAGCGTTGAAAACATGAGCGTCAGCGAAAGTGACGAAGGAGCGTTCAAACGAACCAAAAGAAAGGCCACCCCGCGTGGACTGAGCGGCTCCTGCCGCTCACCTTTCGGGCAGCAGAGCTGGTCCAAATTGTTCCATGCAATTTGTCGCGCCCTTCGGGCTCGTTCTCTCCGGGCAACTTCAGAGGGTCGCCGGCGACCGCCATCCATGGCAGAACGCCGCTCAAATGGGCGTCCTGCCCATTTGACCCCCTGAAATTGCCCTCCGATCACCGCTGCAGAAGGGGCCCCAAGAGCGGGTGCCTCGCCATAAAATCGAGACTAAACGTTTATTTATACAACTGCTGAATAGAAGAAAAATCCATCTTGCCTTTATCTTCGCCGCCGCTGTGCTTATGCAAACTGAACAAATTCCTCGCTGCCGCTCCCATCGGGATAGATGATGCACTGGCCAGTGAGGCCTGCATGGCCAGGCCCAGGTCTTTCAACATCAGGTCCACCATAAAACCACCGGTATAGCCGCGCGAGGCTGCGGAGTTTTCCAGTACGCCGGGGTAGGGGTTGTATTTTTCGAGACTCCAATTGCAGCCGGAGCTCTTCAGCATAATTTCAGACAGCACTTTCGGGTCGAGTCCGTTATCCACGCCCAATTGCAGCGCTTCGGCGGTGCCGGCCATGTGAATCGCCAGCAACATGTTATTGCAGATTTTAGCCACTTGGCCTGCGCCGCTGTCACCGGCACGGAAAATATTGCTGCCCATGGCGGCGAGTATGTCACGCGCTGCGTCGACGTCGGCTTGAGTGCCGCCACACATGAACGCCAGGGTGCCGGCCGCCGCTGCGGCAACGCCGCCGGACACAGGCGCATCCACCACACGCATGCCTTTCTCGCGGCCGACGTTGGCTAGCCGCTGGGAATTCTGCGGTGCCACGGTGGAGCAGTCGAGTACCAGCGTGTTTTTGGGCATGGCGTCGAACAACTTGTCTTTGTCGATGTAAACGCTTTCGACGATGCTGCCATTGGGCAGCATGGACACCACCGCGTCGCATTGTTTAACGGCCTCTTGCGCCGATTTGAACGCAACGCAGCCATCTTTTTCGGCCTGCGTAAGATGCTCTGGCATCAAGTCGAAGGCGCGTACAGTGAAGCCTTTCTTTGCCAGGTTAGCGGCCATGCCGCCGCCCATATTGCCCAGGCCGATAAATGCAACAGTGGTCATGCGGAGGCTCCTAAATCGGTTAATGGGTGCTCGCCGGTAAATGGCGAGTCAAAGAAAATTTGCCAATGCTGGTCTTGCACCTCGTGGAAGGCCGCGGGTGTCCACTGGGGATTGCGGTCCTTGTCGATAAGCAACGCGCGGACCCCTTCCTTGAAGTGGCCATGCTTGGCCGCATTCACGCCCATGGTCAGCTCGGTGCGGAAGACGTCGGCCAGGCTCGCGCCGTTGGCGCGACGCAATTGTTCAGTCACCAGGTAAGGCGTTACCGGGCAGCCGCGGGCCAGGGTTTTTGCGGCACGGCTCAGCCACTCGTCATCGCCCTGATAGCCAATGATGCGGTTGATAATCTCCAGCGTGTTGTCGCCCGTGCATTGCGCATCCATGTGTGCCTGGTGTGCTTCCACCTGGCCTGCAGGCGCGTCGGCAGCAAAGCGGTCGGCGAATTGCGACAACACCGTGTCGAGCGTATCGGGTTCCGATTCGGCCACCAGTGCCTGCAGGTTAATTTTTTCGGCGGCGGGCACAAACAGGTCGGCGAAACCTAAGTAGCGCGCATCGGTGGCATTAAATTGTGCACCGGTAATGCCGAGAAACAGACCCGATTTGCCGGGCGCGCGGCTGAGGAAATAACTGCCGCCCACATCGGGAAACAGGCCGATGGTGATTTCCGGCATGGCCATGCGGGTGGTTTCGGTGACGATGCGAATCGGTGCGCCGCACAGCAACCCCATACCGCCGCCCATGACAATGCCACTGCCCCAGACAATTAACGGTTTGGTGTAGTTGTGAATGTGATAATCGAGCCGGTATTCGCGCTCAAAAAAGCGCTCGCAGCTGTCGTCTGGCAGTGTTTCGCCATAGGCTGCGCTGCCCGCGTGCAGTGCCACCACGTCGCCGCCCGCACAAAACGCCTTTTCGCCCGCGCCTTCTAACCAGACTGCCGCGATCTGCGCATCCTGCTCCCATTCGTTCAATTGGCTCTGCAATAAATCGATCATCGCCAGGCTCAGGCTGTTGAGCGATTTCTCCGCATTCAGGCGGGCAATGCCAAGCAATTTTCCATTGGTCGCCGGGCGGGTTTCAAATACCACGGGTTGATCGGACAAAACAGGCTCCTTATTTTTTCAATACACCGTAGGGTGGAATAAGCGATTGCGCATTCCACCTTCCACCTTCGAATTCCACCTTCGCATTCCGTCTTTTGCTGCGTTGATTTTGGTGGAATGTGCTGTCGCTCGGCAACTGCTCCTGCGTTGCTCTACTATCCGACATCCATGTCGGTATTATTCCACCCTACGGGTGTGTGCTATTGGTTTTTCCATTCGGGTTTGCGTTTTTCTAGGAACGCGGCCACGCCTTCTTTCTGGTCCTGTGTGTCCCAGAGCTTGACGAACTGTTCGCGCTCCAGCGCCATCATGTGGTTCATCGGCGTCGTGCGTGCGCCCATGATTAATTGTTTGCAACGCGCCACCGAGGTAGGTGACTGACCGGCGACTTTGTCGGCGAGTTCCAGCGCTTTGTCCAGCACAGTGCCGGTTTCAACCACGTCCTGTACCAGGCCAATTTGCAGGGCCTTGTCGGATTTGATGCGTTCGCCCAACAGAATCATGCGCTTGGCCCAACCTTCACCCACCAGCCAGGGCAGGTGCTGAGTGCCGATACCGCAGGGCAGCAAGCCCACAGTGGCTTCGGGCAAGGCCATTTGTGATTGGGTTTCACAGATGCGGATGTCGCAGCACAGTGCTGCTTCCAGACCGCCACCCATGGCAAACCCGGTGATGGCGGCAATGGAGACACCGCGGTAGTGTGTCAGGGTCTCAAAGGCTTCGCCAAAGGCCGCGCAAAAGGTAAATGCCTGATCTTTGTCGTTGTGGTTAAAGCGGTTAAGGTCGGCCCCGGCAGAGAAAAACTTCTCGGATTCCGATGCCAGAATCAACGCGTAGTTGTCTTTGTCGGCATTTAACTCTTCAACCAGTTGCTTCAGATAATTGAGGCTTTCCGGCGTCCAGGTGTTGGCCGGTGGATTATTCATGGTGATGATGGCGGTGTGACCGCGTTTTTCAATTTTCAGTAAATCGCTCATCGAATGGTCTCCGTTGCATGTTCGGCCAGCATGCGGCGCGAAACAATCACGCGCATGATTTCGTTGGTGCCTTCCAGAATCTGGTGAACCCGGCAATCGCGCAGCAAGCGCTCGAGCGGGTATTCGCGAATGTAACCATAGCCGCCGTGCAGCTGCAGGGCATCGTTGACCACGTCGAAACACTGGTCGGTGGCGAACTGCTTGGCCATGGCGCAGTAAGTGGATTTGTCGGCGTGATTCTGGTCCAGTTTGAAGGCGGCCAGTGCCACCATGTTGCGGGCGGCGACGAGTTTTGTAGCCATGTCCGCCAGCTTGAATTGCAGCGCCTGAAAGCCAGACAGCGCTTTGCCGAACTGTTTGCGTTCGTGCATATAGGCTTGCGCCACGGTAATCGCTTCCTGGGCGGCCCCGAGTGAGCAGGTGGCAATGTTGATGCGACCGCCGTCCAGCCCTTTCATGGCAATGGCAAAGCCTTCCCCCTCGTCACCCAGGCGGTTAGTCACCGGCACGCGCACGTTTTCAAAACTGATGGTTCGGGTGGGCTGGCTGTTCCAACCCATTTTCACTTCTTTTTTACCGTAGCTGATGCCCGGCGCGTCGGCGGGAATGGCGATGCAGGATATGCCTTTGGCGCCGTCGTCCTGGCTGCCGGTGCGCACCATGGCAATCAGTATGTCGGTGGAGCCGGCACCGGAAATAAACGCCTTTGAGCCATTGATGATGTAATCATCGCCGTCGCGTTCGGCTTTGGTTCGCAAGCTTGCCGCATCGCTGCCGGCACCGGGTTCGGTCAGGCAGTAGGACGCGAGCTTGGCACCGCAGGTTAAGCTTTCTGCCCACTCGGCCTTGAGCGCATCCTGGCCCCAGCTGCACAGCATCCAGGTGGCCATGTTGTGAATGGTAATGAACGCCGCCGTGCTCGGACAGGCGCGCGCGAGTTCTTCCACAATCACCATGGTGTCGGCGCGGGATAAGCCCATGCCGCCGCAGTCTTCAGGTGAGTAGATGCCCATGAAGCCCATGTGGCCGGCTTTTTCAAACAGCTCGGTGGGGAAGATTTGTTGCTCGTCCCATTCGGCCGCGTGCGGTTTCATTTCGCCGTTGGCGAAATCGCGGGCCGCCTGTTGGAAAGCCAATTGCTCTTCGGTTAGGTCGAAATTCATATCACTCTCTTGTTATACACCGTAGGGTGGAATAAGCGAAGCGCATTCCACCTTCGCATTCCACCGTTTCCATGGTGTGCGAAAAAAGGTGGAATGCGCTTGCGCTTATTCCACCCTACGTTTTATTTATTTTAAATTGATCGTCATGTTCGGGCCGCCGGGGATATCTTCGTCGAACCAACGCGCCGTAACGGTTTTGGTTTCGGTGTAGAAACGCACCGCTTGTTTGCCATAGGCGTGCTGGTCGCCATAGAAGGAAGCGCGCCAGCCGGTGAAGCTGAAGAATGGCAGCGGTACCGGCACCGGTACGTTAATGCCCACCTGGCCCACCAGGATCTCGTGCTGGTATTTACGCGCACAGGCGCCGCTGGCGGTGAAAATGCTGGTGCCGTTGCCGAACGGGCAGGCGTTGATCAGCGCAATGGCTTCGTCCAGCGTATCGACGGTAATGATGCACAGTACCGGACCGAAAATTTCATTTTTGTAAATTTCCATGTCGGTAGTGACATCGGTGAAAATGGTCGGGCCTACCCAGTTGCCGTCGGGGAAACCTTCCACCACGCAGTCGGAGCCATCCAGAATACAGTTGGCGCCTTCCTGTTTGCCTTTTTCGATAAAGGCCAGCACGCGGTCGCGCGCTTGCGGGGAAATCTGTGGGCCGTAGGCGGCGTCTTTGTCATCCCAGGCGCCGGGGCGGATTTTGCTGGCGGCGATTTTCAGGTCGTCCACCCACTCTTTTGATTCGCCCACCATCACGGCCACGGAAATCGCCATGCAGCGCTGACCGGCGGCACCGAAGCCGGCGCCCACCAGGTTGTTGATCACCTGCTGCTTGTTGGCATCGGGCATCACCACCATGTGGTTTTTGGCACCGGCAAAGCACTGGGCGCGCTTGAGGTGTTGGGTCGCAGTACGGTACACGTGTTCGCCCACGGGCACGGAACCCACAAAGCTCACGGCTTTCACTTCCGGGTGGGTCAGCAATTGGTTGACCTGGTCTTTGCCGCCGTGAATCACCTGCAGCACGCCCTTTGGCGCGCCCGCCTGTTCAAACAGTTCCACCAAGCGGGTGGGCGTGAGCGGGTCTTGCTCAGACGGCTTCAGGATGAAGGTGTTGCCGCAGGCGATGGCGAGCGGGAACATCCACAGGGGAATCATGGCCGGGAAGTTGAACGGCGTGATGCCGAAGCACACACCCAGAGGCTGGGTGTAGGAATAGCAATCGATAGTGCGGGCCACGTTTTCCACGGTTTCGCCCATCATCAGGCTGGCGATATTGCAGGCGTGTTCCACCACTTCGATGCCGCGCCAGACATCGCCCTTGGCATCGTCAAAGGTCTTGCCGGTTTCCTGCGCCAGAATGGTGGCAATTTCATCGTGGTGCTGCTTCAGCAGGTGCTGGTACTGCAACATGATGCGCGCACGCACGGGCACGGCCACGTCTTTCCAGCTGGCGAAAGCAGCCTTTGCGCTCGCAACCGCGCGTTCCACTTCGGCTTCGGTGGCGCAGGGCGCTTCGGTAATCACTTCCTGGGTGGCGGGGTTGGTCACCGGAATCCACTGGCTGGATTCGCTCTGAGTCCACTCACCTTCGATGAACAGGGGCACGCGCTTGGGCAGGCCGTTGGCAAAATGCTGAGTCATGGCAAACACCTTCAATTGAGTCTGGCAACATCAGAACACAGGATAGACGGCCGGGGGATTGACGATATTGGTGCCTTGATGGACTATCTTGTGATTGTCTGGTGGGTCATACTTTTAGCTATAATTTAGAAATATCTATAAAAAACAGGTAGATAGCCTTGTCTCAGCCATCTGATTGGCCATTGCCCCGGGACGGAAAGCGCTTTTTATTACCAAAAGCGCTAACCGAGCGGCTGGCGGCGGAAGCGCTTACGCGCCAACTCTACCCGCGCGCCCTGGGGTTTTACCCGGTGGCGCGCGGGCACCGGATGCAGCGCGAGCTGCACGATGATCACCTGCTGCTCTACTGCACGGCTGGCGAGGGTCGATTAGTGGCCGATGGCCATTGGCGCATCGCTGCGGGCGATGTGGTGCTCCTGCCGGCGGGGTTAGCGCATCATTATTGGTCTGACGATGCCCGTCCCTGGACCGTGTATTGGGTGCATTTTGATGGTGACATGGCGGGTGATCTGGGCCAGTGGATACTGTCTCACGGCGGGCGGGTGCAGCGCCTGGGGGTCAACGCCCGGCTCCTGTCGCTGTTCGATGCCCAGTTCAGTCTGCGCGAGGAAGGCGCTTCGCCCGATGCCGCGATTCACGCCTGCCACCAGTTACAGTTTTTACTGAGTCATATCGCTCAAATGCTGGGCCGGGGCCGGCTCGAGGGGCGCCTGGACATTGCCGCCATCAAAGGCCGGATGATCGAGCATGTGCATGGCCAGCTGAACCTGGAGCAGTTGGCGGAAGAGGCGGCACTGTCGAAATTCCATTTTGCCAAACTGTTCAAAGCCCAGACCGGGCAATCGCCCATCCACTATTTTATTGAACTGAAAATGCAGCAGGCCTGTTACGCACTCGATACCCGCAGTCAATCCATCAAACAGGTGGCGTTGGATCTTGGCTATGACGATGCCTATTACTTTTCGCGCATTTTTAAAAAAGTCATGGGTGTCAGCCCCAGTCAGTATCGGGCGGGGCTGCATAACCGGTAGGAGCCCAATCCTTTGGGCGAATTTTGTTGGAGCGCGGGGCGACCCTGTGGGAGCGGCTTCCTAGCCGCGAAAGGAGTGGCACTGGAGGCCCTACAGAGTGCCAACCCCTTCGCGGCTGGGAAGCCGCTCCAACAAATTTTATTGAGTCCCGAGCTTCTTCGACACCCAATAATCCACACTCACATAGCGCCCGCCACCCAGCGCAATCAGCGCAAGGCACATGACAAAATAGGTGGCGGCGAATTCGATGCCGTTGTTGAGCACCACGAAATTGCCTGAGCTGGTGAGCCAGTCGTAGTTGCCGTATTCCTGCAGAATGCTGCGCGCGCGTTCGAGTTTTTCCGGCGCCGCCAGCACCGCGTCATTGGCAAAGGGGGCCCCGGCATCGGCGATGGCTTGCCAGCCGTTTTCCCAATGCACGGTCACCGCCGCCACCAGCATGGTGACAGCCAGTGGCAAGCTGATAGCGCGGGTGCCCAGACCCAGTGCCAATAAAACCGCACCGGCCAGCTCGGCACCCGTGGCGAGCGCGGCCATCAACCAGGGCAGGGGCAAGCCAAGCCCCCAGTCGGGGTTGCCGAACCAGGCCACGGTATCTTCAAAATGCATGAGTTTGTTGCTGCCGGCCATCCAGAACACCGGAATCAGATAGAGCCGTATCAACAGCGATGGGATGCCATCCAGGTGCGATAAAGTTTGTCCAAGTTTCCGATATGAAGCAGTAAGCTGCGCAACCACTGGCGTCTCCGTGATGAAAATGTGAATTTTTGGCAATCGTTTAGGGCGTAAGCTGGTCTTTAGATAACATGGCAGGCGCGCCGTTACAGCGACCTGTGCTTTAATGTTGCCAAATTGAAAGGATGATTATGGAACCCAATCTGGATCTACTGCGTGCGCAGGACCACGGGGCATTTACCGAGCTGGTGCAGCGTTACCACAATCAGTTGCTGGTGGTGGCGCGTGCTATCGTCCGTCATGGCCAGGCTGAAGAGGTGGTGCAAGAAGCTTGGGTATCTATTTTCCGTGCCCTGCCCAAGTTTGAAGGCCGCTCGACCCTCAAGACCTGGATGTACACCATTGTCTCTAATGCGGCCAAAGCCAAGTTGCGCAAGGAGGGGCGGGAAGTCCAGATGGACGAGCCGGGCGAGGTATTGGGCAGTTATTTATCCGAAGAGCGGTTCAAGTCCGATGGCCATTGGGCGGGCGGCCCCTCGGATTGGCATATGGAGTCGCCGGACCGGATACTCGAAGAATCCCAACTCAAACAATGCATCGAAAAGAATCTGCAGAAGCTGCCCGAGGCACAGCGGGCGGTTTTTCTATTGCGCGATGTAGAGCAGCAACCGCTGGAAGAGATCTGTAACATCCTGGGCGTGACCAACTCCAATGTGCGTGTGTTACTGCACCGGGCCCGGCTGTCGCTGTTGTCCGTGATCGATCACTATCAGGAAACCGGCCAATGCTGAGTTGCAAAGAAGTCGTCAAGCGCTCGAGCGATTATGTGGATGGTAACCTCGGTTTCTGGGGACGGGTTTCGTACAAGTTCCATTTGTTTATGTGCGTGCATTGCCGGCGCTATATCCGGCACTTCACGCTGGCCATTGGCGTCAGTCGGGAATGTGCCGAATCTCATCTGCCGGAAGAGCAGGCCAGTGCTATTTCGAAACGGGCGCGGGACCAGGTGCGGTAGTCTGTTGTTTCAGTTGATGCATGGCCTCGGCTAGCGGGCCGACCAGCGCTGCGTGACGTTTGTGCAGATGCACAAAACCTTCAACCCTTCCGACCACGGGCGTCAGTGCTTCGAGTTTTTCCGCCAGTGCGGCCTGTTCGGGTTTTTCTATAAACGACGCGGGCAGAATCGCCAGATCGGCGCGACCCGCAATCACCAGGTGCATGGCCTGCACATAGTTTTGCGCCCGTATTTCTGACAGTTCCCGGAATCGTACAGGCAGGTGTTCCATAATCGCCATGCCCCTTAACGCAACAACCGACGTTGCCTGCAAGTCTGCCCAGTGCCTACTTGCAGGGACTTTATGTTTAGCGACAAAAATCGCCAGGTCTGCACCGCCCAGTGGTTCGGGCACTTTGATCAGGTTGGGATATTCCTCACTCATGTCTTTGATGCGCACCAGTTCGCCATCGACCACGCCGGTATTGGCCATGGCAAGGCTACGCAGGCCCGGGTTGTGCATCACCACCAACGTATAACCCAGTTCCCCTAAGGCCATGCGTAGCAAGTCGGTATAGGGGTGCTGGTCGTAAGTGTGTTTGCCCAGGTAGTCAGTGGCGCTCAGTATTATCAGCGGGCGCGCGTCGTCAGGCAGGGGATCACTCACAGCGGCGGTTGCACTGAGTGTGAGCGTCACCATCAATAGCAAATTGCGCAGGTGTTTAACCGTCGTGATAATTACCGGCTCCGGATCAGGTTGGGTCAAATAGTGCCGAAATCGCCTCGGCCGATTGGGGCTCTGCCAACAAGAAGCCCTGTACCAGCTGGCTGCCGAGCTGTTGCGCCAATTCCAGCTGGCGCGCGTTTTCCACACCGCACACCACCAGTTGCTTATCCATGCCCTGTACCAACGCGGCTAAACCGCTTAGTTGCTTTTCGGTGCGCGCATGCGGAATGGGCTGGATGAACTGGCGGTCGAGTTTAATCTGGTACAGCGGCATCGCCGCCACTTGCTGAATCGCGCTGGGCCCGGCGCCATAGTCGTCCAGGGCCAGGCGAACACCCATGAGGTGCAACTCATCAATCCGGTCGGCGGCCTGAGGCCACTGCAGGGCTTTCTCTGTGATCTCAAGGCACAATTGCTCGGCCGGGAGTCCGGTGTCGGCCAGTACGTCGCGGATCAGCGCCAGTAGATAGTGGGCCCGGAACTGTTGCGCCGACAGGTTGACATGAATGCATTGCAAATGGGGGTGTTGCTGCTGCCAGTGCAAAAACTGGCGCGCCGCCTCGCGCAGCACCCAGTTGCCCAGTGCCTGCATGTTGCCCGTGGCTTCTGCCTGTTCCAGGAAGGCACCGGGGAGCAACAATCCGCGGTCGGGATGCTGCCAGCGGATCAGCGCTTCCAGGCTGTCGGTTTCACCACTCTCGGTGTTGAGCAGGGGCTGGTAGTGCAGGACAAATTCATCGCAATCCAGTGCCTGTTCAATCGCACTGGCTTCTGTGCGCCGTTTCTCCAACTGCTTTTGCAGCGCGGGGGTGAACAGTTGGGGGTGGTTGCTGGCGCTCAGCAGTGCCTGCTCCGCCTGTTGTTGCAAGCGTTGCACGGTATTGGCGTCTTCGGGCCAGAGCGCGCCCCCCTGCTGCAATTCCATGCCGTTGCTGGGCCCCGCCTGAACCTGGCCGGCGGCCGCGCGCAATTTTTCGGTGATCAGGCCAAAGGCGCTGACGGCCTGGTTTTTGTCTTTAAGATCGGGCACCAGCAACGCAAATCGCCCCTGGCCCAGATGTGCGAGCGTATCTTCGTGTCGGATCTGTTTGACCAAGGCCAGTGCCAGCGACTGGATTGCCGAGTCGGCGGCATCGGTGCCCAGCGTGGCGCGCAGCCCGGCCTGGTCCAGCGGCTGAATCAGTATCAGCATCAGTAATTGTTGGGCGCGCTTGGCGCGGGCGATGGCCTGGCTGCAGCGATCAGCCAGCAAACCGGCACTGGCCAGTTGAGTCAGGGGGTCTACATAGGCCATCTTCTGCAGGCGCAGATCGGCCTGTTTACGCAAACTCAGATCCTGGAGGCTGGCCAGCCAATAATTGTCTTTATCCTTAACAACAACCTGCAGGTGTACCTGTACCGGGATCGGCCCCTTGTGCGTCTGGTACTGCAGTTCGCCACTCCAGCTGCCTTTGCGCGCCATGGCATCGCGCACCATTTTGACCATGGAGGGACCCTGAAGCTTTTCATTCCACAGGCTCGACAGGGTATCGACAAGAGGCGCGTCGTTATGCCATAGCAGCAGTGACCGGCTAACCTGCAGGTAGCGCCCGTCGGGCGTCATCAGGGCCTGGGGCAGGGGGGAGGCGTCAAAAGCGGCGGCAAACACGTCAGACAATGGTTATTCTTCCTGCTCCATTCATAGATTATCAGTATAGATGCGGTCGGCATTGAAACTCCAAAGGGCTTTGGGGTAACGTGCGCGCCAAATCAGACATTAGCTGAGGAGTGCCGGCCATGGCGCAATACGTTTATACCATGAATCGCCTGGGCAAGATCGTGCCGCCCAAGCGTGAAATCCTGAAGGACATCTCTCTGTCCTTCTTCCCGGGCGCGAAAATCGGCGTTTTGGGTCTCAATGGTGCGGGTAAATCCACTTTATTGCGCATTATGGCCGGGGTCGACCAGGATTTTAACGGCGAAGCCCGCCCCATGCCCGGCATCAAAGTGGGCTACCTGCCGCAGGAACCCCAGTTGGATGAAGCCAAAGACGTGCGCGGCAACGTAGAAGATGGCATGCGCGAAGCCGTGGATGCGCTTAAAGAGCTGGACGCGATCTATGCCGCCTACGCCGAGCCCGAAGCGGACTTTGACGCGCTGGCGAAGCAGCAGGCCAAATGTGAAGACATTATCGCTGCCTGGGATGCGCACAACATGGAGCACACTCTCGAGGTGGCGGCCGATGCCCTGCGTTTGCCGCCGTGGGACGCGGACGTGAGCAAGCTCTCCGGCGGTGAAAAACGCCGTGTGGCACTGTGCCGGCTGTTATTGTCGCGCCCGGACATGCTGTTACTGGACGAACCCACCAACCACCTGGACGCCGAGTCGGTGCATTGGCTGGAGCGTTTCCTGTGTGAATTTGAGGGTACCGTGGTCGCCATTACCCACGACCGTTACTTCCTCGACAACGCCGCCGGCTGGATTCTGGAACTCGACCGCGGTCATGGCATTCCCTATGAGGGCAATTACTCCAGCTGGCTGGAGCAGAAAGAGGCGCGTCTGGCGCAGGAGCAACGCACCGAAGCCGCACACCAGAAAGCCATGAAGGCGGAACTGGAGTGGGTGCGCCAGAACCCCAAAGGGCGTCAGGCGAAAAGCAAGGCGCGCGTGGCCCGGTTCGAAGAAATGCAGAGCCAGGAATTCCAGAAGCGCAACGAAACCAACGAAATCTATATTCCGCCGGGCGAACGCCTGGGCGACAAGGTGATCGAATTCAACGGTGTGACCAAAGCCTTTGGTGATCGCGTGTTGATCGACAACTTAAGCTTCAGCATCCCCAAAGGTGCTGTGGTGGGCATCATCGGCGGTAACGGTGCCGGTAAATCGACCCTGTTCCGCATGATTGCCGGCCGCGAACAGCCCGATAGCGGCAGCATCAGCATCGGTGAAACGGTCAAGCTCGCGTTTGTGGAGCAAAGCCGCGAAAGCCTGAAGGATGAAGATACCGTGTGGAATGCCATTTCCGGTGGTGCCGATATCCTGAAAATCGGCAACTACGAAGTGAGCAGCCGTAGCTACGTAGGGCGTTTTAATTTCAAGGGCACCGACCAGCAAAAACGCGTGGGCGAATTGTCCGGGGGTGAGCGCGGTCGTCTGCACCTGGCCAATACACTGAAGCAAGGCGCCAACGTGCTGTTGTTGGACGAACCGTCCAACGATCTGGACGTGGAAACCCTGCGCGCGCTGGAAGAAGCCATTCTGGCGTTCCCCGGCTGTGTGTTGGTGATTTCGCACGACCGCTGGTTCCTGGACCGGATTGCCACCCATATTCTGGCTTACGAGGGTGACTCGGACGTAGTGTTCTTTGAAGGCAACTACACTGAGTACCATGAAGACTTCGTTAAGCGTAAAGGTGCCAACGCGACGCCCCAGCGGATGAAGTACAAGCGGTTGAAATAAGTTGGTAGTCCCCGGTTTCCAGACCCCAGACGTTGGTATTTAGGAGCCGGACACTCTTTTACTGAGGACGTTTCATTGGAAGCAAACGAGATAATCACCCACGAACCTCTGGTCAACCCGGTGCTGAGCGAACTCGCCAGCGACGAGGGCCAACTGTCGGAGGAAACCCGTGAATCGATTATCGCGTTACCCAGTGAAGCCATTGCGGCGCTGCTCGAGTCTTTACCGGCCGAGCAGCGACTCAAGGTCTGGGAATTAATCAGTGCAGACGAACAGGGCGATGTCCTGTTTGAGATGCACGACGACGCCCGCCGTCACCTCATCAACGACATGGATGAAGCCGAGCTTCGGTCCATGGCCGCGCGCCTGAGCCCGCAGGAACTGGTTGAGCTGAATGAGCTGATTCCGCCCAAGCTGTATTCCCGCCGCCTGAAACTGATGAGTATCAAAGAGCAGACCGCCGTTAACACGGCCATGCGCTTTGATGAGGATCAGGTGGGCCGCAATATCGATTCGGATTTTATCTCGATTTCCGAAACCCTCACGTCGCAGCAAGTGATGCGCTTGTTGCGCCAATGGCAGATTCCGTCCAACACCGACCTGTTGTGTCTGGTGAATGACGAAGGGCTGTACGCCGGCTCGGTGCAGTTAACCGACCTGTTCAATGCCCATCCCCAGCAAGCCATTGCCGAACTCAAACTGGAAGAAGATCCCGCCATAGCGGCCGAAATGCACATGAGCGAAGTGGCCGACCGCAACTACCAGAACCACCACGCGATGATGCCGGTGGTGGATGAAACTGGTCAGCTGTTGGGGCGGATTACCTCCCAGGACATTCTGGGTTGGGTACAGGATGACGCCGAAGCCGCCATGTTGAACCAGGCCGGTCTGTCCGAAGACGAAGATTTATTTGCGCCGGTCAAGCGCTCGGCCAAACGCCGGGCCGTGTGGTTGGGTATCAACCTGTTCACGGCACTGCTGGCGTCCTGGACCATCGGCTTGTTTGAAGCCACTCTGGAGCAGGTCGTGGCGCTTGCGATTCTGATGCCGATCGTCGCCAGTATGGGCGGCATTGCGGGTTCTCAAACTCTCACACTGGCAATCCGCGGCCTGGCCCTGGGGCATTTATCCATGTCCAACGCCATGCTCATTTTCAAAAAGGAAATTGCCGTGGGCTTGCTCAACGGCGTGGTGTGGGCGGTGGTCATTGGGGCCATGGCGGGTTTCTGGTTCCAGCAGGTGGCTATCGGTATGGTGATTGGCGCCGCGATTCTGGTGAACCTGATATTTGCTGCCATCAGCGGAGTGTTGATCCCCTTGATGCTGGATAAGCTGAAGATCGATCCGGCCCTGTCGGGCGCGGTGATTCTGACTACAGTGACAGACGTGGTCGGCTTCTTCGCGTTTCTGGGGCTGGGCTCCCTGTTCCTCGTTTGACGCCGCTCGCACGCCGGTGCGGGCGCTGTATACTGCAGGCCACGTCCTGCCTGAATATGCCGTTTTGATGAAGGTGCTGATGGAAAGCTGCGCCCCTGTCCTGTCGAAATCTATTGCCCGCGAGAGACGGCTTGCAGGGCTGCTGTTTGCCCTTTTGTTCTATGCCGGCGCGCTTGCGGCCAATCCGCTCTCGCCCAGCACCCCCGATAGCAATTACCACTTCGCCAGCTGGTCACTGGAATCGGGCTTACCCCAGGTGAGCGTGACCGCCATCGCGCGCGGCCCCGAGGGGTGGATGTGGTTGGGCACACAGAACGGTTTGGTGCGCATGAACGGCGTCACGGTGGAGGTGTTCAAAGCACCGGAGCAGCCCGCACTGGGTGCCGGATGGGTGTCGCACCTGCTGGCGGTGGACGATGCCATCTGGATCGTGGCCCAGAACCGCCTGGTGCGTTGGGCTGACGGTCAGTTCGAATCCATGGCGATGCTCGATCCCATCGGCGAAGTGACCGGCCTCGCGGTCGATGCGCAAGGGGTCATCTGGTTGTCGGGTGATGGGCTGTGGCGCTTTGGTCCGGAAGGTTTGCAGACCTTTGCCGGTTGGCAAGGACAGGTACAGGCGCTGACCGCCGACGACGCCATCTGGTGGGTCAGCAATCGGGGCGTATTATTCCGGGCCGATGGCCAGTCGGTGGAACAGGTCGCCGCGCTGGGTGCTGAAGGATCAGCGCCGGTTGTGCGCGAATTGGTCGCGAGCGAAGGTGGGGTTTGGATCGCTACCAGCCGCGGGCTCGGGTTCTGGCGGGCCGCGGGGATGAGCTGGTTGACCAGCCAGCCGGTGCAGGCCATGGCCGGGTATCAGGGCGCGGTGTGGGTGGCCGACGCAACCGGATTTGGGTTTTGGGTCGCCGGGCGCCTGAGCCGGCACCTCGCTGGCGAAGCGTCGATGGCGGCGGAAGCCCTGAGTCTGTTTGCGTCTGAGGATGCCGCGTTTTGGGTGGGCAGCCGCGCCAATGGCGTCCGGCACTACTGGCGCGGTTCGGTGGTGCAATGGGGTGCCGCCGAAGGCCTGGATACCTTCAGCTGGACGGTGTTGGCGGATAACGACCGTTTGCTGATCGGCACGGAATCGGGCGTTGCACAGCTGCATCGGGGCCAGATCAGCGAGCTGGTACCGGCGGAAGTGATCCCCGGCGGGGTTGCTTACAGCCTGGCCGTGGACCCAATGAAGCAGGTATGGGTCGGCAGCCGGGAAGGGTTGATGCGCTGGGCCGGTGGCAAAGCGATCCAATACCCGGCTCTCAACGGTGTGCAGGTGAACAGCCTGATCATTGACCGCGAGCATCGCATGCTGGCGGCCAGCAGCCGGGGCCTGTGGACATTGAGCAACGACGGCGCCGAACAACTCGACAGCCCATTGAATGCGCTGCCGGTGCGGACCTTGTTCGAAGATGGCGCGGGCAATTTATGGGCGGGTACCGAGCAGGGCTTGTGGCGGCGCGGGCCCGAGGGTTGGCACAGGGTCCAGCATTCGCCATTGGGCAATGGTTTTATTATCGCCATGACCCAACTGCCCGACGGCCGTTTGGTGGTGGGGACCTATCAGCAAGGGGTGTTTGTTGGCGATGGGCAAGGTCAGCGGTGGCAATTACTGTCGCTTGACGGCGGATTGCCTTCCAGCGGTGCGTTCAGTCTGATTGCGTCGGGCCCCTGGCTGTGGATTGGCAATGGCGACGGGATTGAACGCGTGGCCATAAACAGCCTGGATAAACCCCGGCCCCAACTGGAAGTGATTCTGCACGATCAAGGGCAGATGCCCGGCCGGCATTGGGTGCGTTGTTGTAATGGTGGTGGCAACCATCGGGTGGCCATGTTCGACGGTTACCTGTGGTATCCGTCCCTGGCGGGCCTGGTCCGTGCAGAAATGGACGTGCCGCGCGCACGGGTACCGGTGGTGAAAATCGACCGCATCCGTAAACCCGGCGGCACGGCGGCACCCGGCGATCGGGAGTATTTGTTCGGCGCGCTGGAATTCCGCGTGCCTCATGCTTTGCAATACCGTTATCGCGTGATTCCCTACAGCAACGAGTGGCGCTACGTGGATGATCAGACGTTTGCCTACTTCACTAACCTGCCGCCGGGTCGCAAACAGTTTCAGGTGCAAGCGCGCTATACCTTTGGCCAGTGGGGCCCTGTGGCCAGTGCGGATGATGTGATTGCACCAAAATGGCATGAAACCACCTGGTTCAGATTGAGCGCTGTGGTGGTGGTGTTGGCGATCATTTACCTAATGCTGCAGCTGTGGACCCGACGCATGGCGCGTCGGGAAAAATGGATGCGGCAGGAAATTGCGCAGCGTACCCAGGCGTTGACCGAAGCCAATGAAAAACTGGCCGTGTTAAATGAGCGCTTATTGGAAATCAGTATGGTGGATGCGCTCACCGGTTTGCACAACCGGCGCTTTCTGTACGACCAGATGCCGCGCTTGCTGGCGAATCAACGACGCCAGAAATTTGCGGGCCTGGATGTGTCTGCCATTGGTTTTTTCCTGATTGATCTGGATAGATTCAAATCCATTAACGATCGCTTTGGTCACGCAAAAGGCGATGCCACTTTGCAGAGCCTTGCCATTCAGTTGAAAAAATTGTGCCGGGAATCTGATCTCCTGATACGGCTGGGCGGCGAGGAATTTTTGTTAATTCAGCCTGAATCCAGCGAAGCCAGTTTTGCCAATGTCGCCGGCCGCATCAACATGGCAACTCGGTTGGCAGGGCAAGAGGCAGGCCTGGAGGGGGAGCTGACTGCATCCGTTGGCATCGCTGTGCACCCGATCGTGGTGGACGGCGAAGCCATAGACTGGGAAGTGGCGTTGGAGTTGGCGGACTATTGCCTGTACCAGGTTAAACATGCTGGCCGGAACGGTTATGCCTATGCGAACTGCAGTGCCGTGCTGCAACAATCCATTGGCACAGGTCAGCCCACCGCGACAGATTTTTCCCGCTGGCGCGAGCAGGGTTTTTTGACCTTAACCCTGGCGCATCACTCGCCGGCCTGAGCGTCGGGTCCACCCGCCTCGGCATTGCGTTGATCGAAGCCGGTGCGCAGATGCAGATCCCGTTGAGGAAAGGGAATCTCAAAACCGCCTTCGCGCAGTGCGGTATCCACGGCCCAGAAATAGGCAGACTTGGTGCGGGTTGGCGCTTGCGCCGCTTCGTGCGTGACCCATACCACCAGCACAAAATCCAGACTGGAATCACCAAAACCGGTCATGAATACCCGCGTGGGATAGCGCGGTTCAATGTTGACCGTGGTCGCCACCTGGTTGGCGGCCTTCAGCACCGCATCGCGCATGGCGTCTTTGTCGGTGCCGTAGGCCACGCCAAAGGGAATGCGAAAACGCACCAGGCCTTCGCGCAATGTCCAGTTGGTTACCTGAGCGGACAAGAATTCGGAATTCGGCACCAATACGTCCATGTTGTCAGGTGTATTGATGAGGGTGCTGCGCACATTGATTTCTTTGATAGTGCCAAAGGTACCCGACTGTAACTCCACCACGTCGCCCACGTTAATGTTGCGCTCAAACAACATGATCACGCCGGAAATGAAATTGTTGGCGATGCCTTGCAGACCAAAACCGATGCCGACCGACAGGGCGCCGGCAACAATCGCGAGCTTGGTAAAGTTGAAGCCTGCCACCGATAAACTCATCAGCAAAGCGATGGTAATGATGATGTAGTGCAGAATCCGGCCAATGGAATAGGCCGCGCGCTGATCGATGCGTTTGTTGCTGCCGGCAAGCCGGGTCAGTGAACGCTGAGCCAGTCGCGACACAATCCAGCCGGCCACCAGAATTGCAATAATGTTCAGCAGTGCCAGCAGGCTGAGCCGGTAGTCGTCGAATTCGAACAGCGTGATATTGAGAAAATCCAGCATCTACAGCCAGCCACGTTTGCGCACAAATACAATGCCAAAGATCATGACGCTGAACATGAACCCCAATACAAAGAAATAGCTGTAGTGCCAGCGTAATTCGGGCATGTATTCGAAGTTCATGCCATATATGCCCGCGATCAGTGTTAAGGGCAGGAAGATGGCGGTGACGATCGTCAGCAGCTTCATGATGTTGTTGGTGCGATGGGCGCTGACCGAAATGAAACCGTTGATCAGGTCATTGGTCAGCTCCTGATACAGATTGGCCAAGCTGCCAAGTCGCTCGAAGTGCTCGAACAGGTCCACCAGCTCGTGCTCATCAAACGCCAGCAGGTGCGCGTGGTCCGCATTCATGATTTCTTCAATCACTTCCGTTTGGTAAACAAACGAGCGGCGGGCTTTTTTCAACTGTGAGCCATAGCTGATCAGTTCGCCAAGCAAATCGTCGCTGGTGGCATCAAAAATTTCGTCTTCAATCTGGCTCAGGCGTTGTTCCACTTCAAACATCAGAGGCAGATAACGGTCGGTGATGCCGCGCAGCAGCATATAGACCAGCTGCCCGATCCCACCCCGGGGCAGCGTCTGATCCTGAGTGAGTTGTTGCCAGATCTTATCTACGGTGACCGAATGTTGGTTGCGGCGGGTAATCAGGTGGGAATTGTTGGCAAAAATCGCCAGTTGATGCCGGCTGATTTCTGTCTGTGTACCTTGCTCGGTGAGCTCGTGCATGAGCAAAAACACATGATCGTCAAAAGGCTCATATTTGGGTGGGTGCCGATGCCGTTGGGCGTCGCGGTGGGCCAATGGGTTCAGGTCAAAGCTGGCTAGGGCTTGCATTTCGCGTTCAGCATCGGTGCCGATAACGTCCAGCCACAGAAAATAATCTTCATTGTGATAGTAAGGCAGAAGCTCCTCCTGCCCGCTTTTGACCAATTCACCTTGCGTGTTGAATAACAGTGCCCTAACTGTCATAGCGATCTCCCCAGGGGTCGGTAAAGCGCAGGTCGGGATCGCTCAGGTCGTCAAACTGTTCGTGAAACGCTTCAACGGTTTTTGCCGCTTCCCGCACCGTGTCAAATTTGGCGATATGGAACAAAGCCTCGCCTTCGTTTACCACCGGAATATTGTTCCGGCCGATCACAATGCCGTTGACCGGCGAGGTGATTTCAAGTTCCTGCTCGCCATAGGGGTCAACGACCAATGCCAGCAGGTCGCCTTTTTTGACCCGTGCACCTAATTCAACCCGGGGCACCATCATGCCGTCGTGGCCGGCGCGTACCCACTGGCTGGAGTTCGCCAGTGTAGGCTCAAATGACTTTTGCGTTTTGCGTTTGTTAAGCATGCCCAGGTGTTGCATGACCCCCATCAGGCCCTTGACGCCACCCATGATGGATGGTTCGTCAAATCGTAAGGCCTGCCCGGCTTCGTACAAAATAAATGGCTTGCCCATTTTGTCGGCGGCGTCGCGGAAAGACCCATCGAGAATACTGGAATGCATCACCACCGGGGCACCAAATGCCTGGGCCATCGCGAGATTCTGTTCATTCTCCAGATTGGCGCGGATTTGTGGCAGGTTTGAGCGGTGAATTGCGCCCGTGTGTAAATCCACCACGTGCGTGCAATGAGCCAGCAACTCTGTGCGCAACAAGTAGGCAATGCGCGAACCGAGCGAGCCTTTTTCTGAGCCCGGGAAACAACGGTTCAGATCGCGACGGTCGGGCAGGTAACGGATCTGCTGGATAAAGCCAAAGGCATTGACCACGGGTACCAGTATCAGGGTGCCCTTCAGTTTTTTCAGTGCCGGCGCTTTTGCCAGGCGCCGACATACTTCAATGCCGTTGAGTTCATCGCCGTGAATAGCGGCGGTAACCAGCAGTACCGGACCGTCCTGTTTACCGTGAAAAACCTCGACGCCAATGGTGAGTGGGGTGTTGGTGTACAGTTTACCAATATCCATTTCCAGCATGGCGCTGGTGCCAGCGGCGACCGTTTCACCCAACAGCTGAAACGGGGCCCGCTTGTTGCGCGTTTTCGGTTTGGCTGTATCTGTACCCATTTCAGCCTTTGCCTTTGGTTTTAGACGCGTTGGCTTTGGCGTTCTTCTCGATCCACTTGATAATTTCGCCGGCGATGTCCTTACCTGTGGCTTTTTCGATGCCTTCCAGGCCGGGTGAAGAGTTTACTTCCATAACCACCGGGCCGTTAGAGGAACGCAGCAAATCGACACCGGCAATATTCAAGCCCATGGTGCGTGCCGCGCGCACGGCCGTCTCGCGTTCCTGCGGTGTGATTTTGATCAGCGATGCAGTGCCGCCACGGTGCAGGTTGGAGCGGAATTCGCCCTCCTTGCCTTGCCGCTTCATGGCGCCGACCACTTTATCGCCAATGACAAAGCAACGGATGTCGGCGCCGCCGGCTTCCTTGACAAATTTTTGTACCATGATGTTGGCACCGAGGCCCATAAAGGCTTCGAGAATACTCTCGGCCGCTTTACGGGTTTCCGCCAGCACCACGCCGATACCTTGCGTGCCTTCCAGCAATTTGATCACCAGTGGCGCGCCGCCCACCATTTCGATCAGATCGGGAATATAGCGGGTCTGGTTGGCAAAGCCCGTGGTGGGCAGGCCGATATTTTTGCGTGCCAACAATTGCATGGAGCGGAGTTTGTCGCGCGAGCGGGTGATGGCCACGGATTCGTTGACCGGGAAAACGCCCATCATTTCAAATTGTCGCAACACGGCGGTACCATAAAAAGTTACTGACGCCCCGATACGGGGAATGACCGCGTCATAGCCAATCAACTCACGACCTTTATAGTGCATGTCCAGGTCGTCCGGATTAATAGTCATATAGCAGCGCAGGCAATCGATCACTTCCACCTCGTGACCTCGCTCTTTCGCGGCTTCTACCAGACGATTGGTCGAGTAGAGATTAGCGTTGCGGGACAATACAGCAATTTTCATGGAGTAATTCTCCTGTGTGAATGTCAAACGGCAGGTTTGACGGACTGTAAATAGGAACCTTGTGAGTCCACTAAAAATTTATTTTCCAGCGCTTTGCGCCCAAGCAGCATGCGAAATTTCATGTTGTCGCGACTGGTCAGGGTCATCTCGGCGCGAAAGCGGTGTTGACCCACCACAAATAAGGTCTCAATCACCGGGCGGACTTCTTCATGGCCGCCGGAATCGCGCACCATGCGCTTGTCCACCACGCGGGCTTCAGTGAAAAATTCTTCGTTGCTGTTCTGCTTCGGATGCAGTCCGATACGCACCCATTCTTCTTCGCCTTTGAAAAAAAACTCCAGAGAGAATGTGTGTAGCGCAGAGGTTCTTGCGCCGGTGTCCACTTTGGCCTTGATGTCCTTGATGCCCAATTCGGGCAGGCTCAGCCATTCACGCCATCCTACACAGGGCAGGTTGGCCTTTGCATGAGTTGAATCAATCATCGGTTTTCCTTTTGCCAGTTTGTCTCTGGACGCCGCCGCCGGTTTGTCAACCCTCTCAAAGGGGCGCGCACAGTACCGCAGCGGGGGTGTTGGCACCAGCATTAACAGACTGAAAAACAATTATATTTTTTAATAAATCCGGTGCTATTCATTGTAGGATGGTGGCGCAAAAATACGAGGTATTATTCGCTAAATTTGCCAACTTCGGGAGAAAGCGATGCGATCATTGGTGCTGGGTGGGGCCCGTTCCGGCAAAAGCCGGCTGGCGGAGGGCTGGCTGTTGAATCTGGCCGCGGACAGCCCCTGCCATTACATCGCCACCGCCGACCGCGCGCACAATGACGCCGAAATGAGTGCGCGCATTCAGCATCATCAGTTGCAGCGGGATAGCCGTTGGCAGCTGCAGGAGTCGCCGCTCGATCTGGCTGGCTGTTTGCGACGCTTGAATAATCCGGGGGCTTTTGTTCTGATCGACTGCCTGACCCTCTGGCTCGCCAATGCATTGCAGGCCCAATGCTGGGATCAGGAGCGCGATGCACTGCTGGGGGCAGTGGGCGCGTTTAAGGGGGAGTTGATCATGGTCAGCAACGAAGTGGGACTGGGGGTTGTGCCCATGGGCGAGCTGAGCCGCCGCTTTGTTGACGAGAGCGGGCGTTTGCACCAATTGCTCGCGGCAGAAGTGGAGCGGGTGGTGTTTGTGGCCGCGGGGTTACCGTGGGTGATGAAAGGACAGCCGTTTTAACCGCAGTTCAATTTCACGCCGTGTCCGGGATGGGCGCGATGTGGATGTAGTTTGATGATTAAACATAACAAGGATAATTATGGACAATTGGTACCTGGACGGGGTGGTAGCGCCCAGCGAAAAGCACCGGAACAAGGCTCTGGCCTGGCAAAATCAACTCACCAAACCCGCCGGAAGCCTGGGCCGTCTGGAGTCTCTGGCGGTGGAACTGGCGGCACTGCAGCACAATCTGCACCCCTCGGCCGCCAGGGTTGCGATGGCGGTGTTTGCCGCCGATCAGGGCGTCTGCGCCGAATCCGTCTCGGCTTTTCCCCAGGCCGTGACCGCCCAGATGGTGGCCAACTTTGCCGGCGGCGGGGCTGCCATCTCGGTGCTGGCCAAGTCGTTGGGGGCAAGCCTTGAGGTGATTAACCTGGGCACGGTCCAGCCCACCGCCGCGCTTCCGCAAGTCATCGACGCTACCATTGCCCCACAGAGCGGCAATATAGCCCGCGCCGCCGCCATGACCCACGAGCAACTCCAGCTGGCCCTGGCGGCCGGACGTGCAGCCGTGCAGCGGGCGCAGGCCAACAATACCGACCTGTTCGTCGCGGGCGAAATGGGTATCGGAAATACCACCACGGCCACGGCAATGCTGTGTCGCCTGCTCGAGGTCGACCCCGCGCTGCTGGCGGGCCCCGGCACCGGGCTGGATTCTGCGGGCGTGTCGCACAAGGCCCGGGTTATCGAGCAGGCCCTGAACCTGCACGCGCAGGCGCGCGATCCGGTAGAGGTCTTGCGCTGCCTGGGCGGATTCGAAACCGCCGCCTTGGTGGGGGCTTACATCGCCTGTGCCCAAACCGGCATCGCGGTGCTGGTTGACGGGTTTATTTGCACGGCGG
This sequence comes from Simiduia agarivorans SA1 = DSM 21679, assembly GCF_000305785.2. Lineage (NCBI taxonomy): Bacteria > Pseudomonadati > Pseudomonadota > Gammaproteobacteria > Cellvibrionales > Cellvibrionaceae > Simiduia > Simiduia agarivorans. Next base: position 2,337,200 of record NC_018868.3, on the reverse strand, counting down.
CCGCATTGCTGGCGAGCCGGATTAATCCGGCCATTGTGCCCTGGTTGATCCTGTCTCACGCATCGGCCGAACCCGGTCATCGGTTGGCGGTTGAGGCCATGGGTCAGGTGCCGTTGCTGGACCTTGGCCTGCGTCTGGGCGAAGGCAGTGGCGCGGCCGTGGCCGTGCCACTGGTCCGGCTGGCCTGTGACCTGCACAACGGCATGGCAACGTTTGCGGAAGCCGGTGTGGCGGATAAAGCCCGATGACGGATGAGCCGTGTGCAACCCATGTTTACCTGTTGCGGCACGGCGCCTGCGAAGGCGGTCAGATCTTTCGTGGCAGTACCGATTCTGCCCTGAGTCCCCAGGGCAGGGCACAGGTTCAGCAGGTGTTGGGAACCCTGACCGCGGCGGCGCCCGATGCGGTGTGGAGCTCGCCTCTGGCCCGATGCTGTGAGCCCGCCCGGGCCTTTTGCGCAGAGCACCATCTGCCGTTATCGGAAGAGCCGGCGTTGGCCGAGATTCATTTCGGTCAATGGGAAGGTCAGCTTGTGTCGCTGATCGAGCAGCGCGAACCGGAGCGCATCAGCCGCTTCTGGCGTGATCCCGCCGCATTTCCACCGCCCGATGGCGAAACCATGGCAGATTTTCAGGCGCGGGTGGTGGCTGTGTGGCAGCAACTGCTCACCCGGCAGCGCGGCAAAACCACGCTGGTGTTGACCCATGGCGGTGTGATCCGCCTGATATTGGCACAGGTGTTGGGCATGCCCATACGGCCCCTGTCCTATTTGCACGTGCCGCATGCCTGCCTGTCGCATATTGCGGTTTACCACAGCCCGGGCAAGGACGACTGGCCTCAGCTGATGTTTCACAATGGTGGGCTTCATGCCTGATTTGCGACTCGCGCACACCCGCCTTTGTGTTGGACAATAAACCCATGCAAAACCCACTGGCTCCCTACTGGCTGGCGCAACTGTTTCTGACCCGATTGCCGGCACCCACATTGCGGCAATTTGATGATCACCTGCAGGCGCAGGCGGTTTATTGCTATCCGCTGGTGGGCGCGGTGATCGGTTTGCTGTTGGGGCTGGTGTCTGTTGCGTTGCCGGCCGGACAGCTGACCAGCGCGATCATTTTGTGTTGCTGGGTATTGATCACCGGCGGTTTGCACATCGATGGCCTGGGCGATTCGGCCGATGGTTGGCTGGGTGGTCTGGGCGATAAACAGCGCACGCTCGAGATCATGAAAGACCCCAGGGCCGGTTCCGCGGCAGTGATGATCATCGCACTGTTACTGCTGCTGAAATTCGCCGCCCTGAACAGTCTGAAGCCGGAGGTTTTATTTGGCGCGTTGTTGACGGCGACGGTACTCGGGCGCTGCGTACCCGCACTGTTATTTTTCACTACGCCCTATGCACGCACCGATGGCCTCGCCAGTGGGCTCTTGACGGTGGCCCGACCGGTGCCGCAGTTGTTGTGGGTGGGCGTGATCATCCTGTCGGTGACGATCGTGTGGGTGAGTACATACGGGTGGCCACTGTTGGCTCTGCCCGCGCTATTGGGGTTGATCTTATATTTATTGCGGGCACTGATGTGTGCGCGTATTGATGGCGTGACCGGCGACACGGTGGGCGCCGCTGTCGAAATTATCGAAATGGCTTGCCTGATTTTACTTGTGGTATTAATTGACTGAATAGGAAAAACACAACATGCAGTGGGATTTTTTGCTTGCGACCCTGATGAACCTGAGCGTCAATCTGGTTTACACCCTGGTGGCTTTGTTCGTGGGCGTGAAAGCGCTGATGTTGATTGACGACAAGTTGATGAAACACATCAGTTTTGAACAGGAACTGAAAAACGGCAATGTGGCGGTGGCGATTTTTGCCTCGTCCATATTGATTTTTGTGGCGCTCATTGTGACCTTTGGCTTCAAGGGCTGAAACCGTGTGGCGACTGTTGAGCCTCATCGCCTTTATGCTGGTGTTTGTGCAGGCATTGGATAATATCCTGCCCGCATTGCCGGAGGAGTCACCCCTGCTGCCGGAGTCGGCGCGTGAACAACGCGAGTGGGATGCCAAGCTGAAAGGCGCCATGTCGCTGTTTGCGCCGGATACCGGCAGTAAGGGGCCACGCGATGGCGAGGTGGAGCTGATGGCCAATGGCAAGCGGGTCGACAGCGCAGGCTTGCGCACCTTACTGGGCGCAGAAGCGCGCAAGTCGGCCTTCTTTGTGTACCGGTTCCACGGTGTGGAATCGGCCAGTGCTTCGGCGCTGGGGCTCGATCGGCAGCACCATTTCGTCAATGCATTCCTGGAGGGTTACAGCCCATTCAAAACCCAGAATGTGTTTGTCCCGCTGGCGGTATTGGCACGCAAAAAAACTTACATGCTCGATAACCTGAATCATGGCGGCGACGAAGTCTGGCAAACCAGTCGGCAGGCCTACTGGTTTACCCGTGGCGATTGTGAAGATCACGCCATTGCGTTGGCAGACTGGCTGATTGACATGGGCGAAGATGCAAGAGTGGCACTCGGGACATACAAAGGCGGCGGCCACGCCTGGGTGGTGCTGATCAAAGAGGGACAGGAATACATTCTGGAAGCCACACAAAAAAATGGCGTGGCCGGAATCAAACGGTATCCGCTGGCGTCACTGCAACCGGAGTACGAGCCGCAATTTCAATTCAATCGCACCCGTTTCTGGGCCAATCTCGGCAGCAAGCAAACCACCCGTTATCGGGGCAACCATTGGTTGGAGAAGAGTCGGTACCATCATCTATGACTACAGCAGCAGTGACCGGCTATAACCAGTGCCCGGTGTGTCGGCACCCGGGCAGCCTGAGACATTACCTGTGGCCAACTGCCTGCAGGCAATGTGGCGAGATGCTGCTCTTTGGTGATGGCAACCCGTGGGTTTTTTTTCTGAAAAACTGGGCAGCGCTGCCTGTCATCTTGCTCCTGGTGGAGCGGAAGCCGCCGATGTGGCTGGGCGCCGCCATAGGGGTCGGCATCTATCTGCTGATGAATGTGTGCCTTTGGTGTTTCTGTCGTCTCGCCGGTCGACCGGAGTGGTTTTCTGGTCGGTTGCAAAAATACCAGAAGACGCCAGCGATCAAACACGCGCCGAAAGATTGGAAACGATTCGGGCTGCTGGTTTTGCTGGTGCTTGCCGGTTTGATGGCGCTGTATCTGCTGATGCAGATCGGTCTACGCTACTCACCCATCGGCAACAGATAATACCTGGGCCGGATTCAATCCTCAGAAATAGGCAGAATATCCGCCGGGCCCAGTTTACGCCCGTCGGCCGACATAACCTGCAGTTGCTGAATTGGCTCACGCTGCTGCCGGTCGACAAAACGCAGCGGCGAGCGCTCCGGGTCTGGCCGCCAACGGTCGAACCATTGGGCAAAGCCGATCATAATCGGCATCAGTTCCCAGCCCTTGCGGGTGAGTTTGTATTCCATTCGCCGGCCACCTTCCTGTACCGGTTGCTTGGTGATGATCTGTTCGACTTCCAGACGTTTTAATCGCTCGGTCAGCACATTGCGACTGATGCCCAGATGATCCACCAGCTGATCGAAGCGGGCGATACCGCCGGCCAGCATCAGGTCCCGCAGCACCAGCATTGACCACCATTCGCCAACCACATCCATGGAGCGGGCCACCGGGCAGCAGAGGTGGGAGAAGCTGTTTTTTACCATTGTCGCGTGACCGTGTAGTTCTGGTGGATTGTCAGAGCAAATATTAGTTGCATAAAAGAACTTACGCAACTATTGTTAGTTTCGTAAAACAACTGTTGCATTAAAAGACTTAATGTGATCAATCTGCCGAGGAGATGTACCATGAAAGCCCTGTTTGCCCTTACTGCTGCCAGCCTGATGTCCCTGTCCGCCCACGCCGGTCTGAGCCAGTCGGATGCCCGCGACCTGTGCGAGGCGGAAGTCCAGAAAACCTATGCGGACCAGAGCGATTTTCAGTTCCGTCGCAATTCCATGAGCGATTACCGTCGCGGTAGCTACACCTTGATGTTCAATTACCGCGCACAGGAAGCCGGCGAGACGGTATCGCGTAAAGTGAAATGTGTGGTGGCCAAAGAAGCCGGCGTCATTGAAACCCTGGAAGTGGACAGCGGCCGCTGGAACTTCTGATTCAGCGGCTTGCCAACGGATCGGTGGGTCAGCTGCCAGCCAGCAGCAAATAGCCGCTTGAACCCACAATCCACAACCCGGCCAGCATCTTCAGCCGGTAGGGGCCGAGCCAATAGGCGAAGCCCCGCGCAATATAGCCTCCGATGATCGCGCCGGGCACCGCAAAGGCTGCCAACAGCCAAGGGATATCGGTGTGTATCAGGTGGAATACAATGCCGCTCAATACCGTGAAGGCGGTAATGATGACCGCAGTCGCAGCGCAAGTGACCAGCGGGTAGTTGCGGATAAACAACCACAGTGCCACCAGCTCACCCACGCCCACGGAAAACAGGGCGGTCGCATAGCCGCCGACGGCGCCCAGTATCAGCAAAACGCCAGCATCAAACCGGCTCAGCGCAAGTCGCTCAGCACCCAGCCCTTTGCCAAACCAAACCGAGATCAGCAGCGCGGAGCCCAGTGCGATCGACAGGCTTTTAAACCAGAACAGCACGTCGGCCGGTTTAAAGGTAAACAGATATTGAGTGGCCAGCAATGCGGGCAGGCAGGTGGCAGACACCAGCAGGACAATGCGCCAGAACTCGCGCTGGTGGATGCCCGTGGCGGCATCACCCTGACCCCGCATTTTATTCAGCCAGGTGAGTGAACCGGTGCTCATACCGAAACACTGGATCAGGAAGCTGGTGGCGACAATTTGTTGCGCGCTTACCGGCAACAGGCCCGAACTGTTGAAATAATCGAACACCGGCACAAACACCACGCCGCCTCCCACGCCGGAGGAATTGGCAATGGTGGCGCCGCCAATCCCCACGAACAGCACCGGCCAGAAGTCGGTAATGGCCTGCCAGCTGAGCCCGGCGGCATACCAGATACCGATCAGGGCAATGCCCAACAGGCTGGCAGCGATGAACGTGAATTGGGGTAAAAGTGGGAGGGCGTTGTTGTTCTTCATAATGTTACATTTATCGCTGGCCGCACATTGTAAGGCGGGTGTCCGGCCAGCGCCAAGGCGCCAGTAAATCCAATGAACGCAACAGGAGCAAGCCATGAGTGTTTCAGCGATACCCGAGGGTTATCACAGCCTCACACCTTATCTGATTGTGAAAGATGCCGAGGCCGCTTTGGCCTATTACGCAAAAGCATTGGGCGCGGCGGAGGTGCTGCGCATGCCGATGCCTGACGGTAAAATCGGCCATGCGGAAATGAAAGTGGGGGACTCCCATTTTATGCTGGCCGAAGAAATGCCGGACATGGGCTTTGTGGGGCCGGCCAGCCTGGGCGGTGCCGGTGTCAGCCTGATGCTGTATACCGAGGATTGCGATGCCTTGTTTGCTCAGGCGCTGGCCGCTGGCGGCGAACAGCTGCGCGCCATGGAAGATCAGTTTTACGGCGATCGCGCGGGCACATTCAAAGATCCCTTCGGTCATGTGTGGACTATCGGCACCCATAAAGAAGAACTGAGTCCCGAAGAGCTGACCCAACGTATGGCCGCCGCTTGTGGTTGATGCGGTTCAGATAACGGCGCGGCTGACCTCGTTGGGGGATGCTGCGGCCGCCCGCCACGCCCTGCGTTTTTTCAAAACCGGCCCGGGTGAATACGGCGCAGGCGACCAATTTCTGGGTATCCGCATGCCGGTGCTGCGGGCCGAATCCAAAGCGCTGGGTGTCCTGGCGCCGGCAACACTGGCGCCCCTGTTGCAATCGCCCTGGCACGAGGTGCGCATGTTGGCGTTGGTCAATATGGTGGATCAGGCGCGCCGTAAAATTTGCGACAGGGCCGCGTTGTATCAGCTGTATATGTCGCAGTTGTCGGGCGTCAACAATTGGGATCTGGTGGATGTGTCGGCGCCGGATATTGTCGGCAAATATTTGCTGGAGCGTGACCGGGCGCCGCTCGCGCCGCTGATAAAATCCGACAACCTGTGGCATCGTCGGATTGGTGTTCTGGCCTGCCTGACGTTTATCCGCGCCGGCGAGACCACCGATATTGAGCGCTTTGCGCTGCAGCTGCTGGCAGACCCGGAAGACCTGATGCACAAGGCCGTGGGCTGGATGCTGCGCGAGGCGGGCAAGCGCGACGAGCCGTTTCTCATTCGCTTTCTGGACCAGCAGGCCAGCAGCATGCCCCGCACTATGTTACGTTATGCCATCGAAAAACTGCCGGAACCCCGGCGTCAGTACTATTTAAATAAATAGATTGAACACCAAGGAAATGGCCATTTCCCGCGTCTAACGGGAAAAGCAGGGATAACCGCGCGTGACTGACCCAGCCCTCATCAACGCAGCCCAGGCCGGCGACCGGCAGGCATTCGCGCGCCTGGTGGAAACCGAATACGACTTTATTTACCGGCTGGCGTACCGATGGTGTGGCAATGTGCCCGATGCGGAAGACGTGGCGCAGCAGGCGTGCATCAAGCTGGCCCAGTGTATCGGTCAGTACCGCTTTGACGCGGCCTTCCGCACCTGGTTATACCGGTTGGTGATCAATTGCGCCAAAGACTGGCAGCGCAGCCAGACGCGTCATCAAACTGAGGCTTTACCGGATGATTATGCCGCAGCCTCCCACATGAGCGCGGAAACCGGCCTGTTCCTCGCGGCGGTGCTGAACTGGATCGCGAGTCTTGGTGAAGGCTTTAAAGAGGCCGTGCTGCTGGTGTTGGGCGAGGGCATGACCCATGCCGAGGCCGCGCACATTCTGGAAATCAAGGAATCCACCGTGTCCTGGCGGATTCATGAAGTGAGAAAGCGCCTGCAACAGTGGCGCGGGGATGAGCCATGAGCAACACACCCAAAAAGCCCGGCCCGGCAGAGGACTGGGAACAACACCTGCGCGAGCCGGTGCCGGCACCACGTGCGAACGCACGTGAGGCCGCCATGGCCGCGGCGATGGCGGCCTTTAATGAAACCCATCAGCCGGCCGACGACGCTGTGCCGGAAAAAAAGATCAAAAGCCGCCAAGGATTTTTTCAGTGGTGGCGTCCAACGGGTAAACCCAACCAAGAAAAGGTGAACCCCGTGGAAAAGATCAATTTATTTCAGCGCAACAAGTGGATGATGACCGGCATGGCCAGCGCCAGTGTAGCGGTGGTGGCGTTGTTAGCGATCCAGCAGCAACCGGCGCCTGTTAACGATGCAAAAACGCCCGCGCTGCCGGCGGAAATGGCTGAGGGCCGGAGCACTCCGGAAAGGCGTGATGTGGATGAGCCAGAAGCGGATATGGCGCAGGCGCCTCTAGAGAGCGTTGAAGAAAGTGTAGCCAGACCGGCAGTACTTGCCGACGAGACACGCCTTGCCAAAGCTTCAAAAGCAGAGCGGGCAAAGGCCGATGCTGAGCGCCAACAGTTGATGGGCACCGTGGCACAAGAAAAGAAGCGGGAAATGGTTGCAGCTCGCCTTGCGATGCCAGCGGCACCTGCTGCGGCTTCCATGATGATGCCTTCAGAACCTGTGCCTCAACCTGCTTATCAGGAACGAGGTCGCGATGACTTTGAAACGGTGGAAGACAATCCGGTCAAACAGGTCACGGCCGATCCCGTGTCTACCTTTTCCATCGATGTGGATACGGCCTCCTACAGTTTTGTCCGCCGCCAACTGAATCAGGGTGTGTTGCCACAGAAGGATGCAGTTCGGGTAGAAGAGATGATCAATTACTTTGACTATCAGTACCCGGCGCCCACCGATACATCTGTGCCCTTCACCACCAACGTCATGGTCACCGATTCACCCTGGGCGACCGGCAACAAATTAATGCACATCGGCATCAAGGGTTACGAAATCCAGCAAAAACCCAAATCCAATCTGGTGTTTTTACTGGATGTGTCCGGCTCCATGAATGCGCCAGACAAGTTGCCACTGGTCAAACAATCTATGGCGTTGTTGCTGTCACAACTCAACCCCGACGATACCGTGGCCATTGCCGTGTATGCCGGTGCAGCGGGAACGGTGCTGGCACCAACACCGGCGCGGGAAAAACACACCATCCTGCAGGCGCTGAACCAACTGCAGGCCGGTGGTTCTACCGCCGGTGCCGAGGGCATCAAGCTGGCGTACCAGCTGGCCGGCCAGCATTTCGACAAGCAGGCGGTAAACCGGGTGCTGCTCGCCACTGACGGAGACTTCAATGTGGGCATCACGGATCGCGACGAATTAAAAGGCTTTGTGGAACGCGAGCGGGAAAAAGGCATTTATCTTTCGGTGCTGGGCTTCGGTCAGGGCAACTATCACGATCACCTGATGCAGGAGCTGGCGCAAAACGGCAATGGCGTGGCGGCCTACATTGATACCCTGAGCGAAGCGCAGAAAGTGTTGGTGACCGAGGCCACCAGCGCACTCTTCCCCATCGCACAGGATGTGAAAATCCAGGTGGAATTCAACCCGGCCAGCGTGGCGGAATACCGGCTGATTGGTTACGAAACCCGCGCGCTCAAGCGGGAAGATTTCAACAATGACAAGGTGGATGCCGGCGATATCGGGGCCGGCCACACGGTAACGGCCATTTATGAATTGACGCCCGTTGGCGGCAAAACCTTAATCGATGCCAGCCGTTACGGCACGCCTCAGGACGACGCGGGTAACGCGGCAGAATACGCCTTTGTGAAGCTGCGGTATAAACTGCCCGGTGAGACCAGGTCGCGTCTTATTGAGCAGCCGGTGGCGGCGCGCAATACCGCCAACGAACGCACGCGGGTGGATACCGGCCTGATGCGCGAGGTGGAATTTGCCACGGCAGTGGCGGGTTTTGCACAATTACTGCGCGGCGGCAAATATACCGGCAGCTGGAGCTACGACGATGCCATTGCGCTGGCGCAGGCCAATAAAGGTGAAGACCTGTATGGCTATCGCACCGAGTTTGTGCAATTGGTGCGCAAAGCGAAAATGGCGAAGGCGCTGTAAAAATTAAAACCACCCTGCGCGCCAATCGGCGCGCAACAACATAAGGAAAAACTATGGCGGGTGTAAGCCTGTTGGCGCTATTGGATGATATCGCTACCGTGTTAGACGATGTGGCCCTGATGACCAAGATGGCCGCAAAAAAAACGGCCGGTGTACTGGGCGATGATCTGGCATTGAATGCGCAACAGGTCAGCGGTGTGAGAGCCGAGCGCGAGCTGCCCGTGGTGTGGGCGGTGGCGAAAGGGTCGGCCGTCAATAAACTGATTCTGGTGCCGGCAGCATTGGCGATCAGTTTGTTTGCGCCCTGGTTGGTGACGCCGCTGTTGATGTTGGGCGGCCTCTATTTATGCTTTGAAGGGGTAGAAAAGCTCTGGCACGCACTGGTTCATAAGCAGGAAAAAGCGGACAACCGCGCGGCGTTGCAACAAGCGCTGCGTAAACCCGAAGCGGATCTGGTGGCGTTTGAGCGGGAAAAAATCAAAGGCGCCATCCGCACGGATTTTGTGCTGTCGGCAGAGATCATTGTGATTGCATTAGGCACAGTGGGGCAGGCCAGTTTCGGTGAAAAGGTGGCGGTGCTCAGTCTGATAGCCACCCTGATGACTGTGGGTGTGTACGGTCTGGTGGCTTTTATCGTCAAGCTGGACGACATGGGGCTGGCGTTGATCAATGACGCTGCCGCTACCGGCCTGGAAAAACTCAAACACACGATCGGGCGAGCCATATTGGCGTTTTGTCCCTGGCTGATGAAAACCTTGTCTGTTGTGGGCACGGCGGCCATGTTCCTCGTGGGTGGCGGTATCCTGGTCCATGGTATTGGCCCGGTTCATCATTGGGTGCAAGGGCTGGAGGCGGAATTTACTGTCATTGCGGCGATGCTGGCTAACCTCGTGACAGGCATCGTTGCCGGAGGTCTGGCTCTGGCGTTGCTCAATTCCCTGTTGGCGCTGAAAACTATCGCGTCTGGCAGCCACAAATAACCGGCAAGTTTCGCCCGGCACATCGCGCGTACACACCTGACTGCTAAGCTCAGTCAGGTGTCCTCTCAATGCTATTATCTGATCAATTGGAATTGGGACGTCAGCTTATCTGACTGATCGGTCCGCTAACGTGTTGTTCTGTGTTCGCTGAATATCGCAGAATTACTGACCAGTCGTGCGCCGGCGCAACCGAAGAATCTGGCTTGCTGACAGGGTATATTTTCAATAAAATCAATAGGTTAGGCGCTCAATTTATTTGGTCTGATAGCTGAAATCAACCTATTGAACCAATTGGTTGATCTGTTGGTCTGACTTGGATATAGTGGTTCCCGATGATAACCATAAAAATTGGAGACCCCATCATGTCGGTGACAATTACTGGAGAGCGTCGCTCAACGAGCGAAATCACAAACGAGACATTTACCCGCAGGCCGTTGGCCCTGTGGGTCAGGGCCGCTGCCCTGGCCGGATTGACTGCGCCATTGGCAATGCCGGTGCTGGCACAATCGGCCGATGCGCAAAACGCGGAAGTGCTGGAAGAAATTACCGTAACCGGTACCCGCAAGCTGGTGCAGGACCAGATTGCCATTAAGCGCGACGCTACCACCATTGTGGACGGCCTGTCCGCGTCTGACATCGGTGAACTGCCGGCGCTGTCTATTGGTGAAGCGCTCGAGTCCATTACCGGTGCGGCCTCACACCGTGAAAACGGTGGTGCCACTGAAATCACTATCCGCGGTCTGGGCCCTTTCCTGAGCGCGACCCACTTCAATGGCCGCGAAGCCACCAACGGTTCGGGTGACCGCTCGGTGAACTTCTCCCAGTTCCCGTCAGAGCTGATGAGCAAGGTTGCGATCTATAAAACCCAGGATGCTTCGATGATTGAAGGCGGTGTGGCCGGCGTGATTGCGCTGGAAACACTGAAGCCGCTGGAGTATGGCAAGCAGCGTATTCAGGGTGACGTAAAGCTCAATTACAACCCGGATCAACAGCACATCGACAATTCTCTGCAGGGCGATCTGGGTTATCGCGGTACTCTGAGCTACGTGGATCAGTTTGAATTCGGCGACGGTCAGGCCATCGGTATTTCATTGGGCGGTCAGCGTCAGGCCATCAGTCAGCCCGAAGGCGAGTACCGCAGCTCCAGTCCAACGGGCAGTTCGCTGTGGGCGTGTCTGAACGATCCCAGCATTACCAACGAGGGCTTCTTCCGTAGCTCATCTGGCGATTGTGAAGACCGCAACGATGGCAGCGGTAACAACCGCGGCTACGACACCACTATCGACCCGAATACCGGTAAAGCGGTGAGCGATGGTATTCCTTATGCGTGGACCGGCTCCAGCCGCAGCTACCGCCAGAATGAAACCTCGGACGAGCGGGATTCCTTCTTTGTCAGTTTGCAATATCAGCCGTCCGAGCGTTGGGACATTAATTTTGATGCGCAGGTGTCAAACCGTACCCAGGCCGAAGAGCGCCACGATCTGGTATTTGAGCAGAAACGCGTAACGCCTGGTGTGACCGGTGAAAACCTGGTGACCAACGCGGCCGGTGGCATTCTGCACTGGGAGGGCGATGCCCGCTTTGAAGCCAATGGTGAAAAATATTCACGTGAAGAAAACTATCAGGGCTTTGGTCTGAACGTGTCTCACAATGTGAACGATCGCCTGACCATTGAGGTGGATGCGTCCCACTCTGCAACTGATCGCGAAGAGCTGCAGATCAGCAACCGTGCGCAAGGTGACCGTATTCCGGTGGTGTGGGATATGGGCAAAACCATTCCTACCATCATCGTCGAAAACCAGGATTTGACAGACCACAGCTGGTTTGATGGCGCCTACCGTGCGCGCGTAGATCGCGAAAACGTGCGTGAAAACCGCATGGATGCGTTGCGCATTGATTTCGACTACGCCATGAATGCCGGCGTCATTACTGGCGTTAAGGGAGGATTGCGCGGTTCAGAAATGACTTATGTGCAATTTGGTGGCAGCAATGGCAATGGTTCGCGCGATGAGTACACCAGCTCCGATTCTGCGGTAGTGGCTGAAATTCAGGCCAACTGCACTATCGATTTCCCATCCAGTAAATTCTTGCACCGCGTCAGCGACGGAAACCTGATTACCAACGTCGATAGCAATGGCAATGTGATTGAAGAGGGTACCGGCAATAGTTATGCGGCCTTCGATAACCAGTGTTTTGCCAACGCACTGACGGCAGCCAACGGTGTGGATTTTGTCTACCCGGAAGTGGAGTTCCTGAACCCGGGCACCACTGACGTAACCGAAACCACCTATGCGGCTTATGTAATGGCCGACTACGAAACCCAGCTGGCAGATCGCGGATTACGCGGTAATTTCGGCGTGCGGGTGGTCAGCACAGACGTGACATCCAATGGCTACCGTGATCGCTACGTGGTGGTAACTGATCCGGTTACCGGTGTTGTCAGCCTGGAAACCGTGGCTGGCGAAATCGAAAAAGTCAGCGGTGGCGGTGATTATGTTGAGTTCCTGCCCAGCGTTAACTTCGTGTGGGACTATTCAGAACAGCACGTGATCCGCGGTGGTGTTTACCGTGGCATGTCGCGGGTGAATCCGTCCGACATGGGTTACAGTCGCACCTTCGACACCGATGACACCAGTGATCCGACCACGCTGCCTGATTTGCTGGTGGGTGCCAACGGTTCGGGCAACCCCGATGCCAAGCCACTGATGTCATGGAACGCTGATGTGTCCTTCGAATGGTATCCGAATGACGATGCAATCTTTGCTGCCGGCGTCTACTACAAGCGTTTCCTGGGTGGGTTTGAACAGCGCACCGTGATGGAAGAGTTTGTGATTGACGGCCAGACCGTGAGCTTGCCCATTACCAACGCGGTGACCACCGATCAGGAAAGTAACCTGTACGGCATTGAAATGTCCGCGGCCTATCGCTGGGATAATGGTATTGGTGTGAAGGCCGGCTACAACTACGCTGATTCGGATTTCGAGTTTGAAGACAGTCTCTACGGTGATACCTACACTACCGGTCTCGACGGCGTGCGCACGCAACTGACTGCGGGCATTGTTGACCCTGCCTCTGTGCCGGGGCTGTCCAACCACGTATTCAATGGCCAGATCTATTACCAGATCGGTGATTTTGATACCGCGTTGATCTACAAGTACCGTAGTGGCTACTTCCAGCCTTACACCAGCAACGGCACGCGCCTGCGCTATGTGGGTGATGTGGGTACCTGGGAGGCACGCGCTTCTTATGACCTCACCGATAACGTCAAGCTGAAGGTCGAGGCTATCAACCTGTTCAGTGCACCCAAGCAGCAGTACTTCTTTGATGAAGATAACTTGGGTGAAGTTAACAGCTATGGCCCGCGCATTTTTGCCGGCGTAACCGTTAAGTTCTGATAGCCAGTGCCCGGCGACGCGCAGTCGCCGGGCTTTCTTTTTCGCCTCCGAGCAGGCCCTGTATTCGTATCTGATATGATTTCTTTGATAAGACTGATGGGTGTGTTGTCCCTAATGCTTGTATCAGCCTGTGGCGGTAAACAGGCGTTAGTGAGCAACGCCACCGAATTGAGCGCTGCTATTGCATCTGCACAGCCTGGCCAGACTATTACGCTGCGTAATGGTGAATGGAAGGATGTGGAAATTTTGTTCGAGGTCGATGGTCAGGACGGCAAGCCCATTACGTTGAAAGCGGAAACAGCGGGCAAGGTACTCATCACCGGCGAATCTAATCTGACCCTGGCGGGCGACTATCTGGTGGTCGATGGTCTGGTGTTTACCCGCGGCTACTCCCCCACCGGTAGCGTTATCAGCTTCCGGAAAGATAAACAAACACTGGCAAATTATTCCCGCGTAACCAATACGGTTATCGACAGATTCAATAAGCCCGGCCGTTTCGAGCCGGATATCTGGGTGACTTTGTATGGTCGCCACAATCGCTTTGACCACAACCACCTGGTGGGCAAAATGAATCAGGGGGTGACCCTGGCGGTGCGCCTGGATACCGAACAAAGCCAGCAAAATCATCACAAAATCGATCACAACTACTTCGGTCCGCGCCAGGTGCTGGGCAGCAATGGTGGCGAGACGTTGCGTATTGGTACCAGCCACTACTCGCTGTCGGACTCCTTTACCGAAGTCAGCAATAACTGGTTTGACCGGTGCGACGGTGAAGTGGAAATTATTTCCGTTAAATCCGGTAAAAACAGTCTGACCAATAATGTGTTTTTCGAGTCTGCCGGCACGCTCACCTTGCGCCATGGCAATGGCAATATCATTGAGAATAATGTTTTTCTGGGTAACAACAAACCGCACACCGGCGGAATCCGCGTGATCAACGCGGATCACCAGGTACGCAATAACTACCTTTCCGAACTAACCGGCTATCGCTTTGGCGGCGGTCTGGTGGTGATGAACGGTGTGCCCAATTCGCCCATTAACCGATATCACGCAGTGAAAAATGTCACCATTGAAAACAATACGTTGGTGGATGTGGCTGCAATTCAACTGGCTGCAGGTTCGGACGCCGAGCGAAGTGAGACGCCCAGCAATACCAAAGTAACCAACAATCTGTTTATCGCCACCGGCATTAAGAGCGATCCGATTACCGCCTTCGACGATGTCAGTGGCATGGTATTTTCAGACAACGGTGCCTCCAACTACCAAACCGCGTTTCCTCTGGGTAGCACGGACATTCAAGTGGAAAAAAATACCGACGGTCTGTGGCAGTCAAAATCCACGCAGCATGGCATGGCGAAGCCGGCACTTCCGGTTCAACTGGATCAGGTGGGTGTGGACTGGTTTCCGAAGGGCGACGCCCGTAGTGCCCTGGATTCGGGGCGCACCATTCATGTGAAGCCCGGTTATCAGGCATTGGAACATGCGCTGAAGCAGGCGGCCCCCGGCGATGTGCTGATGCTGGCAGCGGGCGACTATCAGGTTGACCGTGTGCTTGAAGTACCTTTTGCGGTGACCATTCAGGGGCCTGAAGCGCCGCTGGATGCGCTGTCGGTCACAGTCCGCTATAGCAGAAATGCACTGTTTGAAATTCAGGATGGTGGCCAGTTGGCGTTGCGCAACCTGCTGATTGATGGTGCAGAATCGGATGATACTGCCGGCAATACGCTTATCCGTACCAGTCGGTATGACATGCTGAACAATTATCGATTGCTGCTTTCCGGCGTTTGGGTGCGCAATCTGGACGTCAATCATTCCTATTCATTGTTGAAAGTGGCCAAGTCCACCATGGCGGACGAAATTCGCATCGAAAACAGCCGTTTCAGTGATATCACCGGCGATATGCTCAAACTGGACGCGGAGATCGATGACCTGGGTATTTTCAATGCGGATTATGTGGTGCTTCGCAATAATCAGTTTGAGCGGATTCAGGGCAAGGTGTTGTCGCTGTACCGGGGCGGCACTGACGAAAGTACCTTTGGCCCGCATCTGATACTGGAGAATAACCAGTTCACCGATTCCGGACGCGGTAAACGCAATCAGGATCAATTGTTAATCGATGCCTTTGGTGCGCAGGTCGTTACCCTGAAAGGCAACCAACTCTCGGGTTCGGGCACGGTAAAAATTGAAAGCCGTGTGGGTGAACCCCTGTATGAGATAGCCGACAATCAATGGCGCCAGTCGTTGCTGGATATCCGTTATCGGGGTGAGCCTGTGGCATTGAATGCGACCGAAACGGCAGAGGAGACAGCCAAGTGAGAGCCGGTGTTTTTTTCTCCATAGTGGTTACTGCACTTATATTGAGTGCCTGTGAGTCCGATACAGATGTATCCAGGCACCCGAACTTGTTGGTGGCAGCGCAAGACGTGGCCGCAATGAAGCGTGCGGACGGCGTATCTGCACCTCTTTTTGCGGACGCATTGCAGCAAGCTCAGACTGAAGTTGATGCTGCTATGGCGCAAGCGCTGGATATTCCGCTGCCAAAAGATCCGGGTGGTGGTTACAGCCATGAGCGCCACAAAAAAAATGCCTTACTGCTTTTCCAGGCCGGGCAGCTTTACACCATCAAGGGCGATCCGCGCTATGCCAATTGGGCGGCGGAGGTATTGGTTCGCTATGCGGATCTGTACCCGACCCTGGGGTTGCATCCTGAACACAAACATCAGGCGCCGGGCAAATTGTTCTGGCAGATTCTCAATGATGCCTGGTGGCTGACTTATGTGATTCAGGCCTATGACATGGTGTTACCCGCCATGACGGAGGATCAGCGTGCGCAGGTGGAATCCCGTTTGCTGAGACCCTATGCCGACTTTTTGTCGAAAGAATCCGCCAGTACCTTTAACAAAGTTCACAATCATGGCACCTGGGCCGCGGCGGCAGTTGGCATGACCGGTTTGGTTCTGGCAGACGATTATTACGTCAATATCGCCCTGAAAGGATTGGACCAATCCGGCAAGGCGGGCTTTCTGAAGCAGATGGATCAGCTGTTTTCACCCGATGGCTATTACACGGAAGGCCCTTACTACCAACGCTATGCATTGTTGCCTTTCGTGATGTTTGCCCGTGCGCTCGATCGTCACAAACCCAGCATGGGTATCTTTGAATACCGTGACCGCATTCTGATCAAGGCCATTTACGCCGCCATTCAATTGACCGACGGCCACTATTTCCTGCCCTTGAATGACGCGATCAAAGACAAGGGGCTGGATACCATAGAAATGGTTTACGGCGTATCCATTGCTTACGCGAAAACCCAGGACAAAAATCTGTTGGCGATCGCGCGCAAGCAGAATCAGGTGGTGTTAACGGGTGATGGCCTGCGTGTTGCCGTTGATTTGGCACGCTCGGCCGACGTTCAATTTCCATTCAGCAGCCAGCTGTTCCGCGATGGCCCCAATGGCGACGAAGGCGCTGTGGCATTGTTGCGGGCGGGTGATACCACCGTGGTGTTCAAGGCTGCGTCCCAGGGCATGGGGCACGGGCATTTCGATCGGTTGGGCTGGCAACTATACAGTCAGGGTGCCGAAATCGTCAGCGATTACGGTGCCGCTCGCTACCTGAACGTGGAGCCCAAACAAGGTGGCATTTACCTGCCGGAAAATACCAGCTGGGCGAAGCAAACTGTGGCGCATAACGCACTGGTGGTGGATCGCACCAGTCATTTTGACGGCAGCGTTAAGCGCGCGTCCAAATCCAGTCCGGAACTATTGCAGTTTGTTCGCGGCGAGCAATGGCAGCTGGTGAGCGCGCGTGAAGCCAATGCCTATAAAGGTGTGGTGATGACGCGCACACAGATTTTGCTGGAGCATCCGTTGCTGTCTGGTCCTCTGGTGCTTGATCTGCTGGCGGCCGAAAGCGACGAGCAGCATGTGTATGAACTGCCTGTGCATTTTCAGGGCCAGCTGATGACGTTTTCCGGTGAGCTGGCAGTGAACACCGATGCGTTGAAGCCTTTGGGCACACAAAACGGCTATCAGCATTTGTGGCACAAGGCCACACTGGCGCCGGCAGCTCATCGGCCGCTGCAGGCAAGCTGGCTCAGCAACAACCGGTTTTACACGCTCACCGCGGTGGCGCCGGCGGATCAGACCTTGCTGGTGGCTGAACTGGGTGCCAATGACCCGGAGTTCAACCTGCGCAGGGATCAGGCATTAATTGCCCGTGCCGAAACCAGCGGCGGAGTGCAGTTTGTCCAGTTGCTCGAACAACACGGTCACTATGACGGCCGCGCGGAAACTGTAAGCCAGCCGAGATCGGCAATAGCCCGCGCCGCTATCGAGCAACACCCGGGTGCACAGGTGCTGACACTGGACACCGTGTCCGGCCAAACGCTGCGTATTGTGTTGGCTGATGATCGTGCGCCAGAGCGGCAGCACGCGCTGAGCTTAGGTGAACAGCGCGTTCAATGGCAGGGCCCCGTACACCTGTTGGTAAATCATTAATTCGCACGTGCAGTGATCAGATTATTAGGGGAGTCACTATGAAAATAAAAGGCCTGCGTTGGTGGGTAGTGGGGTTAATCGCCCTGGCGACCATCATCAACTATATCGATCGTCAATCGCTTAACGTGTTGTGGCCTGCCATTTCGCAGGACCTGTACCCGGACAAAACACCGGACGAGCGCAAAGAAATTTACGCGTTCATTTCAGTCATATTTGTTTTTTCATACGCCTTTGGTCAGGCAATTTTCGGCAAGATCTTTGATTGGGTGGGCACCCGTATGGGCTTTGTGCTGTCCATCGGTATCTGGTCGCTGGCCACTGCCGCTCACGCTTTCGCCAAGGGTTTAGTGACCTTCAGTATTTTTCGCGCCATCTTGGGCGTGGCCGAAGCCGGTAACTGGCCGGGCGCTACCAAAGGCAATGCTGAGTGGTTCCCCACCAAAGAGCGGGCCTTTGCGCAGGGAATTTTTAACTCCGGTGCGGCAATCGGCGGCATCATATCGATCCCGTTAATTGCGTTTCTCACTATCTACTTTTCCTGGCAGATGATTTTTGTGATTGTCGGTCTGGTGGGCCTGCTGTGGCTCATTCCCTGGATTGTGTTGGTAAAAGCACCGCCCAAAAGTCACCCCTGGATTTCCGAAGAGGAGCGTGAGTACATTCTCACCGGCCAGCGCAGCGACTCGTCTGCGGGTTCAGCTGACGACGATGGCTACAACCCAGGCACGATGGAAATGCTGTCCCGCAAGCAGAGTTGGGGTGTGATCATCGCCTCTGCCGCTATCGATCCCATCTGGTGGTTGTTTGTGTTCTGGATTCCCATTTACTTGTCCGAAGTCTACGGCATGAATGTAAAGGAAATCGGTATTTATGGCTGGGTGCCTTATGTAGGGGCCATGTTCGGCGCCTGGTTCGGTGGCTTGCTGGCGCAGAACCGGATGAAAGCCGGTTGGTCGGTGGACAAAACCCGCAAGCTGGTGATTACCCTGGGCTGTCTGATCATGTTGCCCACACTGCTCGCTATGGCCAATCCCGGAGAGCCTGTGACAGCGGTGCTGCTGATGGCTGTGATTCTGTTCGGCTTTCAGACCGCTATTGGCAATGTACAAACACTGCCGAGTGATTTGTTTGGCGGTAAAACCGTGGGCTCATTGGCGGGTTTTGCCGGCATGGCAGCCAAGCTTGGCGCCGTGGGGCTGACCTCTTTGGTGCCCTGGCTGACATCGGGTGGCAACTATACCCCCGCTTTTGTTATCGGCGCGGCACTGGCCATCACAGCGATGGCCGCGGTGTGGATATTGTGCCCCCGGATCGAACCGCTTAAACCCCGGTGACGAAAGCAGGATTATATCGGTCTGATAGCCGTGAGTTTAAGTCAGACAAATTGGTTGACCGATGTATCAGATTTAGTTAGAGTGAACTTATTCAGACATTATCCCGGGTCTGCGTGCTCAGGCCCGGTGCATCCAAAGAGAGAAGGTTGGAATCATGGCAGATAAATTGAAAGGAAAAGTGGTACTGGTCACCGGTGGTGGTCGTGATATCGGTGCAGCCTGCGCGCTTGAAAGTGCGGCGCAGGGCGCAAAAGTGGTTCTGACCTATATGGCCAGCGCTGAAGGTGCCAATAAAGTCTGTGCCCAAATTGAAGCAGCGGGCGGTGAAGCCGTAGCGCTGCAGGCAGACCTGACCAAGCAGGCCGATGTGGATCGTACGCTGGCTACCGTTAAAGAACGCTTTGGCAAGTTGGATGTGCTGATGCACGTCACTGGCGGTCTGGTCGCCCGTAAAACCACCGCAGAGGCCGATCAGGCATTCTGGACCCAGGTGATGGACCTCAATGTCACCTCCCTGTTCCTGACCGTTAAAGCGGCACTGCCTTTGATGTCTGAGGGTGGTTCGATTGTGACCTTCGCATCACAAGCAGCGCGCGATGGCGGTGGCCCGGGTTCTGCTGCCTATGCCGCGTCCAAAGGTGCGGTGATGACCTACACCCGTTCGCTGGCGAAAGAGCTGGGCCCGAAGATCCGTGTGAACGCGCTGTGCCCCGGCATGATCGATACCGATTTCCACAACATTTTCACCAAGCCCGAAGTGCGTGAAAAAGTCGCTGGCGGTGCCGCACTGAAGCGTGAAGGCCGTTCAGAAGAAATCGCCAAGGCAGCCGTGTATCTGGCATCTGACGAAGCATCCTATATGACCGGTGCCAACGTGGATGTGAATGGCGGTACCTGGTACTCCTGAGGTCCATCGCATGTCGGATGTAAAAATAGCGGTATTGGGGGAGTGCATGCTGGAGATTTCTCTGGCGTCGGCCACCTCCGCCGGCAGCTCGCTGCCCGCCAACCTCGCCTTTGGTGGCGACGTATTGAATACCGCCGTGTATTTGTCGCGCCTGGGTTGCCCGGTGGATTTTGTCACCGCCGTGGGCGACGACAAAATGAGCTATTGGTTGCTCAACCAGTGGCAGCAGGAAGGTGTCGGATGTGCGCAGGTGCAGCGCATCCCCGACCACGCGCCCGGCATGTACCTGATTTCAACAGATGCCACTGGTGAACGTAGCTTCAGCTATTGGCGCGATCAGTCACCAGCGCGCAAGCTATTCAACGATTCCGGCCGGGCCGAACAGATTTTTGATCAGCTGATGCGCTACCCATGGCTGTATCTGACGGGTATCAGTCTGGCGATACTGCCGCCCGAAGCGCGCAGTCGGTTACTGCGGTTTCTGGAGCACTACCGTGCGGCGGGCGGTAAGGTCGCGTTCGACTCAAATTACCGGCCTCGACTGTGGGGCGACAAGGCTGACGCGGTCCGGGCGTTTGAGCAGATCTATCGCCAGGTGGATGTGGCACTGTTGACGCTGGAGGATGAGCAGGCCTTGTTTGGCAATGGCGGCTTGCAGCAGCACCAGCAGCGTTTGCTCGACTACGGCATACCGGAATTAGTGATCAAGCAGGGGCCGGAAGGTGCCAGCATCATCGCCGGTGAATTGAACACGATTGTGCCCGCCCAGCGGGTGCGGCCAGTGGATACCACCTCGGCGGGTGACAGTTTTAATGCCGGCTATCTGGCCGAGCGCATTGGTGGCAAAGATCCGGTGGCGTCGGCAAAAACCGCACACCGTTTGGCCGCCCTGGTGATCCAGCATCGCGGCGCCATTATTCCGCGCCGCCTGATGGCAGGATTTGATCGCCCGGAAATGACCGGTTGATCAGCAACGAAATAGCTTACTGGATTGGTTAACGCGTTTTTGCGGTAAGGGCACCGCATAATCATCTCTCGCCCACGTTACGGCCGCATTAGCGGCCTTTTTTTATGACCGCCAAGGATGGCGGGGCCGAAAACTGCTCCATGCGGTTTCGGCATTCCTGACGTCCCTGTCAGTCAAATGCCGGTTTTGCAGGAGCAAGAACCGTGGTCCGACACTTCGGCGTCCATGGATGTACTGGCACCAATTTGCTCCTGCAATTGGTGCACTTCCGCCGTTCGTGGCGGTCGTATGCAAGCAGGAGCCAGGGGTTGAGGGCTTGCGATGACTGCCAAGGAAGGCTGGGTTGAAAACCGCAGCCTCCGTATTCAGCATTCAGGGCGACTATTGAACGGGGGGGCACCTGCACACTTAAGGGCGTGCAGGCGTTTGACCGGGGTTATCGGCTGAACAAATGATCCAGCGAATATTGCTGTCGGCTTTTCAGGGATTCCTGTCGCGCAGCCTCAATAGCCTGAGCTTCGGAAACGTGCAGCAGGGATTCGATCAAGCGGGCAAAATGGTGGTGCATGGCCTTGCGCGCAGCGTTGGCGTCGCGGGCTTTGAGTGCGTCATAAATGGCGCGGTGTTCATCCAACCGGTTTTTGCCATTCAGTTTGCACACGCCCTCATAGGCACGCACGATGGGCGCCGAAGTTTCCCTGATTTCCCACAATCGTTTAATGGTCATCAGCAGCGCGGCATTGTTGGTGGCCTGCGAAATAATCAGGTGGAATTGCCGGTCAGCTTCCGCCGCGGCCAGGTCGCCTTCGGCGTTTTCTTGCGCCATTAACTTCAGGGTGCCTTCCAGTTCTTTCAGCGCTTCCTCGGTGATCATGCTGGCGGCGATGGCTGCCGCTTCACCTTCAATGACGGCGCGTGCCTGGGTCAGTTCGAACGGGCCAATATCCGATGGTGCCCCTGCAACTGCTTTATGCGCTGGTTCTTTCACGTACACACCGGAGCCGGTCTTGACTCTGACTTTATCCAGCACCTCGAGAGCGATGATGGCTTCGCGGATGGTCAGCCGGCTGACGTCAAAGCGCTCGGCGAGATCCCGCTCTGGCGGCAGACGGCTGCCCGGCGGGTAATCGCCGGAGTCGATCAGTTTATTGATCTCGTCAACAACGTTCTGATAAAGGCGGCGTCCGCTCATGCTGGCTCCTGAATAACTGAATCTGATGCAGTGATCAGACAGATTTTACTGATTATTGTGCTTCCTGCCTACTCTGCCGGGGCCATGGGATACCGGCACTTTGACTATAGCGCTTATCTGACCTGTGTCGCAATATTTTTAACCTTTGGTTTACTAATCTATCTGACTATGATTTCATACCACTTTCAGGGCAGATATGAACCGCAGGATGCAGTCGACTGAGGTGCCCGTATGACGGGGAGTTGTGTTCCATAAAACCAATAATGAATGACACGAGATTAAATCAATGAAAAGAGCAAACCCTTTCCTTCTGCTTCCGCTGGCGATGGCTATTGGAAGTGCCGCCTATGCGTTGAGCCCTGTGAATGTGTCCGATAGTGGCAATGATGGGCATGTGGCCGCCAACACACTGGATGGCTCTCTGGAACCCGAGTCGCGCTGGTCGGCGCAAGGTGCAGGGCAATACCTGCAATATGATTTTGGTAGCAGCCAGATATTCGGCGCGATGAATATTGCGTTCTATAAAGGTAACGAGCGCACAACCCAGTTTCAGATTGCCACGTCTGCCAATGGCACCGACTGGTCAGTGGTATACGACGGCGTGAGCTCCGGTTCAACATTGGATTTCGAAGCCTTTGCTGTGAGTGGTGCCGCCGGACGTTATCTGCGGCTGGTTGGTTTAGGTAATAGTTCGAATGATTGGAACAGTATCACCGAAGTCAGTTTTGAATCGGAAGCAGGCGGCAGCCTGACACCGATTACCGTGCAGAGCGTTTCGGCCAGTGCCGACGATGGCAACGTGGCGGTCAATGTATTGGATAATAATTTTGACACTCGCTGGAGCGCCAACGGATCAGGCCAGACGTTGACGCTGGATCTGGGCAGCACCCAGCAAGTGGATGCAGTTGATCTGGCCTTTTATAAGGGCGATCAGCGCCAGGCTTATTTCAATTTGCTGGCCAGCACCAATGGCAGCAGCTGGTCGACGTTGGCTTCGGGGCTGGTGAGCTCCGGTACCAGCCTGCAAGCGGAGCGCTTCAGTGTGCCTTCCAGCTCGGCTCGCTACGTGCGCTATGTGGGTAACGGCAACAGCAGCAACAGCTGGAACAGCCTGACCGAAGCCGATGTATTCAGCGCCGGCTCTGTGACGCCAACACCAACACCAACGCCTACACCAACGCCAACGCCAACGCCAACGCCAACGCCCACCGGAACCTGTGCGGATATGGATCTATCCCGCTGGGGTTATACCGTATCCGATGGTGTTTCGCGCAATGACGCATCCGATATTCAGGACCTGATTGATCGCACCAATATTGGCGCAGACCTGACCTTTGACAGCGAAGGTTGCCCGACATTCAGGGCGCCAAACAAAGGCAGTACATCTACCAACTCGAGCTTTGTGCGCAGTGAGTTGAGGGAGTTGATCAGTGAATACTATGACTCTTCCGCCAACGTAAAAGGCTTTACCAAAAATAACTGGGTCACCAGTGAGGCGCCGGTTGAAAATCAGACATTGGTAGGCGGTGTGAATGGCACCATGCGCGCGCGCTTGAAGGTGAATACGGTCAGTGTGGATGCCACCAGTACAGACCAGATCGGTCGAATTATTGTGGGTCAGATTCACGGCGCAGACCATGAACCGGTAAAAATTTACTATCGCAAACTACCTGGTCACACCAAGGGTTCAGTATTTTTTACGGTGGATGGTGCCAGTGGCAGTCCGGTTGATCGCATCAATGTGATTGGCTTTACCGACAAAAACGATACAGACGCCAATGCATCGTCCGTCGAAGAGCCAGCCAATGGTATTCCGCTGGGTGCCGAATGGGAGTACGAGATCAAATTGGTGGGCGACCAGCTGACGGTGACAGTGACCTATGACGGTAACACTTACACCACGGCGGACGCCATCGCTTACACCAAAACACGCTCAAAAGTGTTGATCAACAATAGCAGCGATATCAACGCCATTACGATTTCTGATTTTTACAAAGACGACTATATGTACTTCAAGGCCGGCTTGTATAACCAGAACAACACCGGTACCGCCTCGCCCGATTATGCATCAGTCACCTTTTATGAGCTGACGGTGCAGCATGACTAATTGTGTGGTGTTCCCTCGTGTGTAGACGACACTGATCTCTCCCGATCAATTCGGATCGTTTTGCACCTTATGCGCCGCTTAAGCGGCGCTTTTTTTTGCATGCTTGCCAGCAGTAGTAGGTTAGAGGCCCAGGGCTGCGTATTTCTTGCGGAAGAAATCTGACCCGTTAGTCAACCAGTGATAGGGCAAATAACCCGAAAATGTGCGCTTGCTGACCAAATTACGCCGCTTGATTGCTGTAATTGATCAGATGGCTGGATTATTTCGGGTGTTTCGCAAATAAGGCGTGAAATTTAATAATAAGCTTATTTATCAGTTAGTTAAATGGCGTGTTAGCCCCTGTCTACGGCATTTATAAGCGCTTTTTTACTACCTTATTTCAATAAATTATATGTCAGATGTATTGATCTGATACATAGGTCCCATGTTATGGTTTGGTATCAGATAAAAGATTCCCTGGCCGGCCTGTATCCGGTTTGGGTAATAAGAAAGCAGGTGTAGTAGGTAATGAGAAAAACCCTTGGTCTGGCCGCGTTGTTGTTGTCTTCTGAATTGTGCGCCAATGAGCTGGTTAACCCGGGCTTTGAGCAGGGCTGGGAAGGTTGGCAGCCCCAGGGCGAGGGGTTATCGATTTCCGACAAGGCCTACACCGGCAAGCACTCCGTCAAACTGACCAAGCCCGGAAGTTATGTGGGCCGTTTGGTCTCCGTCACGCCTGACACCCGTTACCAGCTTACGGCGCGCGTACTTGGCGCCGGGACGCTGGGTGTGAAAGTGGACGGCCAGATGTATTTTGATCAGCCAGAACGCAAGACCCGCGATTGGGAAGAATTGTCAGTGGTGTTCGACAGTCAGGGGGCCACTCAGGCCATTGTGTTTGCTTCATACGCCGGCACCGAAGGCCGCTTTGACGACTTTTCTTTCTCATTGGCTGAGCACGCCGGCGCGCCCTTGGCGGCAGCTATTCAGCCGAAAAGTGAAGGCGGTACCGGCTTGTCTCCCGACCTCCCTCCGGGCCGCAATTTTGATCTGCTCGGCTGGTATCTGAGCACGCCGCGCGATGATGACGGCGATGGTATCGGCGATATTTACTACGAGTGGGAACTGGCGAATGGCTTTGAGGACGAGCTGTATTTCTTTACCCGTTGGGATGGCGGTATGACTTTCCGCGCGCCCAATAAAGGCGGCCGTACCTCTGCTAATACGAAATTTACCCGCAGTGAATTGCGCGGCATGCTCCGGCGCGGCGATAAATCCATCAAGACCAAAGCTACTGGCGGGCCCAACAAAAACAATTGGGTGTTTTCCAGTGCGCCGCCGCGCGCGCAGCGGATTGCCGGCGCCGTCGATGGCCGCATGGAGGCAACGCTGGCAGTCAATTATGTCACGGTAACCGGCGCCCCCAATCAAGTAGGCCGGGTCATTATCGGTCAGATTCATGCCGACAAGGATGAACCAATCCGACTCTACTACCGCAAATTACCCAACAACACCCGGGGATCTGTGTATATGGCCCATGAGCCCTCGCGCGGCCACGGCGACGAAATATTTATCGACCTGATTGGCAGTCGCAAGGACAACGCTGAAGATCCGGCTAACGGCATCGCGCTGGATGAAAAGTTTTCCTACGTGATTGACGCTAAGGGCAACAGCCTGCGCGTTGAAATCTATGTGGGAGATGAACTGCGCGGTCAGACAGAGGTGGACATGAGTCAATCCGGCTACGACGTGAGTGACGACTACATGTACTTCAAGGCCGGTGTCTACAACCAGAATAACACCGGTAATGCAGACGACTTCGTGCAAGCGACATTTTATCGCCTGGAAACGTCGCACGGTACTGCGCAACCCTGAGTTGCGCGCGCCGGCGTAAGAGCAATGAGCAGCGAACAGTCGCTCAAAAAATAAATAGCAATAAAAAAGAGGACCTACCATGTTTCAGAAAACGTTACTTACCCTGGCCATTGGTGCCGCACTGACGGCGTGCGGTGGTGGTGATAACAGCTACAGCAATACGCCTGGGTCTGTGGAAATCTCGGGCTTTACCGGATCGCCCAGTGTGGGTGATGTGTTGACGGCCACGGTCAGTGATGCCGACGGCGTAGTGGCGGATTCTGTGCTTTACGGTTGGTATGCCAATGGTGCAGCTATTTCCGGTGCGGATGCGGCCACCTTCACGGTAACCAATGAATACGTGGGTCAGACTCTGCAAGTCAAAGTGAGCTATCAGGGTGAAAACGGCCTGCGTGAGTCCACCGCGTCCACTGTAACCGACGCAGTCCCCGCCTCACTCACTATTAATGCGACCTTCGTGCACGGTCTGGTAGAGGGTGGCAGCTGCAGCCTGTTTCCACTGACCGATACCGGCGAAAAAGGTACAGCGCTGGGCTCGGGCATGACGGCTTCCGGTGTGCTGACCTTTGCGGGCGTTGAATATCAGGGGCCCGCCTTGGTTGAATGTTCTGGTGGCACCTACATCGATGAAGCGACCGGCTCCAGTCTGACCGCGCCGCTCACCCGTGCCGTAGTCAATGTGGATGGCGATGCGGACTTTGTGGTTTCGCCACTCACCGAGCTTGCCACCCAGTTGGCACTGGCTGATGCGGCCGGATTGCTGAGTGCGCTGACCACCTATAACAACGATGTGGCGCAGTGGTTCGGGCTGGAATATGTGCCAGCCGGTGCAACTGCTCCGGTCACC
Organism: Simiduia agarivorans SA1 = DSM 21679; assembly: GCF_000305785.2. NCBI lineage: Bacteria > Pseudomonadati > Pseudomonadota > Gammaproteobacteria > Cellvibrionales > Cellvibrionaceae > Simiduia > Simiduia agarivorans. The sequence goes on along the minus strand of NC_018868.3, from coordinate 2,310,100 downwards.
ATTGATATCACCGCGCAAGCGCCTGCTGATTTGCAAGCCGGTGCTATTGGTAATGATGCTGCCGGCCTTTATGCAACCGCATTGGCATTAGTGTCTCAGCTGGATGAAAATACCAGCGGCGACGCATCAGCCGTCGTGTCTGCATTGGCAAGCGATCTTGAAGATGGAAGTTTTTCTGTGCAGACACTACAGGATCTGGCCGCGGCTCAAATGGATCTTGCCAGTTCCGCGGTGGCGGCAAACCTGAATCAGGCAGCGCTTGATGCGTTGGCAGGTTCTATTGGTATTGTGAACACTGAAGGCTCCGTGTCCATTCAGGGCTCTGCCAGTGTGGGCTCCAGCCTTCAGGCGATTGTGTCTGATGCCAACGGGGTGGGCAGTGTCAGCTATCAATGGTTGGTTGATGGTGTGGCTGCCTCAGGCGAAACCGCTGCCAGTTACAATATTACTGCCGCGGTTCTGGGTTCAACCCTGAGCGTAACCGCGAGCTACACCGATAATGCAGGCTTCTCGGAACAACTGACCTCCGCGTCGACCGCTGCAGTGACCACGGATGCAACAGATTTTGATGGTGTAGCCGGCGCGATATCGGGCACTTTGGTGGTTGGTGAAGCACTGACCGTTGCCGCGCCCACCGATGCCAACGGTATCAGTGGCAGCGTAAGCTATCAGTGGATGGCTGATGGGCAGGCGATCGCCAATGCCAATGCTTCGTCATACACACTAACAGCCGCTGAAGTCGGTGCCGCCATTTCTGTAACGGCAAGTTACACCGATGATGATGGCTTTGATGAATCGCTGACGTCCTCTGCCGATGGTATTGTCTATAGTGCGCTTGTCAGCAATAAAGCCGAATTGGCCTCGGCCGTTGGTGCTGCCGCGTCTGGTGATGTGATCGGTGTGCAGGCAGGCGACTATGCCAATATGCCAGAGCTATCGATTGGCGACGGTGTTACAGTGCAAGCGGTTGCTGGGCAGGCGCCAATCGTTTCCGGTACTAGCTGTATCGTGTTAGGCGCGGGCTCGGTACTGGATGGCATGACCTTCAACGATTTAAGCCTATCGAGCGGTAGCAGTTGTGCGTCGACGGGACCGGCTTCTGTCTATATGGAGGGTAGCGGAGCGGTTTTGTCGAACAACACCTTTAACGGTCAGGCAGATGCTTCGGGTGAATATCATTATGTATCTCTGAAAGGCTTTCAGTCGGTTATTGAGCGCAACGTATTTGCGGCAAAAAATGCCGAACAAAAAGGTTCTGCCATTACCATCTACGTTAACAATACACCGGATAACAACGAAGGTCACAGCATCCGCTATAACCTGTTCAAGGACTTCACATTGCCTTCTGGTGATATCGATAATCGCAACTCATCGGGCTACGCAATTCAGTTGGGGCGTTCTACATCCTCTGATGGTAAAGAAGATGGCCTGACGACGATTGAATATAACCTGTTCAGCAATGTGAATGTTGACCGCCGACTAATCAAAGTGCAATCCAGCCGGAATACGATCCGATATAATACTGTGGTGAATTCCACCGGCCAGATAGCACTTGAAGACGGTTTTGGCTCAACTGTGGATAGTAATATCATTATTTCTGCTGGCGATGATAAGGATGATGGTGGTATTTCGTTCGCCCCATTGGGCCACACCATCAGCAACAACTACATCAATAACATTCGCACCACATCCAGTCAGCGTGCGGCACTGCTCGTCAATTCCGAAGTGTTGACTGGGGACGGCAATGGCGCTGTGATAGCTGATGGCAGCATCAATAAAACGCTGACCATCAGTAACAACACAGTGGTTAACGCACAGTATGCGCTGCAGTTCGGCAGTAAAAACTGTGGTTTGGCCAGTATTGTGATTGATGTGGATGGTCTGTTGATTGCGAACCAGGACTCAGCTAACTCGATTAATGGCAACACCAACGGCAGTGGCCGTACTGCGGTCATAGATGATTGTGCCATTGAGGCGAGCTCCGACTACGACAATGTGCATATCTACTCAGACACCTTGTCTAAAAGCGGCTCTTTCAACTTCAAGCAAGGCATGGATGGCAACCTGTTCGGCGCGGAAAACGGCGCAACGCTCACCACGCCGGATGCCAATAACATGGTTGAAGGAGCGGGTCCCGATGCCGGTATTGGTGCGGATTTGGATGCGTTGATCTACATCTCCGAAGACATGGTCGGTCCGGGTAGCAGCTGGACCGCTGATTGATCGGAAAGCCCGTAAGAAAGCCCGGCATTGCCGGGCTTTTTTTGGTTAAGGATAAAGGACGTGGAAGGATACACGGGAGCAAGGAGAGAGAAACAGACCCTGAGGCTGACCTATGAAAGTGATTCCCGGATGGCAATTGATGTTGTTGGTGGTGGCGGTGTTATCCCTGCTGCTGTACGCGGCCACAGATGATTTGTTTATGAATGATGTAGCTGATGTGCCGGCTCTGGCCGCGTGTTCCCAACAGGCCTGCGATATCAATCGCTGAACGTACGTGTTTATACGAAAAAAGCGCGGGTGCGACTCGTGTTAGCAGTCTGTTGATTAGCCTTTCGCGTGCACGGGGAGGACCAACAGACTGCTGGCGTTTAAATCGCTTCTATTGATGCTCTACCGACAGCTGGTAAATATTCACCACAAACCGGCCTGCTGAACCAATGGACGCCTGCGCATAATTACCGGCTTTGAAATAGTACACATGGTCACTCCAAAGTGTACTCATATTGCCTTCACCAAAAACCACGCTTTTTGATTCATTGCCCACGGTGACGGTTATGGTCTCATCTTCAAGCACAATGCTGTAGTCAAAGGGCTGAGTGCCTGGATTGCCGTAGTCTGAAAAGGTCAGGTTAAACGGGTTACCTTCCACCGGGTGTGCGTTGATGATGGCGCGCACGGGCTTGGCGGGGCCATCCCACTGCAATTTTACCAGTGCTTTGCTGGAATCCTTGGCGTGTATCTGGCCCACCACGGTTTGTGGGTCGTCGGCAAAATACTCGGTAACCGATACACGTGCATTGAGCAGATGCCGGCCGGCGGGTGACCAGTTTGCCTGACTGTCGCTTTCTCCCGGGCTCCAGTCGTAGAGTTCGCGCAACTCAGATCGGGCGTAACTGGAGTTGGTGGTGGAGGCCACGCGCGGGTCGGCCAGGTCAACCATGAAGCGCATGGCGCCGTCGGCAGCGGTCACAAAACTGCCACTCTCGGTGAAGCCATCGTTCAGAGGTGCCACGCCATCGGGGTTCAGATCAAAGGGTTTGACTTCCGCTGCACTGCTGCCGCCACTGCCAAAAAACTCGTCTTTGGAATAGGGCAGGGTAATTTTCCAGTTGTCCAGATTAAAATTGCCGGAGGGCGGTAATGCGGCATTCAGTGCCGGCGTGCGCTGATAGTCCAGCTCGGTAAAATGTACCTCGGCGTGACCATCGGTCTGTAAATAGACGCCGGCCTTGAAGTAGTTGCTGTTGCTGGCCCAGTAATCCAGTGCTCTGTCGGTCACATAATCCTGACCATCCATGGCGATGGTCAATCGGTTTGCTGCCACATCAATGCTTACGCTGTTGCCATTGCTGTTGCGCTGGCCCATGGGAATCCAGCTGTATTCGCCCGCCTCGATCAGATCATCTTTCACCACCGCCCAGAAGTGATCGGAGAGGCCATTTTTCTCACGCATCCAGGCGATGCGCACCAGCGGTTTTTTGGGTTCGTCGGTGGTGTGCACTTGCATCACGGTGAGCTGATCAACGGTTTGCGCGAGCGGGTCCACCAGATGAAAGCTGCCACTCATCGTGTTGCCGGCATCGCCTGAGTACCATTCACTCATCTGGCGTAGCTCGCTGCGGCTGCTGGCGCCGTCGGCCACAAATACCATTTCATCGGGTGCATCCGACGGGCTGTAAAAATAACGGTTGTGGGCATCGGCACTGTCAAAATTGCCCTGTGCAATCAGCGTGCTGCTGGTGGGCGCCTGCAGTTTGGATGCATCCAACAGAGCATCAAAATTATCGCTTGCCTGATAAGGGGCAAGGGCTACGCTTGGCGTTGGCGTTGGCGTTGGCGTTGGCGTTGGCGTTGGCGTTGGCGTTGGCGTTGGCGTTGGCGTTGGCGTTGGCGTTGGCGTTGGCGTTGGCGTTGGCGTCGGGGTCGGGGTCGGGGTCGGGGTCGGGGTCGGGGTCGGGGTCGGGGTCGGGGTCGGGGTCGGGGTTGGCGTCGGAGTCGGAGTCGGAGTCGGAGTCGGGGCGGGCGCCGGCTCTGAACTTCCGCCGCCGCAGGCTGTGAGTAGCAGGCAGCTGGCCAAAAATACGCTGATCAAGGGAGTGTTGGGCATGGCTGTCTCCGGCGGACTTAAGTATCTGATTAATTGGGCGTCCAAACGATCAGATTATATCCGTGGCGACCACGCCATGCCAAGCGATTGCGTTTTTTCAGGCTATGCTGGGCTTATTCCCCGGTTTTTTCCCGCTTCATCCGCGCCAGGTGCTCGTCCGGAATTGCCAGTAGCTGGCCCCGGTGATTCACGCAGGTTCCGTTGATGGTGTCTCCGTTGGCCAGAGTAAAGCTGACCTGGCTACCTTCGCTGGCATCGGCACAGGCAGTGATCGCCTCTTCGGGCGGCTTGCGTTTACCCTTGTCACCGTCCGATGGCTGTGCCAATGCGAATGAACTGATAGCGAATGACAGGAATAGGCATAATGGGGTGCGCATGGATTGATCCTCGGCGTTAAATGGAGGCTTGATCATGGCGTGCTCAGGCGCAGCAAAGTTGCACAAATTGTGAAACAAATGTGGAATCGCAGGGGCTGGCGCTGGGGTCGTCCGCTTGTACCCGGTAGACTCTCCTTTTCATTCTCTGGACTTGGCAGTGTATGTCCGTAGGCCGCAAATTATTCATCGCCTTGCTAGTGGTGCTGGTGGCTGCGTTCAGCGGGGTGCTCTATGCCTTGCAACTGCAGCTGCGGGCCGATCTGTCGCAATTTGAAGATGCCCGCCAGCGCGCCGCCTTCCAGCCACTGGCCGACGCACTGGGCGCGGCCTATGTCAGCGCGGGTGGTTGGCGTCCGTGGCTGGCGGATCGTCGCGCAGTGCATGCCTTGCTTGATGCGCATACGCGTAACACGGATGTACAGCCACAGGCCCGCCCGGGGCCACCCATGCGTATGATGCCCTTGTTTATTCTGGATGCGGAGCGCCGGGTTATCTTCCCGCCCCGCGGTCGGGGAAACGCACCGGCGCACGAGCCCTTGCCTCCCGGTCAATTGCTGCTCGCAATCAAGGCTTCAGAAGACGGGCGCCCGGTGGGCTGGTTGGCCGTACCGCAGCGCGAGCCGTTGGCTGACGCGGTGGTGAAAACCCTGTACGAAAGTCAGCTGCAGGCACAGTGGTGGTCGCTGGCGGTGGCACTGTTGCTGGCGCTCGCGCTGGCATTGTTGATGGCGCGCTACCTTAACCGGCGCCTGGACGGTATCAAACAGGAAATCCGGCGCCTGGCCGGCGGTGATCTTGTGGCGCGGCCGGACCGCCTGGTGCTCGCCCCCGATGAATTTGGCGATCTGGCGCAGCACCTCGAAGATCTGCGCCTGGCATTGCAGAACACAGAAAATTTCCGTCGCCAATGGCTGGCCGACAGTTCCCATGAATTACGTACGCCCACGGCGGCGGCCATGGCTAAACTCGAAGCCATGCTCGATGGTATCCAGCCCATCCAACGCGACAATCTGCAGGTGGTGCACGCGGCGATTGAACGACTGGCAACACTGATTGATGACCTCAACGCGTCGGCGTCTGCGGAATTTCATTCGTTCAATTCGCCACGTGAACCGGTGGACCTGCATCAGTTGTGCAGTGATTGTGTGCGCCAGATGCAGGCCTGGGCGGGTGCCCGGGGGCTGGATCTGACGTTCGATGGGCCGACGGATATTATGCTGCCGGGCGATTCGGCGCGCTTGCACCAGCTGTTGCAAAACCTGCTCGGCAACAGCATTAAATACACCGACCCGCCCGGCCGTATTCAGGTTCGCCTGCGTGCCGACAACAGCGGGGTTATTCTTACCGTAGAAGACAGCGCACCCGGTGTCAGCGCCGAGCAATTGCCCCGCTTGTTCGATCACCTTTACCGCGCCGACAGTTCGCGCAATCGCAGCACCGGTGGCAGCGGGCTGGGCCTGGCCATTGCCCGCCGCATTGTGGAGGCGCACGGGGGCAGTCTGAGTGCGTCGGCTTCAGCCCTGGGCGGGATTAAAATGACAATGGTGTTTGGCGGAAAAACAACCCATGAAACCTAAAATACTGGTAGTGGAAGACGAACCGACGCTGGCCGAAGTGTTATGTGATTATCTGGCCGCGTCAGGGTTCGATGCACACAGCCTGGCGGACGGCAATCAGGTCATCGCCTGGGTGCAACAACACCAGCCGGCCGCCGTGACGCTGGATGTGATGTTGCCGGGTAAAGACGGCTTTCAGCTGCTGAAGGAAATCCGTCAGTTCTCGCAGGTGCCGGTGTTGATGATTTCCGCCCGCGTGGATGAAATTGATCGGCTGTTGGGGCTGGAATTGCACGCCGACGATTATATCTGCAAGCCGTTCAGTGCGCGCGAAGTGGTGGCGCGCATCAAAACCGTGTTGCGGCGCCAGCAGCAGATGGCAGAGATCCCCGCGCCGGCAACCACATTTATCCTCGACCGCGAGCGTTTATGTGTGAGGCTGCGCGAGCAGGAACAAACGCTGACCCAGGTGGAATTTGAACTATTGGCCTGCCTGATGGCGCGACCGGGCCGGATTGTGTCCCGCAGCCATCTGATGGACACCATCTACCCCGACCGTCGCATCGTGTCGGACCGGACCATTGACAGCCACGTGAAGAAGCTGCGCAAAAAACTGGCTTTGCTGCAGCCGGAAACTGAGCTGATCGGGTCTATTTATGGTGCCGGTTACAAGTTCGACGACTCGGCTTTGAGCCGGTGAATGTCGTCAATCAGGTTTTGCACCGAGGCCGCATTCAGGCCGTTGTACACACCCCGGATGTGCCTGTGCTGATCGATCAGCAGCAGGTTTTCCGTATGCAGAAAATCGTCACTGCTTTGCACTTCACCCAGATCTTCGTTGGCAAAATAGGCATCGCGCGCTAACCGGTAGGTGCGCTCCCGGTCACCGGTAAGCAGTTGCCACTGGCGTCCCGTAATGCCATTGTGTTTGGCATAGTCCTGCAGAATGTCCACGGTATCATGCTGCGGACGGATGGAGTGGGACAGAATCATCACGCCGGTATCCTGCGCAAATGCCTCGTGAACTTTTACCAGTTTTGACCGTATGGCAGGGCAAATGCCGGGGCAGGTAGTAAAGAAAAAATTTGCCACGTAAATTTTTCCATCAACCAGTGCCTCGGTAACCGTTTCGCCGAATTGATTGGTAAAGCGGAAAGCAGGAATCCGGTGGAATTGCTGCGCCGCTTTCGAATCGGGTGTCAACCAATGCGGGGTAAAATCTGCCGACTGATAAAAGGGCAGTGTGTCGCTGGCAATCGCCTGCAGGGTCAGCAGGCTAGTTAAGCTGAGTAAACTGAGCAATGTCTTCATTGTTTAATTCCACGCATAAATTGGCTTTGTTCAGGCCGTAAAGCCGGCCATTGCGGTATTCGTAGTTGCTGAACAGCTTGCCGTTCTGGCGCCAGCCCTGCTGCAGGCCTTCCGGTTTACCCTGCCGGTAATAAAGCCGTTTGAACTTTTCACCGGTGCGGTACCAGTGCAGGGACTCGCCATCCAGCTGATTGTGCAGGTAAAAGCTGGATGAACGCGGATTGCCGTTGCGCCACCAGCTTTTCATTAACCCGTGACGTTCTCCCCGGGCAAAACTGGCATCAAAAGCGAGCTGACCCTCTTCAAACCACTCGCGCAAATAGCCGTGGCGCCGGCCCTCTCGGAACTGCTGTGCCGAACGCAGTGCGCCGTTGTCGTGATAGCTCACCGCCGTACCGGTGAAGGGGCGATCGCGATAGAGGCGCAGGCCTTTGCTGTCGAGTGTCAGTTGCTCAAGAAATACCGTGGGCCCGGTGATGACCTGGTAGCACAGCGCGGCCATCAGCAGCGCGCCGATGGCCAGCAACCCGCGCGCGGGCCAGCGATCAGTTACTGATGCCATAGTAGGTGCCCTGATAGTCACCGGGAAATGCCAGATAATAGGCATTCAGATACAGCGTGTTCTGGATGTGATAGTGATATTGGTTGTCGCCGAAGGTGTGCTGGGTGAAGGTGGTATGTCCGCCCGACTCGTCAAGGTCGGTGGGGTAGTCGCCCACGCCATAACACTTGCGTCCGTACAGAAAAAAGCCATCCGCCATTACGCCAACTAAGGCATCGTCATCATCGGAAATCGCCTTGGGTTCCAGATGGTAGTGATAGACCTCGGGCCCGGTGTGGGCACCATTGCGATCAAAACCCTGGATTACGCCCAGTTGCAACGCCACGTTCGGACCTTCCTGATCATTGAAAATCGGTGCGCCGGAGGTGGCAATCCCAACGGCACCCAATCGGGTGGCGGTGCTGCTGCCGGCTTTTTCCGGGGCCACCGGTGTGGTGAGGTAGTAGCGGTTGGAATAATCTTCAATGTATCCGGGCGACATGTGCGCTATGTCTGTTTCAGCGCCAGGCGCTTCGTATAAACCGCTGCGGTTATCTGGGTTCCAGTAGGGTGAGGTGTGATCGGGTTTGCCAGCGGCCTCGAAGGTGACCTCGCAGCCATCGTCAGACAGGGTCACCGTGACGTTGCTGCCGAAAAACAAATAGGCGCCCGACAGCTCGGTTACAGCATGGGTGCATGCACTGGTGGACGCATCGGTATCCTCCACAATGGGTGTCAGGTTGTCGCTGTCAGATGAGCCGCCACAGGCGCTCAAGAGCGCGATGGCGCAACAGGCGCTGAGCCTGCGCGAAAAACAAAGGCTTTGCATAGTCTCTCTCCTGAGGGGGTTGCCGCTACCTTATTGGGGCGCAGTGCAACAAGCGTGGAGAGAATGTGCAGATTTTGTGAAAGCTGCTCAGTGGCTTGGCCGTTCGACCGTGTATTCCAGCTGCAGGTGTTTGGGGTCGGGTGTGCGCAGGTATTGAATCAGCGGATGCTTTAGCAGGCGTAACTCCCTCAGCACCAGTTGCGCCACTTCACGTGCGCCCAATTCATTGAAGTGAGTGTTGTCGCTGACACCGACCGGATAATTGGGGTGGTCACCCGGCGCCAGGTGCATGAAACGCAGGCGCGAGGCGGCGTCGCCTTGTGCGCTGAACCAGTCCCGGGTGATGCTATCCAGATCGAGCAGTAAAATATTTTGTGCTTTGGCGACATTTGCCACTCGTTCACTGTAGAGCGGGTGCGTTTCAACGATAAGGTCACCGGAAAATTTCCGGCGCGTGACCGGTGTGGCCAGTATCGGCGTTGCGTTTCGTTCACGCACCTCGCGCACAAACCGGGTCAGATTGGCTTCAAATTGCGCTGGCGAGCTGTAGCGCTCGCGCTTGTGTTTGGCTTCATCGTTGTGGCCGAACTGGATAATCACCCAATCGCCGGGCTGGATGGCTGCTAATAGCTGATCCCACAAGCCTTCATCGCGGAATGAACGGGTGCTGCGGCCATTCTGGGCGTAATTAATTACCTGCAGCGCGTCGCCAAAAAATGTCGCGAAGGGCGTGCCCCAGCCGGTCTCGGGAAAATCTTTCGGGTGTTTGTCGGCCAGGGTGGAATCACCTGCCAGGTGCAGGCGAACCACCGGTGGCTCACTGGCAACGGTCGCATGGGTGCATAGCAGTAATGCGGCAAGCCAGAGGCCGCAGCGCCTCAGAGGGTTCATCAGTAGAGTCCGAACAAACGCGGTAACGCTTCAGACAATGCCGGGATGTAAGCCACCAGCATCAGCACGATGAACATGGCCAGGTACATGGGCAACAGCGGCCGGATCAATTGGGTGATACTGGTTTTGGCAATACTCGCGCCCACAAACAACACGCTGCCCACCGGCGGTGTGCACAAGCCAATGCACAGGTTCAGTACCATCATGATGCCGAAATGCAGCGGCGACATGCCGAGTTCGCTGGCCACCGGCAAAAAGATCGGCGTGAAAATCAGCACCGCCGGGGTCATGTCCATGAAGATCCCCACGGCCAGCAAAATCAGGTTGATGGTGAGCAGAATTACGATCGGATTGCTGGATAATTCCAACAAGCCGGCGGAAATGGATTGCGGAATATTTTCGTAAGACAGAATCCAGCTCATGGCACTGCTGGTGCCGATGAGGAACATGACGATGGCGGTGGTAATCGCCGATTTCACCAGAATGTCCGGCAACTGTTTCAGGCTCACTTCGCGGTAAATAAACACGCTCAGTATCAACGCGTACAGCACGGCAATGGCGCTGGCCTCGGTGGGTGTGAAAATGCCGCCCACAATACCGCCAATGATCAGCACAATCAGGAACAGGCTGGGAATGGCGTCGAGCGCGATACGCAGACTGTCGCCCAGACTGGTGCGCTCGCCTACCGGGTAGCCTTTACGCTTGGCCCAGATACCGCACACGGCCATCAATGACAGCGCCAGTAAAATACCGGGCAAATAGCCGGCAATAAACAGGGCTGCAATGGATACACCGCCAGAAGCCAGTGAATACACAATCAGAATATTCGAGGGTGGAATCAACAGGCCGGAGGTGGATGAGGCGACGGTAACGGCTGCGTTGAAGTCTTTGTCGTAACCTTCTTTATTCATGACCGGAATCATGAAGCCGCCGATGGCGCTGGTGGCGGCCACGGCCGAACCGGAAATGGCGCCGAACAGGGCGCAGGATACGATATTCACATAGGCCAGGCCGCCGGGCAGCATGCCGATCATGACTTTGGCAAAATTGATTAATCGGCGGGCAATGCCGCCCTGGCCCATCAACATGCCGCTCAGGATAAAAAACGGAATCGCCAACAGGGCAAAACTTTCTATGCCGCCGGCCATGCGTTGGGCAATGGTGGTGATCGCAGGCCCGCCGTCAATGGTGAACAACATGGTCAGCAGCGTGGCCATGCCGATACAAATGGAAATTGGTACGTTGATAAACAGCAGCACCACAAAGGTGATCAGCAGTACCCAAACAGAGATGTCCATAGCAGCCCCGGTTATTGTGAATAGGATTGATCGGCATCGAGGCCGTTGAATAAAAACGCCAGGGCGTAAACACAAATCAGCAAACCACTGAAGGGCACGGCCAGGTACACATAACCCATGCGGATGCCGAGTGCCGCCGACACCTGATTGAGTTCAAATGTCATCTGCACCAGGTAGCCGCCACCCAACACCATGACCCCGGCGGCAAAGGCAAAACTCACCAGCAGGCCGATGCGTCTGACATTCAGGGCGGACGCACCCGTCAGTTTGGCGGTAATGAGATCCAGCCCCAGATGGGCGTTAAAGCGAAACGCATAGGCCGAGCCGAGAATGCCGATCCAGATTAATAGAAAGCCAGCCAGTTCCTCGGTAAAGGAACTCGGTTGGCTCATCACAAACCGGGTGAGCACCTGCCAGGTCACATCCAGCACCATCAGGGTCATCAGCAATGCCAGCAGCCAGTACAGGCTGCGGTCGAGCAGCGAAATCAAGGGTTTCATCAGGTCCGCCTTACAATGATTTGATGGTATTTAACAGCTCACCCACGGGCGTGCCTTCGAGGGCACTGTGCATGGGGCTGACCTGCTGTGCGAACAGTGTCTTGTCGGGATAAATAACGGTGACGCCAGCGGCCTGTACTTCCGCCAGCGCTTTTTCCGTTTGCTGCTTCCACAGCGCCCGTTGCACCGGCACCGACTCATCCGCGGCCTGCTGCAACCATTGTTGATGTTGGGCCGACAGGTTGCGCCACACGTGCGCGCTCACCAGTAGCATGTCGGGCACGTAGCTGTGCTCGTCCAGGCTGTAGTATTTCGACACTTCGTAATGCTTGGAGGAATAAAAACTGGGCGGATTATTTTCCGCACCGTCCACCACGCCCTGTTGCAGTGAGGTGTACAACTCGCCAAAGGAAATAGGCGTGGCGGAACCGCCAAGCGTGCTCACCATTTCCACGGCGGTCTGGCTTTTCTGTACGCGGATTTTCAGGCCTTCCAGGTCGGCGGGCGTATTGATGGCGCGGTCGGTGGTGTAAAAGCTGCGGGCACCGGCATCGTAGTAACACAGTCCGCGCAGGCGCACCCGCTCGCCAGCCACTAACAGCTGTTTGCCCAGATCACTGTCGAGCACGCGCCAGAAATGGTCCTCATCGCGGAACACGTAGGGCAGGCTGAACACTTTCATTTCCGGTACAAAGCTTTCCATCGGGCTGGCGGACACCTTGGTCATGGCCAGGCTGCCGATTTGCAGTAGTTCGATCATTTCCCGTTCGGACCCCAACTGGCCGCTGGGGTAAATGTCGATGGTCAGTTCACCGCCGGAAATGGTATTCAGCCGTTCGGCCATGGCCACCATGCCCTGATGAACCGGGTGGCTGGTATCCAGCGTGTGCGCGAGCTTGAGCCGCTTGGTGGTGTCCTGACCTTTGCAGCCGGTGATGGCCAGGGCCAGGCTCAGCAGTGTCAGTCCCAGTAGTTTGCCCATGGGTGCCTCTGTCGGTTGATGGTCAATGCTGTCGCACGCCAGTCAGGGTGGTCAGCATTTGGTTATACATGTTTTGTTATATTGGTAAGACCAAAATGCTACACTAGGTCCCCTCACAATAACAAGCCGGGATTTGCCCATGTTGCGTTACTGCCTGTTTTTTTTCTGTCTGGTGTCGGGTTTGGCCCATCCGGCCAGTCACTTGCGCGTGGGGCCCGATCAGACTTACGCCACCATTCAGGCAGCGGTGGACGCGGCTAATGGAATAGACGGGCCAGTGGTGATACACATCGCCGCCGGGCAATACCTGGAAAAGGTATACATCACCCGGGACCAATTGGCATTAGTGGGTGCCGGGCCGGACAAAACCATTATTGAATTCGCTGAATTGCGCGAGCACTGGCGCGCGCATGCGGAGACCGATTGGGGTGCCGCGGTGGTGAATATCAATGCCTCGGACGTGGCGCTGCTGGATCTCACCGTGCTAAACAGTTACGGCCAGCGCACCGGCGATCACGACCATCAGTTTGCGGTGCGGTCTCTCCAGGGCACCCGCATCATCACCGACAACTGCCGCCTGATCAGTGGCGGTGCCGATACCCTCAGCCTGTGGGACAAGAATGGGATGTACTACCACAGTCGCTGTTATTTCGAAGGCTATGTGGATCAGGTGTGCCCGCGCGGCTGGGCCTACATTACCGACAGCGAATTCTTCACCCGCTCGCCGGGCCACGCACTCTGGCACGACGGGGACGGTGATCCGGCCAAAGCGTTGGTGGTGGTGAACAGCCGGTTTTCCGGCGAGCCGGGTTATCGGCTGGGCCGGCGCCACTACGATGCCAGCTTCTGGCTGATCAATCCGCGCTTCGACCGGCACCTGAACCGGCAGCCCCTGTACCGTAAAACCTACCCCGATGAGCCGACGCGCGACAGGCCCAACCATTGGGGTGATCGCTATTATTTTTCCGGTGCTGCATCGGTGGATTTCAGTCCCTTGCCGGCCTGGGCGGCGACCAATATGCCACCGGTGCGGGTGTCGCCCGCACTGGCCTTCGGTGATCGTTGGCAACCGGAACGGGATCTGGCCCGTTGGCGCGCCCGCATTGCCGGCGCGGAATGAATCGGGCCGGGCCCTAAACCACCGCGCCTATGTGCCAGGGCGTGAACTCGTTGTCGCCGTAGCCCAGCTTTTCGCTGGCGGTGCGCTCGCCCGAGGCGGTGCGCAGAATGGTCTGGAAGATCTCCTCGCCCGACGCCGCCAGGCTGCCGCCGGGTTCGATGGCCTTGCCGCAGTTGATGTCCATGTCTTCCTGCATGCGTTCATACAGGGCGGTGTTGCTGGCGAGCTTCAGGCTGGGCACGGGCTTGTTGCCGAAAGCCGAGCCGCGGCCGGTGGTAAAGCAGATCACGTTCGCGCCCGATGCCACCTGCCCGGTGACAGATACCGGGTCAAAGCCGGGGCTGTCCATGAATACCAGCCCGCGGGTGTTGACCCGTTCGGCATACTGGAACACGCCACGCAAATTGGTGCTGCCGCCTTTGGCCATGGCGCCCAGGGATTTTTCCAGAATGGTGGTGAGCCCGCCGGCTTTGTTGCCGGGCGAGGGGTTGTTGTTCAGTTCTACCCCGTGCATGAGCGTGTAGTGCTCCCACCATTGCACTAAATCGGCGAGCGCTTGCGCGGTTTCCGGCGTTTCGGCGCGTGCGGTCAGCAGGTGTTCGGCGCCGTAGATTTCCGGCGTTTCCGAATAGATCACCGTGCCGCCGTGGGCGATGAGCGTATCAGCGGCGCGCCCCAGCGCCGGGTTGGCGGTGACGCCGGACAGTGCATCGGAACCGCCGCACTGGACGGCCAGTGTCAGGTGGCTGGCGTCGGCCGGTGTGCGCCGGGCGCGATTGACCGAGGGCAGCATCTCGCGCAACTGATCCAGACCGTACGCAATGGATTTGCGCGTGCCGGCCTGCTGTTGAATGGTGTAGGCGCGGAAGGTATCGGATTCCTGCAGGCCCTGGCTTTCCATCAGCTGTTTTAATTGCATCGCTTCGCAGCCCAGACCTAACAGGATCACGCCACCAAAATTCGGGTGCGCGGCATAGCCGGACAAGGTCCGGGCCAGCAACTCGCCGCCCCGGCTGTTGGGGTTCATGCCGCAACCGGAACTGTGCACCAGGGGCACAAGGCCGTCGATCTGGTCATAGTCATTGAGCAGGCCCTGCACCTGCGCCTGGTGCGCAATGTGTCGGGCGGTGGTGGCCGAGCAATTGACGGTGGTCACCAGCGCCATGAAATTGCGCGTGCCCACCCGGCCATCGGCGCGCTGATAGCCCATGAATTGTGCCCGGTCCGCGGGTGCCACAAAGGGTGTGTCGCGCAGGTTGCTGCAGAAATGGTGGCTGCGGGTTTCGCCTGCCATCACGCAATTGTGCACGTGCACATGTTCGCCCGCGCGGATCGGTTGGCTCGCCTGGCCAATGACCTGGCCGTATTTGCGGATGGCCGCGCCCGCGGGCAGGTCGGTTATCGCCACTTTGTGCATGGCCGGTACCGGTTGAATGCAATGACCGCCCACTGGCAGCGCTTGTCCTTCATCGAGAGGCGTCAGGGCCAATAACACGTTATCGTCGGGGTGCAGGTGAATGGCGTGGGTCATGGTAATCACGGTGTGGCTTAATCGTGGTGCCAGTTTAACTTAAATTGGTCATACCGCAATTAGTTTGTGTCCTGGCTTTACTTTGGTTTAACGGTTGAAAAATTGTCAGTCTTGTGTGGCTTAAATTTTATTTTCTTGTATTTCAATAGGTTATGATTATTCTGGTTTTTGGTTTGGGTGATGCTTTGTCATATTGGTAATACCAAATGTTGAGTTTTGGTTGTTGCTGGGGCACACTCCGGCCAGGTTATTTCACAAGTCGCACACGTAAAAAAGGAGCTGAGGCCATGCTGCCCCGACGTCAATTTCTGCAACTGTCCATCGCAGGTTCAGCCGGCGCCCTGTTGGCCTGCTCCGCGCGGGAGCCGGGTGCTGTCAAATCACCAATAGCGGATGATTGGCAACTGGCGGATCAGATAGTGCAGTCCATACGCGAAGTGCAGATTCCCGAGCGCGATTTTGTGGTGGAGGATTTTGGTGCGGTGGCCGATTCCGACGAGGATGCCACTCGGGCCATTGCCGATGCCATTGCCGCTGCTCATGCGGCCGGCGGCGGGCGCGTGGTGTGCGCCAAGGGGGTTTATCAGACCGCGGCTATTCATCTCAAATCCAACGTGGAGTTGCACGTGGCGGAAGGGGCGACGCTGTCTTTTGTCACCGACCCGTCGCGCTACCTGCCCGCCGTGTTTACCCGCTGGGAGGGCATGGAGATGATGGGCTATTCGCCACTGATTTATGCCTATGGCCAGCAGAATATTGCTGTCACCGGCGGCGGCGTGCTGGATGGCAATGCCAATGACCAGACCTGGTGGCCCTGGAAGGGCGCGCACAAAGAACGGCATTGGGATCTGATTGAGGGTGAAGATCAGCGCCCGGCGCGCGATGCATTGCAGGCCGATGTGCTGGCGGGCGTGGACCCGCGTGAACGTCACTATGCCGAGGGCAGCTTCCTGCGGCCCGCCTTCGTACAGTTCTATGCCTGTAACCAGGTCAAAATTGAAGGCGTGACGCTGGTCAATTCGCCCTTCTGGTTGCTGCATCCGGTGTTGTGTGAAAGCGTAGTGGTGCGCGGCGTGACTTGTCGCAGCCACGGCCCCAACAACGATGGCTGTGACCCGGAGTCCTGTAAAAACGTGCTAATCGAACAATGCGTGTTCGACACAGGTGATGACTGTATTGCACTCAAAAGCGGCCGCAATGAGGACGGCCGCCGGGTGGGGGTGGCGGTGGAAAATGTGGTGGTGCGCCATTGCGAAATGCGGGATGGCCACGGCGGGTTGGTGCTGGGCAGCGAAATCTCCGGCGGCGCCCGCAACATTTTCATGGAACATTGCAGCATGAACAGCCCGCATCTGGAACGTGCGCTGCGGTTCAAAACCAATGCCCGGCGCGGTGGTGTTATCGAGAAAGTGCGCGTGCGTCACGTTCACATTCAGCAGGCGCAGGAAGCGCTGGTGGTGAATTTTCATTACGAAGAAGGCGAGGCGGGTGAGCATATGCCCACCGTGCGCGATATTCTGGTGGAGGATCTTCGCTGTGATCAGGTGGAGCGGGTGTTTCATTTGCGTGGCTTTGCCCACAACCCGGTGGGTGCCATTACCCTCAGGCGCGCACAGTTTGGTCGGGTGGCAAAAGCCGACATCATCGAGCATGCACCGGATCTGACGCTGGAGCAGGTGGTGCGTTGAATACCGGAGCCAGCTTTCCAATAACGCAGGGCGCCCGTGGGCGCCTTGTGTGTTTATGGTCTGCGACTGTTGTTGAAACCCGGGCTGGGACTTGTTGGTTTGGTAAGGCCAAATATTAATGGGCTGCCGCGTGACGGGCTATGGAGCTGAGAGCCTCACTCAGCGCGGCCTTTCTGGGTGTTTGCGGGTGTTTGGTAAATTGAGTTAAGCTAATTGGTATTACCAAATAGCTGCCAAAACGGGTTGATTTGGTAATACTAGTGTGTCAGGATGGTCTGCATTACCAGTTTAGGTAATGCACTGCATGTGCTGTATCGATGCATATAAAGACAAGTAATTCGATCGGGAGATAACATGAACGCCTGCAAAATCAAGCCGCTGGTAGCGGCCATAGCGTTGGCAACCCCTGCGCTATCACAGTCCGCCCTGGCTCAAGAGCAAGGCTCGGCGGTACTGGAAGAGATCACAGTAACTGCCAGCTATCGCGACAGTCTGGCCAATGCACTCAATCAGAAGCGCGATGCCGTTGGATCACGCGACGTGATCATGGCGGAAGACATTGCCGACTTTCCGGATCTGAACCTGGCGGAATCGCTCCAGCGGATTCCGGGCGTGGCCATTTCGCGCGACGCCGGTGAAGGTCGCAACGTATCCGTGCGGGGTCTTGGCCCGCAGTTTACCCGCGTACGCATCAACGGTATGGAGGCCATGTCTACCACCGGTGGTACCGACTCCTCGGGTGGTGCCAACCGCGACCGCGCGTTTGACTTCAATACCTTTGCCTCAGAGCTGTTTAATAGTCTGACTGTGCACAAAACCGCATCGGCCGATATCGATGAGGGTTCATTGGGCGCGACCATTGATCTGTCTACCGGCAAGCCGTTGGACTACAAAGATGATCTGACATTCCGTCTGTCGGGCCAGGCTGGTTACAACGATCTGGCGCAGGAAGTTGATCCGCGCGCGTCTTTCCTGGTGGCGGGTAAAAATGGTGATGAAACGATCGGCTGGTCGCTCACCGGTTCTTACTCCAAGCGCAACATTCTGGAAGAAGGTTTCAGTGCTGTTCGCTGGTCGTCAGAGCGAGATTTCGCCAGCTGCTCCGCCTGTGCCGATCAGGCCGAGTTTGATGCTGTTAACGATGGTATCTACCCACGGATTCCGCGTTACGGTGTTTTATCCCATGAGCAAGAGCGCTTCGGTCTCACCGGCTCGCTGCAGTTCCGACCGACCGACCGTACGGATATTTCGGTGGATTATCTGATGTCCAACTTTGATGCGACCCGCTCGGAAGAGTTTGTGGAAGTGAGCATCAAGGAAAATGGCAACGCTAACCAGATGGATGTGGTCGACTATGAGTTGGATTCGAACAACACGCTGACTTACATGGCATTGTCTGACTTCGATACCCGTATTGAAAATCGCTACGATGAGCTGAACACCAAGTTCCAGCAGCTGTCGGTATCCGCCAGTCACGAGTTCAGCGATAACTTCCGCGTCAGTGGTTTGTTGGGGACTTCAAATTCAGCGTTCGATAACCCGATCCAGACCACCATTATTTATGATGCGTTTGATGCGCCAGATACCTTCACCTACGACGCGCGCAGCGACAGCAAGATGGTTGATCTGAGCTGGGGCAACTTTGACCTCACTAACCCGGATAACTTTGAATACACCAACTTCCGTGATCGCCCGAACAGTGTGGATAATTCGTTTGACACCGCGCAGTTCAATCTGACCTACGATATCAGCGATGTCTGGTCGGTGGATGCGGGTGTTTCGTACAAGCAGTACAATTTTGAAGTGACTGAATCACGCCGCGATAACCGGGTCAGTGCAGTGACCAGCGATGGCCAGGATCTGCCGGTGGGTGATATGTATACCCTCACCAGCCTGAACGGCATCACCTGGATCACACCAGATGTTGCCGCCGCAGCAGCCGCTGTGGATCTGTACAATCAACCGCTCAGCCTGCGCAGTCAGGATGATCGTGCGGTGAAGGAAAAAGACACCGGTTTCTATGTGCAAGTGAACTGGGATTCGGAAGTGGCAGGCATGCCATTGCGCGGTAATTTCGGTGTGCGCCAGGTTACCACCTCACTGGAATCTACGGGCAACACCTCAATCGGTGGTGAGCTTCAGAAGGTGACTGTGGATCGTGATTACTCCGATACTCTGCCGTCTCTGAACGTGGTCTTGTCTCCGGTGGAAGACGTAAATCTCCGTCTGTCCTACGCCAAAGTCATGGCGCGACCCGGCCTGGGCGATCTGACACCCGGCGGCTCTGTGGATCAATTTAACGGCGTGGTTAAATATGGTAATCCGAACCTCGACCCCTTCCGTGCTGATGCGTTTGATCTGTCGGCGGAATGGTACTACGACGATGAGGCCCTGGTTGCATTGGCTTACTTCAAAAAGAAAATTGATTCTTTTGTGGTGAGCACTTCCGATGCGGGCGTGCCCTGGTCGTCCACTGGCTTGCCAAACTCCATCCTGGATCCGAACGGCCAATACGGCGCCAATGATCTTTGGCAGGTTGACGGCAAAGGCAATGGCAAAGGCGGCGATCTCGACGGCTTCGAAGTGATCTGGCAGCAGCCGCTGTTTAATGATTTTGGTGTAGTAGCAAACTACACCTATGTGGACTCGGCGGTTGAATACGGCGAAGACAGCGATGGCAACATCATTGTTGATGATCTGCAAGGCTTGTCCCGCAATACCTATAACCTGACGTTCTACTATGAGACCGAAAAGTTCGGTGCCCGCATCTCCTGGGCCAAGCGTGATGATTATCTGACCCGCGTGCCCGGCCGCAATGGCAACGACATTGAAGGTACTATCGGTACCCAGAATGTGGATATGGCTCTCAACTATAATTTCTCCGAGCAGCTCAAGTTCACTTTCGAAGGTATCAACCTGACCGATGAATACAACCACCAGTATGTGGATTCCTCTATCCGCAGCTCGGTTTATCATCACACCGGTCGTCAGTTCTATCTGGGTGCGTCTTACGCATTCTGATTACGGCTGACAACAGCGGATGAACACACGGGGCGCAGGGATGCGCCCGCTTTATTTACACAAAGAGATAATGTACCTATGAGATATTTTCTCGTTGTAGCGCTGGCGATAACTCTGGCTGCTTGTGGGGCTGAGCGCACGCAGGATCAACCGCAAAAACCATCGCAGGCGAAAGCGGCTAGCTTGGCTGAGGTGAGGGTAAGCAACGCCCAATTGGTCGCGCGCAATAGTGAAATACTGATGCTTGATTTTGAGCGTCTGGGCGCAACTCAGGGCCCGCTCTCGGCCTGGCATGAGGGCGCAGAATTACCGTCGCAACTGGTGGATCGCGATGCCGATGGCCGGCCGGATGCGCTGGCGGTAAGCATTGATCTGGCGGCCGCGGCTCAGATGAATTTTTCGGTGGCTGCCACGCCAAGTCAGCTGACGGCGGCAGCACGCACCCAGGCGGAAATTTCCCGCAAGCAGGGCGGCCAATGGCAGGGTAAACAGTATCAGGGTGGTGAGTTTATTAATGTTCCGCGCCTGAAATTGCCGCGACAATATACCGACCATTCCGAATACATCCGTTACGAAGGCCCGGGGATTGAATCCGATCACATCGGCTACCGTGTTTATCTGGATTGGCGCAATGGCTTCGATATTTTTGGCAAGCGCGAATCTGATCTGGTTTTACAACAGGTAGGTCTGGATGGTTATGATTCCTATCACCAGATGGCTGACTGGGGCATGGACCTGTTAAAAGTCGGTCAATCTTTGGGCATGGGTGGCTTTGGTTACTGGGACGGTAAAAACGTTGTGCCGGTGGGCCACACCAGTTCGCGTGAAGCGATCATTATCGACAAGGGCCCGCTGCTTTCCAGTTTTGTTATCGATTATGGTAGTTGGCAGGTTGATGGTGTGACCACAAACCTGCGCGCGCAATTCACCATGACGGCGGGCAGCCCATTGGTGCAGGTGAAGCTGCAATTAAGTGAGCCGGTGCATCCCTTGGTGATTGGCCTGGTTAAATCGGAGGCCGCACCTTTGGTGCAGGGCGATGACGATATCACCGGCCACGCTTATACGGCTGTATCCACCTGGGGCAAGCAAAGCCTGGCGGGTGATGATCTGGGCATGATGTTGGTGTTCAAGAATGCCTTGCGCACTGAACAGACCGAGGACGATAAAAGCTGGCTGAGTGTGATGCGCGCGCCCAGCGGGCAACTGGAATACTATTTTGGTGCCATCTGGTCGGGTGGTCCCGCCGGTATTGCGGATAAAATTGCGTTCGAAGCGGCTGTAGCCGGGTGGAGCGACCGACTCACCTTCGCGCCCCGGGTAGACATTGTGCATGCGGGCAATCCAACGGTTAGCGTAGATAGCTTAACGGCAGATACCGTGCTGTCGCTCGCGCGTGACATGGCCGATACCGAATTGCGCACCAAGGCCTGGCCGCTGCGTTATGGCGGATGGGACCCGGAGCGTGACAGGCCGGCCAAGTGGGAGTACACCACCGGCCTGTTGGCTCAGGCCTTCGACGATCTGGCGCAAGCGGGGCTTGGGCAAAACTATGCGGCTGCAGGCGCTGATCTTGTGGGTTCTTTCGTGGCGCCGGATGGCCAAATACATACCTACAAACTCGACAGTTACAACATCGATAATATCAACGCGGGCAAAATGCTGTTGCGACTGTATCAGCAAACGGGCGAACCACGGTTTGCGACCGCCGCGGCCGAATTGCGCAAACAGCTCGCAACCCATCCGAAAACGTCCAATGGGGCTTTCTGGCACAAGAAAAAGTACCCGGGCCAGCTGTGGTTGGACGGCGTGTATATGGGTATGCCTTTCCTCGCACAATACAGCCTGATGTTTGAGCAGGGTGCCAGCCTCAATGAGGCCGTGCACGAGTTTGATGTGGTGAATGAAAAACTGAAGGCTGCCAACGGTTTATTGCACCACGCCTGGGATGAAGAACGTGCGCAAACCTGGGCCGATCAAACCACCGGACTATCGCCGGAGTTCTGGAGCCGGGGCATGGGGTGGTATGCCATGGCGCTGGTGGATCTGCTTGAGATTCTGCCGGATGACAAGGTGGCAGAACGCGAGCGTTTGACAGCCTATCTGGTGGAATTTCTGTCAGCCATTAAGCCCCACCGTTCGCCGGCTGGTGTTTGGTATCAGGTGATGGATAAGCCGAACGCACCAGGTAACTATGAGGAGGCGTCGGCGTCGTCCATGTTTGTGTACGCCCTGGCTAAGGGCATTAATCTGGGCGTATTACCGGAAAGCTATCGCCCTTATGCGTTAGCGTCCTATCAGGGTGTGGTGAATCAATTTGTGAGTCGCGACCCCGATGGTGATGTGCACATTAACAATATTTGTCAGGTGGCCGGCCTGGGTTTTGGTCGCGATGGTAGTTACCGCTATTACATGAGCGAACCTGTGGTGGCTGATGACATCAAAGGTCTGGCACCGTTTTTAATGGCGAGCGTGCAGATCAGCCGCCTGCTGCAGTAAATATCAGAGGTTATTTTTATGTCCAAGGTAAACACAGAAGAGCGGTTTGCAGTGCACCCCGACGCCTACGAGCGTTTCACCATGGCCGAGCTGCGCAAGCATTTTCTGGTGGCGGACTTATTTCAGCCCGACAGCCTCAACCTGACCTATACCCACTACGACCGTTTTGTGCTGGGCGGAGCTATGCCGGTTTCGGGGCCGTTGGAATTGGTGGCGCCGAATCAGTTCAAAGCGGCACATTTCCTGGCGCGTCGTGAGCTGGGCATCATCAATGTGGGTGGTGCAGGGCGTGTGATTGTGAATGGCGAATCGATTGCGCTGGATTATAAAGAGGCGTTGTACATCGGTTGCGGTGATCACACGGTGGTTTTTGAATCCGCGTTTGCAGCTGAGCCGGCTAAATTCTATCTGAATTCCACGCCGGCGCATCAGGCTTTTCCCGTGCGCAAGGTATCGCGCGCAGACGCCGATATCGTGCAAATGGGCAGCCTGGAAACCAGTAATGCGCGTGCTATCAATAAGCTGTTGGTCAACAGTGTGTTGCCCACCTGCCAGTTGCAGATGGGTATGACGGAGCTTCAGCCCGGCAGTGTGTGGAACACCATGCCGTGCCATACCCATAGTCGCAGAATGGAAGCTTATTTCTATTTTGAAGTGCCGGAAGATCAGGCCATTTGTCACTTTATGGGCCCAGCGGATCAGACCCGCCATTTATGGTTGGCTAATGAGCAGGCGGCGGTGTCGCCACCCTGGTCCATTCACTCGGGCGCGGGAACCAGCAACTATGTGTTCATCTGGGGAATGGCGGGTGAAAACCTCGACTACGGCGATATGGACCACATAACCCCTACCATGCTTGCCAGCGGAGGCTGCACCCATGAGTGAGCTGTTTGATCTCGCGGGTAAAACTGCGTTGGTGACCGGTGCCACACATGGGTTGGGCATGGCGATGGCCATGGGTCTGGGCAAGGCCGGTGCGCGTCTGGTAATTAACGGCGCGTCATCCCAAACAAAACTGGATGCCGCTGTCGCAGCTTATCGCGATGCGGGTCTTCAGGCAGACGGACTGTTATTTGATGTCACCGATGAAGCGCAGGTGAATGATGCTATCGCGCGAATTGAGTCAGATTTTGCACCTATCGATGTGCTGGTCAATAACGCCGGTATTATCAAGCGCATCCCGCTATTGGAGATGCCGCTTGCCGATTGGCAGCAGGTGATCAACACAGATCTCACCAGTGTGTTTCTGGTGAGCAAGGCTGTGGTGCCCGGCATGATTCAGCGCGGTGGGGGCAAAGTTATTAATATTTGCTCCATGATGAGCGAGCTGGGGCGTAATTCGGTAGGCGCTTACGCCGCGGCAAAAGGCGGCCTGAAAATGCTGACCCGTAACATGGCGACGGAATGGGCCAAACACAATGTGCAGGTCAATGGTATCGGTCCCGGCTATTTCGCCACTTCGCAAACCGAGCCCATCCGGGTGGATGGTCATCCCTTTAACGATTTCATTATCAGCCGCACACCGGCCGGCCGCTGGGGAGACCCGGAGGATCTGCAAGGCGCCGCTGTGTTTCTCGCTTCGCGCGCTTCAGATTTTGTATCGGGTCAGGTGCTGTACGTGGATGGCGGAATTCTCGCCACCATTGGCAAGCCCGCCAACGAATAATCTCGCCCTACTTTGGCCCCGGTTTGGGGCTTTTTTTATTCCGATCCGGACTTTGGGTGGCGATTCGGCAGCGTAGATTGGTTTAGTCAGTGCCTGGCGCTTGACTAAGTCATTTCAGAAGTTTTCGATTAGGCACGATCAAGATTTGTACTTCGGGTGGCGACTCGTCAGAGTAATTTGCCGCTCAACGATACGTCCTGTACCGATTCGCTCTCACCACATCCCTGTGGCTTGCAAATTACTCTGACGAGTCGCCAAACGGAGTGCTGCGGTTGGAGCGAGCTTGTCAGACTCTTTGGCCGGCTTGTAACTGTTTTTCCGGCGATTGCTTGTTTGGAGTTGTGTTTTGTATCCGCACGATGGTCCGGAGATTAACGCAGATCAGCGTTAGCTCGAGCAATATGCCGCCAATAGACCCAGCGGCAATATTATTGCCCAGCCAGAACAGGGCGCCGAGTAAAAACGCCACGCGCATGGCAATTCCCTGTAAGCAAAACAGTGCGTAGCTGCCGATGCAGCTGCCTACCAGCGCGAGCCAGTGATGGGGCGATTGAATCAGCGGCACGCCCAAGGCCAAAGTGATGCCCATAAAACCGAATGCCAATGGCAGGCCACGAAAGCGCAGGGCCAGGCCTGTGCGTAAGACCGACAACGCCGAACCGAGTGCTGCGGTTTCCGCGCCCAGTAACCAGAAATGCGGCACATTGTTCAGGTTCATCACCAGCATGGTGAGTTTGAGTTTGCGATCGTCGCGCTGATAAAAGCAGGCGATTCCCAAGGCAAAGGTAAATAGCCCCAGCAGTTGACCCAGCCATATCATGATTGCTGGCTGAGATCCTGGTGGCTGGTGTTATATGCATCGCGATCCACTATGGCGCCCTTGTGTTGAATCACGGCACCCGCGCACAGGGCGCCCGTCCGCACGGCTGTAGCGCAGTTGGCCGACATCAGGCGCGCAGACAAATAGCCCGCATTGAATGAGTCGCCGGCGGCGGTGGTGTCAATGACGTTTGATACTTTCACCACCGGGCACGGCTGCCAATCGCCACCTTGTTCGCTCACCAGCGCGGGCTTGGCCCCGCGTTTCACTACCAGTTCGGTGAGTCCGAGCGCGCGCAAACGCGCGAGGCTTATGGCCTCATCTGCCTCTCCCCATAAAAGCTGTTCGTCATCCAGCGTCAGCAAGGCGATATCAGTCAGCTGCAGGCACTGGCGAGTGGTGTTTTGCGCGGTCGCCTGATCCGGCCACAGGCGGGGACGGTAGTTACTGTCGAAGGCCACCCGGCCGCCGCGGGCGCGGTAGTCGGCCAGTTGTTCAAATAAATGTGCACGGGCCTCAGGGCTGATGATGGCGAGGGTAATGCCAGAAAGGTAAATCATGGCGTGCTCGAACAGGCCGACGGGAGGCTGAACTTCGCTGAACAGCAGCCGCGCCGCCGACTGGTCGCGCCAGTAGCTGAATTCCCGCTCGCCATCGGGCAGATTGTTGATCATGTACAGGCCTGGTAGTCGTATAGGGTGCCGGGAGATCAGTTGGGTGTTTACCTGTTCGTGCGCGAGTTGCGCCAGGATCGCATCGCTGTGGCGGTCCTGGCCCAGGTGCGTGCAGTAGCTGACCGGAACGCCGTGGCGGGCGAGGTAAATAGCGGTATTGTAGGTATCGCCTGCGTAACCCAGGCGCAGGGTGGGCGGATGGAGTGGCGCCAGTTCAATCATGACCTCGCCAATGGCGGCAATTCCTTTCATTGCATCCTCTGAATACAGTTACCGGTTGAATGATGTGAGCTTACCATTTAATATTAAATTGGTCATGCCAAAATATGCTCATGCGGATAATGCAGCGGTGAAACCATTCTCCCTGCGCCAAGCTCTCGGGTCTGCATACCCTGTCTGGCATGCCATCGCACCTCTTGCATGCCCTCGGTTGAGGGCTTTTTTTATGGGTTTTTCGCCTCTGGCAGGTTTAAATGCCAGTTCTTGGTTGACATTAAAGCTGGCATTGGCGACTATATTGGTCATACCAAATAGCTTGACCGGATTCGGTTGCGCCCACTCTAGATAAGATACGTTCGATAAAAAGGAAAGGCTGCTAATGTCCAAGCCACTCAACTTGAATCCAGACCGGTTATTTCCCGCCGAGCCCGGTGTCAGGGCCATTGCGCGTCGCCTGTATGAAACGGTTGCCGGTTTGCCCATTATCAGCCCGCACGGCCACACCGACCCGGCCTGGTTTGCCACCAATGCGCCCTTCGGGAATCCGGCCGAATTGCTGATTATTCCCGACCATTATGTGTTCCGCATGCTGTACAGCCAGGGCATCGCCATGGAGTCCCTGGGGATTCCCACGAAAGATGGCACGCCGGTTGAAACTGATCCCCGGAAAATCTGGCAGTTGTTTGCCGATAATTACCACCTGTTTCGCGGCACGCCGTCGCGCATGTGGCTCGATCATGTGTTTTCGGAAGTGTTTGGTCTGACGGTGGCGCTCAGCAGTGAAACGGCCACGCATTACTACGACCATATTGATGCGGCATTAAAAACCGAGGCGTTCCTGCCGCGCAACTTGTTTGAGCGATTCAATATTGAAGTCATCGCCACCACCGAATCGCCATTGGATGAGCTGAAACACCACCAGGCGATTCGCGCCAGCGGTTGGGGCGGGAAAATCATCACGGCGTTCAGGCCGGACGATGTGCTCGATCCGGAGTATGAAGGCTTTTCCGACAACCTGCGCAGGCTCGGCGAGCTGGCAGGTGAATCGGTGGAGACCTATGCGGGTTACCTGAATGCCCTGCGTAAGCGTCGTCTGTTCTTCAAGGAAATGGGCGCAACCTCCACCGACCATGGTCACCCTTGTGCGACAACCGCTAATTTGTCGCCCGCGGAGGCTGAAGCGCTTTATCTGAAAGCCCGTCGCGGTGAATGTTCGCCCGAAGAAGCGCGAACCTTCCGTGGTCAGATGCTGACTGAAATGGCCGGCATGAGTATTGACGACGGCCTGGTGATGCAGATTCACCCAGGTGCGTCGCGCAACCACAATGCACAAGTTTTTCAGCGGTGGGGCAGGGATAAGGGCGCCGATGTGCCCTCGCAAACCGAATACGTCAATGCGCTCAAACCATTGCTGGATAAATACGGCAATCACCCCAAGCTGGAAATTATTCTGTTTACCCTGGACGAAACCAGTTACTCGCGCGAGCTGGCACCGCTGGCCGGTCACTACCCAACCCTGAAGCTTGGGCCATCCTGGTGGTTTCACGACAGCCCCGAAGGCATGCGTCGCTTCCGCGAGCAGGTGACGGAGACTGCAGGTTTCTACAATACGGTTGGCTTTAACGACGACACGCGCGCCTTCTTGTCTATTCCTGCCCGTCACGATGTGGCGCGTCGCATGGATTGCGCTTTCCTGGCCGAGCTGGTGGCCGATCATCGCATCGATGAAGACGAGGCCGTGCAGTTGGCTGCCGATCTCGCTTATCACTTTGCCAAAAAAGCCTACAAGCTGTAGTGGGAACGGTTATGCAACGCCTGACAAATGCCCAGTTGGATGATTTACCCATCGGTATCCGGGCGCCGGCCTATGCACGCGCCGGGGTGACACCCGGTATTCTGCACTTGGGTGTGGGCGCGTTTCATCGCGCGCACCAGGCCGTGTATGTGGACGATATTCTCGCCGCCGGCGACACGAGCTGGGGCATTGTGGGTGCGAGTTTGCGCAGCCAGTCTGTGCCCGATCAGCTGAATCCGCAGCAGGGTCTTTACAGTTTGATGGTGCGCTCGGCGGGCGCTGACGACGTGCGCATTATCGGCGCCATTGATCGGGTCTTGCACGCGCCCACCGAGCGGGAAGCGTTGCTGGATTGGATTGCCGATCCGCGTATCCGCGTGGTGACGCTGACCATTACCGAGAAAGGTTATTGCCACGATCCGGCCACCGGTAATCTGTTGGCGGATCACCCCGGCGTGATCGCCGATCTGGCCGATGCCTCGGTGTCGGTCACGGCGCTGGGGTATCTGTGCGCCGGCTTGCAGCGTCGCAAGGCACGCGGCGCAGGCCCGGTGACCTTGCTGAGCTGCGATAATCTGCCCAGCAATGGCAAAACCCTGGCGCTAGTGTTGAGCCAGTTTTCGCGCGATTACGATCCGCAATTAGCGGAATGGCTGAATGATAACGTCAGCTTCCCCAGCAGTATGATCGACCGGATTGTGCCGGCCACCCGCGCCGAAGATTATCAGCAGTATGCCCAGATGGCAGGCTTCGATGATCAGGGGCTGGTGGTGACCGAGCCCTTTACCCAGTGGGTAGTGGAAGACAATTTCATTGCCGGGCGCCCTGCCTTTGAAACCGTTGGCGTGCAGATGGTGACAGATGTGGAGGCCTATGAAGACATCAAGCTGCGCTGCCTGAATGGGGCCCATTCGTTGCTGGCCTACGCGGGCTATCTGGCCGGCTGTAAGACCATCGCCGAGACCATGGCTCAACCGGCTTTTCAGCAATTGCTGACCGCCTTCTGGCGCGATGAAGTGACGCCGCAGGTGGAGGTGCCTGAAGGCTTTGATCTGCATGCCTATCAGCAGGAACTGGCACAGCGCTTTAAAAATCCCGCACTCAAACATACCACCTGGCAAATCGCCATGGACGGTTCACAAAAAATTCCTCAGCGTTGGCTGGCTACCTTGCGCGGTCAACTTGAGGGCAGTGGTTCTGTGCGTTGGCTGAGTTTTGGTCTGGCCTGTTGGATGCGCTATGTGGCGGGTTTCGACGAGTCTGGTCAGGTGATTGACGTGCAGGACCCATTGGCAAAAACACTGGCGCAGATTGCGCGCGAACAGCGCGACGATACACGCGCCTGGGTGTCGGCAATTCTCTCGGTGACCTCAGTGTTTGGCGATGACCTGAAAGCCAATCACCGGCTGCAGGTGTCTGTTGCGGATTGGTTGGTGGCCATGCGCAGCCAGGGCACGCTGGCTGCGTTGAGCAGGTCATTGAAAATCTAACGCTTCCCCAGGGAACCTCTGCATAACTTTGATGCCGCTCTGGCCTCCAGCAAATTTTTTGTGCAAGGCGCGGCTTCGAAGGCATACCGGGGTCTGTCGAGAAGTCGCAACACTGAACAAGGAATTTGCTGGAGGCCCCGAAGGGCGATACCTGTAGCCGTCATCCTCGGCGTTGAGCTTTTTGCTAAGGACTATGGCCATTAGCTGCAAAACTCGTCTTGAGGCTAACGGCTACAGGTGCCGCAGAGCGGTATCAAAATTATGCAGAGTTTCCCTTTTGGAGCGCCGCATGGCGCTCTGCTTTTTTTCAGTTGAATACTGTGTTTATTTTGCACCTAGCGCGATCAGTCTTGCACGGTTGTTCGCGCTCTTTTTGCGCGCTTCTTCCACGGCCTCTGCTTCGGTGGCTTCAAGCAATTGTTCGACCACGGCGGTGAGGTGCGCGCGCATGGCATTTTTGGCTTTGTCGCCATCTTTCTGCTTGAGCGCCAGGTAAATGTCCTTGTGAGCCTTTACGCGGGTTTTTGCACCGGCGGCGCGCACCCGGGTGACAATGGCTTCGGGCAGCGGCGAGCTGTTGCGCAGTTTCCACAGGTGTTCGATGGTGGATTCAATGGCGGCGTTTTTACAGGCCTTGGCGATAGTGAGGTGGAAGCGGCGGTCGGCACTTTCTTCGGGCGTATCGGACTGGCTTTCCAGTACCAGTGCGTCCAGGCTCTGCTCCAGTTCGGCCAGTTCTTCTTCGGTAATGTGGTGAGCGGCGAGACCGGCAGCTTCGGATTCAAACAGGATGCGGGCTTCCAATACTTCGAGCGCACCCACGTCTTTTTCGCTGGCTTTGACGCCGCCACCGTGACCGGTGATGTAAACACCGGAGCCACCTTTGACTTCCACATAACCGGCAATTTCCAGGGCGATCACCGCTTCGCGCAGGGTGGGCCGGCTGACATTAAAGCGCTCGGCCAGTTTGCGTTCGGCCGGCAGGCGGGTGCCAATGGGGTAGTCGCCGCGGGTAATGGCGTCGGCTAACTGTTCAGCCACTTGCTGATAGAGCCGGTTATCGCCGTGGTGTGCTTGAGTCGTCATGAAGTTTCCTTTTCGGCTGTTGGGCGTCGTTCCGCAAAGAATCTGGTTAGTCCATCGTGCAATATTGGACTGGCCTTCGGTCAGACAGATTTCCTTATTTTGGCAGAATTTTGCCGTGAATTGGTAAAAAAATCGGGGTCAGATACACATTTCCTCAACGAGAGCCACCAGAACCACCCAGACGACCGTGGAAATGTGTATCTGACCCAATTTTTAAAAAAGCCCCGCCATGGCGGGGCTGGGAAGGGCCTGTTACCAGGCCGGAGACAGCGACTGTTACTGGCAGCCCGAGGGGGCGGCCGCAATGATGCTGGCCGTGTCGGCGGCGTAGCCGCTGACGTAAGGGGTATGGCCACCCTTGCCCGCGGTGGCAAAGGCGTAATTGGCCAGATCGGACCCTGCGGCGAACCGGTAGGCATTGATGGTGTTCTGCGAACTGCCATCGTAGGCGCTGAACATATTGGGCGTGCTGCCATGAGAGGCGGTCAGGTCTCCGGGGCTGCCTTGCGCCTGGCACTGGTCATCGGCATACCACACAAAGCTGCGTTTGATTTCCAGTCCGCCTTCGCGGAAATCGCGCAGCAGGGTTTCTACCCAATCGTTCAGATCATCGCCTTTGCTGTTATTGACGTTGTTCAGGAACATATTGTCCTCAAACAGCACCCGGCCACCCACACGCACGCTCAGTAGGTCTTTGCGATAACCATAAAACACATTGTTGAACATGTGTGACTGACCGCGCCGGATCAACGGCACGCGACGCAAGGTGTTGTACGCGTTGTCGCCAAACTTGTCGTCGGTGGTGATGAACAGGTTGTTGTGCATGGTGCTGGTAATCTGTTCGTTAATGGTTCTGCTATCACTGGAACCGTGCAGTGCCGCGCGTTTCACATTGACCAGTTTGTTGAAGGAAATGGTGAGATTGTAGGCACCGACTTTTACATCAAAAGCGGAATCGCCCGTGGTGTCGAAGGTGTTCTGGTGAATCCAGATGTCGTGTGATTCGCCAGTGGAGCGGATCATATCCGGGTCGAGATTGTGGTCTTCCGTGTGACCCACGCCTTCAAACCGGTTGTTGGTGATGATCACATTGCGGCTTTGGTGCGTGCTGGCACCGCTGGAATCCGCCCCGATTTTAAACCCGCTGAAAATAAACGTGGCATTGGTGCCGCGACCATCGATGGTGGTGTTGGACTCAATCAGTTTATTTTTCAGTGCGTTCAGGCTGCTGTCGTTTAACCGGTCATTGAAAAAGGTTTCCAGACAGCTGGCAGAGGATACGCCGTGATTGCTGCACCAGAGTTGCGGGTCGCGGCACTCCGCCGGACTGGCGCCGCCCAAGGCAGACAGGACATCGGCGTCATCACAGCCTACCCGGTACATGCCCAGTTCGGTGCGATTGGCAAAGTCATCCTTGTCGAACACGATCCAGTTGTAATCGGGCGTGCTGATGGCGTTCAGGATTTGCTGCTCGGGTGAAACGCTGCCGCCCTGGGTGATGACCACCAGATTGCTGTTGCCGAGTGGGTCATAACCACCAGTGGCATTGCTGCCAAAGCCCACCGGGCGACCGAGTGAGGTGGCCAGGCAGTGAACGATTTCCTGGTCGGTGGTGAGGCTGGGCGACTCGCGCCAGTTCATGTTGGGATTGGTCAGCAATTCCGAGCAAGCCGGATCACCGCCATCGCCAATGGGTGGAATGCCGCCGTTGCCCGGATCGGTTGGGTCGCTGGGATCAGTGGGTTCCGACGGGTCAGTGGGATCAACCGGGTCGGTGGGATCGGTGGGTTCTGTTGGATCGGAGGGGTCTACAGGGTCGGGCTCGGTAGGCTCGGGCTCAACCGGCGTTCCGCCGTTGGTGCTGTCGCCCGGTGCGCAATCGCCCGCCGCCGGTGCCAGACCGGTAATGCTGACCTGATCAATGTTGGCCAGACCGCCACTGGTTTCGGCTTCGATGCGCAGGCTTTGTTCGCCGCCGTTCAGTGCCAGTACCAGATTGCCGGCGTCGGACCAGCTGCTCCAGCTACCGGTACTGGAAAAGCCAAGGTTGCCCTGTTGCTGGCCGTTAACCAGAATCCGCGCAGGTCGGTCGCTGGCGCCATTGGCGTAGCGCACATTGAGTTCATAGTAACCCGCTTGCGGCGCATAGATTTCGTAATCAATGCCGGCGTCGGTGGCATTGGTGGTGTTGGCGTAACCGCTGCCGTTGTAACCCGCGTGCTCGTTTTCCACGGCACCTTCAACGGCACAGAAACCGGCTGCGTTTTCCTGCACGGTAAAGGTGGTATCCGGTACCGGCGTTGGCGTCGGGGTTGGAGTAGGCGTTGGGGTCGGCGTTGGGGTCGGCGTTGGGGCTGGTGCAGCTGAGCCGGCATAAGTTTCAAATTCCGCCACTGTAGCCAGGCCGCTGCTGCTCAGAATTTCAAAGTTGACTTTGCTGAGGCTGGTGCTGGAAAAATTAATGGCACCTGCACCCGAGCCGGTAGCCAATACTGTGCCGTTATCATTGTTGACCAGCTGCCAGCTGCCGATGTTGCCTTCAAAGCCGGCGGCTTCGCGGATGATCACGCTGCTGATGGTGGTGTCGCTGCTCCATTTCACGGACACGCGGCCGGTGCTGCCGCTCGGTGCCCAGTAAGTGCTGAGATCGCCGTCGCGCACATTGCCGTAGCTGGTGCCGCTGGCTTTGCTGGAACCGTCTGAGCCGGCACCGATGCTCAGGTTTTCACCGGTGGGCGTTGGCGCTGGTGTTGGTGTCGGGGTAGGAACCGGCGTTGGTGTTGGCGCCGGGGTCGGAGTGGGCGTTGGTGTTGGCGCCGGGGTCGGAGTGGGCGTGACCGAACAGCTGCCATCGGATTCCAGCATGCCGGTGCCGGCACCCACGGTGGAGGTCACAATCTGCGGTACACAGTGGACCTGATCCAGCGTGTAGCTGTAGGGGATGCTGATGCTGGTGGTCGACACCGGATTGGGGCCGGCGGGGAACCACTTGTCCGAATCGCTTTGCTCCCAGACTACGGTGTCGGGATCAAAGTAGTTGCCGCTCACGTCCCAATAGCCCATGTCGGTGGTGTAGAAAGTGCCGAGCGGGTTGTGGGCGTTTTCAAAGTAATTGTTGTCCACTTTGATCTTGCCGCCAATGCGCGGGTTCAGGCCGGACTTGATGATGCCGTTGTAATAGTTGTTGTAAGCATGGGCGGTACCGTGGCGCAGCAGCGGCAAACGCGAGTCCATGTTTTCGTAATAGTTGTGATGGAAGGTGACGAAGGTATTGGTGTCGTCACTGTCGCTGGAGCCCATGAGTCCACCGCGGCCGGAATTGCGGTAGTGGGTGTAGGACACGGTCACGTATTGTGTGGTCGCCTTCATGTCCAGCAGCGAATCATAGCCATCGCTTTCGCCGCCGGAGGCTTCCAGCGTACAGTGGTCAACCCAGACGTTATACACGCCGGATTCCATGCCGATAGCGTCGCCACCGTTCGACGTAGGTGAGCCGGATTTTTTCACGTTTTTGATGTGCAGGTTTTGCAGCACGATGTTGGACGTGTCGCGCAGATGAATGCCGATCTGGTCGAATACGGCGGCATTGCCTACGCCAATGAGTGAAATATTTTTCACGCCTTTGAACTGGATTTCTTCGGCGGTGGTATCGCAACTGCCGGAATACTTGGTGGTGTTGGCGTGGTTGATGGTGCCGGTCACGTAGATGGTCAACGGCGTGTCATCGCTGGCGCGGTTGCACATGGCGGCATTAATTTCGGCGCCGGTGCTGGCGTACACCACCGCACCACCGGCACCACCGGTGGTGCCGCCATTGAGGGTGGCGTAACCCTGTACTGCGGCGTGAGCCTGCGGCAATGCCGCCAGGCCCGCAACCGCAATGGATGCTGCAAGCATTGTCTGGGAAAGGCGTTTCATTGTTTTTTCCTGCTTATTATGGCGACGGGGCGGGCATGGGATGCCGTACCGGCAATCGCGCTGATTATGGTTGTGTTGCACTGTGACCATGTACCTCGGCCCGGGCGGGCCTCACGGCAGGTGCTGTTGCCGTCATCGAGGTACATCGAAGATGACGGTTCGCTCTCTCACTCTCTTATTGTTTGGTTAGTCCAAAATGGTAATCTGGTAAGCCATTTGGTAAGGCCATAATAGTCAGCATTTACCGGTCTGTAAATCCAGAATGGCCCGTAAAAACGCGATCCAGTGCTGGTTTTAGCCTTTTGGCGCCCTTGTCATTGGCTTTGTCGCGATTCCCTTCGGTTCGTCGTTCGTCATCTGGATTTCGTCATAACCTAATGAAATAGTTAGAAATATTTACCTTTTCTCAGGGGCGGGCAGTTGCGCTTGCCAGGATTTTGCCCGCCTGACTGGCACGTTTGTTCGAGGTATGGCCAAAAAACGCTTATTGGTAATATCAAATTGATGTATTCTGTCTGCCAAATAACTAAATTACACTGTGACTGGATGAAGCCTTCGATGAAAGCAGTTAACTACTTGGGTCTGTTAGCCTGTACGGCAGCATTAATGGCGTGTGGGGGTGGTGGGTCGTCTCCCGGTGTGCAGCCGGCGACGCCCTCGCCGACCCCAACGGTGACCCCGACACCAACCCCAAGCCCCACGGTGACACCAACTCCCACACCGGAACCCAGCCCGACCCCGGGTGCCACCGATGGCGGTTTTGCCGGATATCAGTTTGCGCTCACTGGCGGCGCGGGTGGTTTGGTCTATACGGTGAATAATGGCAATGACCTGCGCGCCAAACTGGCTGAGGCCAAAGCCGGCAGTCAGCCCATTGTGGTGTATATCGATGGTGTGATTACCGATGCCAACAGTGGAGGGCAGGGCAAGGATATCGAGATCAAAGACCAGGATAATGTGTCGTTGATCGGCGTGGCCGATCGCGCCAGCTTTGACGGTATCGGGCTGCACATCCGGCGTTCAAAAAATATCATTGTTCAGAACCTGACCTTCCATGAGCCCTGGCCCGGGCAGGAGCGGGACGCCATTTCCATCGAAGGCGATGACGATGGTTCAGTCACCGGGCATATCTGGATTGATCATTGCGAGCTATACCACCAGCTCACCAGCGACAAGGATTATTACGATGGTCTGATCGATACCAAGGCGGGGGCTTATGCGGTAACTGTTTCTTACAGCTATTTGCATCATGCCCACAAAACCTCGCTGCACGGATCATCCGATACCGATACGGTACCGAACGCCGACCGTTTTCTCACCTTTCACCACAACCGGTTTGAACACCTGACTTCGCGCGTGCCGCTGTTCCGTCACGGCAAGGGCCATGTGTACAACAATTATTTTAACGAGATCAGCTCCACCGCCATTAACTCGCGCATGGGCGCGGAAATACTGGTGGAAAAAAACGTATTCGAAAATACCCAGAACCCGGTGGTGTCATTTGGTTCGTCCAGTATCGGTTACTGGAATCTGGTGGATAATCTCATGGGACCCGGTGTGACCTGGAGCACGGGTAGCCTGGATGCACACGCGCAAAGCGGCGAATCCACCTCAACCTATACGGTGCCCTACAGCTACACCGCCGACAGCACCGATGGCCTGAAAGAATACATTCTGGCCAATGCCGGGGTGGGCAAACTGGATCAGTCGGGTCTCGATATTCCGCCGCCGGTATCGGCGCCACCTGTGGATGACGGTGGTGGCGAAGAAGGTGAGCCCGTCGCCTCGCTGACCTTGCCGTTGAGCGAATCTTTTACCACAAGTACGGAAGCGTTTTTCACCGCCAGTTACAAATCCCTGACTGGCAGTGCCGGCACCGGTACACCGCTTTACCATCGGGTGACCGGCAGTGCGGAGATTGTGGATGGCGCGCTCAGTTTAACCGGCGCACGGGTCAGTGTTGGGAACAGTACGCCCACCGTCAGTACCACCGGCAGCGATCAGCAAACCACTGGCGTGTTGCCGCTGGTTGCCGACTATCGCGTGAGCTTTAAGGTGGTGAGTGTGGCTGGCGATACCAGCAAGGCGTTCATGATTTACGTGGACAACAATACTGCCAGCAGCGCCAACTCGTTGTGGGGCGGTGCGTCAAAGTTCTATTCAGTGGCGCTTAATAGCCTTGTGCCCGGCCAGACGTATCAGGTGTCGGGGTTGTTGGCGTCGGCTAATTCGTTCCTGACCCTGCGCACGGAAAGTGCTGCGACTATTGTGCTGGACGATCTGGTTGTTGAAGCGGCCAATTAATCGGCGCCGGGTTGGTGTTGGCTTGTTGCTGGGCTGCCTGATGGCCGAGGCGGCCTTAGGCAGCTACTCGCTCAGCACTGCTTTTGAAAAACACAGAGCCGACTACCCGTTTATTGTGCCGGTGACCTTGCAGGCCAGGTCGGAGCTGCGCCATTGGCCGGCGCAGATTTATGCCTCGCCGGACGGCGAGCCGCTGCACATGGATGTATTTGCGCCGGAGGATGCAGGCAGTTATTCCGGTGTGTTGCTGGTGCATGGGGGTGGTTGGCAATCCGGCACCCGTGCATTGCTGGCGCCGTTGGCGCAAGCGCTGGCCGCGCGAGGCCACGTAACCGCCACGATGGATTATCGCCTGTCGGCCCGGGCGCCATTTCCCGCGCAGGTGCACGATGTGTACGCCGCGCTGGCGTATTTGCGAGCGCATGCCGTGACCTATGGTCTTGATGGGCAGCGATTGGCGCTGGCGGGTGCGTCGGCCGGCGGTCAGCTGGCGGCTCTGGCTGGACTGGCGGTGAGTGAGAGTGAATTAAATCCCGCGCAAGTGGCGGCGCCTGCAGCGATTATCAATATCGATGGTTTATGGGATTTTACCGACCCGCTGGCTTTGCCTTACGAAAACGATCCGTCGCGTGCGCGGACGGCTGCCGGTCTTTACCTGGGTGGCCGGTTCGAGCAACAGTCCGCGCGTTGGCAGCAGGCCTCGCCGCTGACGCACCTGCATGCCAATGCGCCGCCCATTCTGGTTTTTACCGGAAGTGCGCCGCGTTTCAGTGCCGGCGTGGCGCGTTTGCAGGCGCAGGCTTTGCGGATTCAACTTTCCGTCACGCGTGAATCGGTCGCGGGGCCGCACAGCTTCTGGTTGTTTGAGCCCTGGTTTTCGCCCATGGTGCAGTGTATCGAACAATTTCTATCGCAGCAGGTGTCGCCGTTACCTGCAAAGACTTTTTCCGAGAACTGAGTATGTCAAATACCCTCATTGCTGTTCTGGCAGCGCTTATGTCGCTCCTGCCGTTGTCCGCGGTGGCGGCCGAATCCGACGCTGATAAACAGGAGTGGGCGGCCTGGTATCAACGCTCCGTGGAATTGCGGCGCCTGGATCAGCGCGCCATGGCCCGCGAGCTGGCGCAGGCCGGCAGGCAAGTACCGATCAAGCCTGTGCCCCACGACAAATTTGGCTTCGATCCGGACCAGCCGGTCGGTTTCTACAGCACTGACGCCGGCCGCCGTGTGGCGGACATTGTGCTCAGTTATCAAACGCCCTCGGGCGGTTGGTCCAAACGGGTGGATATGAGCAGTCACTTCCGGCGACGTGGGGAGGCGTTTGGTTTAAGCAAGGGCTATCAGCCCACCTTTGATAACTACGCTACCAGCACCCAAATGCATGTGCTGGCGCGCGCTTATGCCGCCACCGGTGAGGACAAATACCGCGCGGCTTTCCGGCGCGCACTGGATCTGATTCTCGACGCCCAGATGCCCAACGGCGGCTGGCCGCAAAGCTACCCGCTCGACGGCGGCTACCACAATCTGATCACTTACAACGATAAAAGCCAGGTCAATCTGCTCGAGCTGCTGAGGCCAGTGGTGGAAGCCTCCGCACCCTACGATCTGGCCACTGCAGAGCAGCGAAACCGGGCCGCCAATGCATTGATCAGGGGCGTGCAATGCTTGTTGATCACCCAGGTGGTGATCGGGGGGGAGTTGACCATCTGGGGTGCGCAGCACGACCCCTTCACACTTGCGCCCGCGGCGGCGCGCGCGTTCGAGCCGGCGGCGCTGGCCTCGCAGGAAAGTGCCGAAATCCTGTTGTTCCTGATGGATTTGCCGCAGCCGCCCGCGGCGGTGGTGCAGGCGGTGGAGGCGGCCATGCGCTGGTTCCGTGCCAGGCAGCTGGCTGGTGTGCGCTGGGACAAGCTGAAGGGTGAGCTGGTGAACGATGAATCGGCCAAACCGCATTGGGCCAGATTCTATGATCCGGTCAGCCAAGAGCCGGTGTTTGGTGACCGCGATGGCGCCGTTTACACCCAGGTCAGCCAGGTTTCGCTCGAGCGCCGCCTTGGCTATGGCTGGTATTCCACCGCGCCGGCCAAGCTGGAGAAGGCCTTCACGGCCTGGAAGCAGACGCTTGCACAAAAACCTTGATTTGGTCTTACCAATATATTTATTATGTCCTTCCAAAGTGGTAAGACCGTGCCACCGCTGCCGGTAGCCGCAGAAGCTAACAATAAAAATACTCAGAGAGAGGAAGAGCAATGAACGTGAGGCTCAGTGCAGCATCCCTGTATTTGTTAACCTGCCTGACCGCCTGTGGCGGCGGGGGCAGTGACCCAGCCGGCAGCGGCGATGTGTTGGCGGTGCCACCCGCCACCAGCGGTGGTTCCGGTGGCGAAGGCCCGGTAGAAGCCGATGCCATTATCCTCAGCGAAAACTTCGGCGACGGGCAGTTCAGCAATTTTGATGCGGCTGACACCGAAGCGTTTTTCAGCGAAGCCTACAAAGCGCTGGCTGACGCCAATCCAAACGATACCAAACCCTCGTTCTATCACCCCACCTGCTGTTTTTACGAAGGCGACGACCCGGCCGGCCCGGTGGCAGTGAATCTGGAGCAGATGGGTATTGTGAGCGATAACGGCAACCCGGCCATGTTGCTCAATACCGGCCGTTTCAGTGCCGGCCAGAACCGGCCTGATCTGACCGGTACCGACCCGAAAAAAGACAGCACCACCGGTGACGATGTGGCCACCTGGGGGGAGCTCAATCTGAGCCAGCCTTACCGGATCTCATTCTGTGTAAAAGAGACCAGCGGCAGCCGCAACATGCAGGTGTATGTGGATAACAACACCTCCAGCGAAAGCAAATCCTATTGGGGCGGCGGCAGCCAGGGCTCGCGCATTTTCAATGTGCCTGCCGATCAATTGGTGGCCGGCAAGCGCGTGCAGATTAACGTGCCTGGTGACATCCTGCTCGATCCGGAAGCGACGCCGGTGGATGTGCGCCCCGTGCAGGTGGGCAGCAGTACCTCTTTCCTGCAATTCCGCGTGGAAGGCGGCAGCTCGGTCATTTTTGACGACCTGCTGGTGGAGCCGCAAACCGAAGACGGCCAGGCCGATCTGCCGGCCTGTAATGTGTTTGTGCCCGCCACAGCGCCGGACGCACCCGACGCACCGGCCGTTACCGCGGGCGATGGTCAGTTGACGGTGAGCTGGCTGGATGTGCTGGGTGCCACCAGTTACGACCTGGCCTACGGCACCGCGGACGATGTGGCCAGTGCCACCGTCGTGTCCGGCGCTGTAAGTCCTCAGGTGTTGGTCAGCCTGGCCAATGGCACCGAGTATTTTGTGTTCCTGCGGGTTAACAATGCCGTGGGTGCGGGCGAGTGGAGTGCGTCGGGTTCTGCCACGCCGGTAGCGCCGCTCGGCTGTAATCTCACTGCGCCCGGCGACATCACCACCAGCATTGCCTGGAGCGCATGGGACGGTTGTGTTTCGCCGGATACCAGCGGTGCCCTGGTGTTAAAAGCCAACACCACCGGTTCGCTCAGTTATGGCACCGATGAGATCTTGTTCGGCGCCAATAACAATGGCACTTCAACGCTGGATACCACAGCGGATTCCGGTGCGCGCAGTAAAGGCGACATCACGGGTGTGGTGGCCGATGCAGACGGTTACCCGCAGTATTTCACCCTGATTGCACGGGTGGATGCCTCGGCCAGCACCGCGCGCGGTCTGGAAGCGGAAGTGGTGTTTGCGGCGCCCAGCGATCAACGCGCCAAGTTGTTGCTGCGACCCGATCAGGGCAGCGATGGCCGCATCCAATTGGAAAAAGTGCTGGCAGGTGATGCCACCGCGCAAGCCGATCAGACCATGACCGATGACTATCACATCTATCACTTGAGCTATACCTTGCTCGATCCCACCGATGTGTCGGTGGTGGACGGCAATAATCTGCTGATCAGTGTGTACCGCGACGGCGTGAATATTTCCGATCAGTTTACCGGTACGCCCGGTGATACGGTCATCGCGGCAACCGGCCGTTCAGGCGGCGGTGGTGCCAACCGCATGCGCATCGGTGAAGATTCATCCTCTGGTTATTTCAGTGTGGTGGACTGGATATTGTGGAGCAACGCCCAGTCAGTCGCCGAGATGACGGCGGACGATCTGGTGGGTGAGCTGCCGGCGTCCATTGGTGAGTTGGGTTTCTATGCCGGCGCTTCAAGTTCAGCTGTGCTGAGTGAAAGCTTTGATGCAGCAACCGATGGCGATGCCAGCACCAGCGACTTCTTTACTGCGGGCTATAAAAGCATCAGCAGCGATGCCGCCAAACCCTTCCACAACTCCACCGGCGGTGGTTCGGGTACCGTGTTTGCGGGCGGCAGTGTGAGCCTTGCCAATGCGCGTTTCTCGCTCGGTGATACTGACCCGGCGACCGATACCGCTGATACCGACACCGTGACCCGCGGTGATATTGACCTGAGTCAGCCCTATGTTGTGCGTTTCGATGTCACGGTGAATCCGAACCCGGCAGCGGACGACGGCAAGTGCCAGGTGTATGTGGATAACAACACCTCAAGCTCGAGCAAATCCATTCATGGCGGCAGCTCGAAAATATTCGAGAAATCCGTAGGCATTATTGCCGACGGCGATCAGGCCACAGGCACTGTGACTATCGCGAGTAGCGTCGGTACTGCCACCTCCTTCTTGCAGGTTCGTTGCGACAGCAAGCTGGATAACCCCATCACCATCGACAATCTGGTTGTTGAATACCAGTAAACGAGCG
Organism: Simiduia agarivorans SA1 = DSM 21679; assembly: GCF_000305785.2. NCBI lineage: Bacteria > Pseudomonadati > Pseudomonadota > Gammaproteobacteria > Cellvibrionales > Cellvibrionaceae > Simiduia > Simiduia agarivorans. The sequence continues at coordinate 2,268,881 of NC_018868.3, read as the reverse complement.
CGGGCCGCCGCGCGGCCCGCCCGACAATAATCCAGAGGTGAAAAAAATAAAATGAATCAACACAAGTTGCATAAAAAACTCCTGCCCTTGGCTATCGCATTGATCAGCGCCCAGGTGTGCGCTCAGAAGGCAGAAAACAATCAGGAAATGACCGGCCAGGGCCTGGAAGAGGTGGTGGTTGAAGGCATTCGCGCCGCCGACGAAAATGCGCGCGAAGCCGAACGCAATAAAGATAACTTCAGCTCCGTGGTGACCCAGGACGATGCCGGTAACTTCTCGGCCCAGAACGTGGCGGAGCTGTTACAGCGACTGCCCGGCATTACCCTGCAGAAAGGTGAGGGCGAAGGTAAGTTTGTCAGCCTGCGCGGCCTTGGCCCGGGCATGGTGAATGTGCAAATGGATGGCGGTGCCATCGCCAACGCCGGTGGCGGCAGCAATGGCGACCTGGAAGACCGCGCCTTTTCGCTCGACAGCCTGCCTTCCGACGTGCTGCAAAGTATTGAAGTCAATAAATCACTGACGCCCGACATGAACCTGGACGCCATCGGAGGCTCCATCAACGTGCGCTCCTTGTCGGCGCTGGACCGCGGACGCGACAGCCTGAAGGTCAGCCTGCAGGATTACTACAGCAGTCAGGCATCCAGCCATTCGCCGAAAATTACCCTGCAGGGCACCAATCTGTTTCTGGATAACACCCTGGGCGTGGCCTATACCGGCTCGTGGGAAAAACGCAAAACCCAGGGTTATCAGTCCAAGCACCACGACACGACCCTGCCGGTGTATGCCGAAGCGGGCGGCGTGCGCAAACTGATTCCTTGGGAATTTACTAACTACGAAGAAAACGCAGAGCGTGAGCGTATAACGGGCCTTGCAAACATCGAGTACGCGCCCGATGTGAACAGCCGCTACTACGTAAAACTCAATCACAGCAGCTACGCCGACGACGATATTGCCCTGCGGGAATATTACCGGTTTAACTACGACACCGGCACCGACAAGGTGTACCTGGACCCCAACAGCAATACCTTTGGCGTCAACAGTGTGGACCTGCAGCAACAGTACTTTATCCAGGAATCCAAGGTGTCTACCAACACCCTGAACCTTGGCGGTGAAAACCGCTTTGCCGATGTCTGGCAACTGGACTACAACCTGGTGGTGTCGCGCAGTAAAGACGAAAAACCCGATGGCCGCCGCGTGCAGTTCCGCTTGCGCGATCTGAGTTCGGTGGGCAGCTTCGGCGAGGAGTATCTGAATGGCCAGATCATATCCGGGCCTCAGCTGGATGAGCTGATTGCCACTGGCGAAATCACCTCCGGCGCGGTATCTAACCCCAATGGATACCAGTACGGCGAGGTGGACCAGCCCAACCTCGGTTACGACAACCTGTTTCTCGAAGACAGTGTGCGGGAAGACGCGATCAATCAGTTTTCCATGGACTTGCGCCGGGACTGGACGGACGGTGGTTTCATCAATTACGTAAAGACCGGTGTAAAACTGCAGCAACGCGACCGCAGCAACGATAAAAACCGGGCCAGTATTGTGCCGGGCGACCGTGCGGTTGCCGGTTGTGGCGGTGATCTGGAATGTGTGGCATTGGCCGGTGCGCGTCTGGGCGAGTTTAATGTGGAACGGCCGGACAATACCGCTTTCGATCATTCCTTTATTACCCGCTCGGAAGCTGAGCGACTGATTGCCGCAACCCGCGCCATCGGCGATAACTACGACCCGGAAGAGCGTGAGGTGGATTCCACCAAGCTCGACTACGAGCTGAGCGAAGACACCTCTGCCGCTTACCTGATGGCGGAATTCCAGGTGGCCGATGGCGCAACCCTGATTGCGGGCGCGCGTTACGAGCGCACCAAATTCAATTCCACCGGCTACATGGCCATGCGTAACGATCGCAACGAAGATTCTCAAGGTCTGGAATCGTTGGATATTGCTTTGCCCCTGGAAGATACCGGCAATGAGTACAGCAACTTTCTGCCAGCGCTACATTACCGGCATGAATTGAGTGAGCAATTGTTGGCGCGCGCCGCGCTCTGGACCAGTTTCAGTCGGCCGGATTTTGGCAAAAGCCGCGCTTACTTTGAAATCACCGATCGGGTTCAGTTCTGTAATACTGATCCGGCCTATACCGGTACGCCTACCTGTTCCGATCGCCCCGACGATATCGGGTCGGCCGCCGGGGATCTGGATTATCAGGCAGAACATTTTGTGATTTCACCGGATAATTCCGTGCGCATCGGTAATCCGAAACTCGCGCCCATGAAAGCCACCAACCTGGATCTTTCTCTGTCCTGGTACGGTGACGACGCCTTTTTACAGGCTGCGTTGTTTTACAAAGACATCAAGGACTTTGTGGTGGATGCCAACGGCGTGGATGTGAATATCGCCAATGATCTGCCGTTCACCTTGCCGGTGGATCAGGTCACCATGTTCCGCATCCCCGAAGATACCACCTTCACCAATGCTCGTACTTACCTCAACGGCGAGTCGGCCAAAGTCTACGGTGCCGAGCTGAGTTATACCCAGTACCTCGATGGTCGCTGGGAGGATCATTCGGTGGGGCGTTGGTTGGATAACCTGTTCCTGCAGGCCAACCTGACGTTGCAAAACAGCGACGGCGATGTGGGTGAGTCGGTGCGCGCGGATAACATCCGCCTGCCTGAAACCGCCAATACCGCAGCGAACCTGACCCTGGGTTGGGAAGACGATGCCGTGTCGGTGCGACTGATCGGTAATTACACCGGCGACATACTGAAGCGTATCGGCGCCTGTACCGTGGCGGATAAGCAGGCGGATGCCGTACTTGGATACGCACAGAACTGTCAGGACTGGGCCGATGTCTACCAGGCGGCAGCACTGACCTGGGACTTCAAAGCCACGTGGAAAGTGACAGATGGTGTGCGGGTCTACTTCGACGCCATCAACCTGACCGACAATGTGGATCGCTACTACTACGAAGGCAATGCCGATTCAGGCGGCACCATGCTGTTCAACGTGGAGCAATACGGACGCGGTTTCCAGATGGGTGTGAATCTGGATTTCTGAGTGAGCCGTTGATACCAAAAAGGCCTGCAATTGCAGGCCTTTTTTATTCGCTCAGAAGCGAGCTAGCGGGTAAACCAGTCATCCCGATAGGTGCGCAACAGATCTGGGTGCAATACCGTTAACAGCGTGGCTAAGGTGCCATTGATGAAGCCTTCAGGAAACATCAGTAGCACGGTAATCAGGTAATGATCCATCAACACATCGAACAGCAGGTCGTTGCCTATGAGCCAGAAAAGCAACAGGGCGGTGAGTGTCATGACCTGAACGCCAAGCCCAGCGCCAAAGAAACCAACACCAAGAAAGTAAGTAAAAGGGTTCTTGAAACTGAGGCGATTCACCAGCCCGATCATCAGCCAGGTCCAGCCGGCAGGGACCGCAACCTGTAACACATATTCCAGTGGCATCGCTTGCCAAAGTCCGTTCGCGCCAGACATCTGCATAAACAGGTGTTGGACCAGAACGCCGGCGGCGCCGGCCACCAGTGCCAGGCGCAGGCCGAACAGCATGACGGTAACGGTGATCAGCAGCGGGTGAAACGCCAGCAATTCCCTGACTTCTACCTGCAAGGTCCAGAACACCCCCAGGCCGAGACAACTGAAAAAGAAGGCGTGCTGGCGCACAGAGACCGACCCCAACTGGCGCCACGGGGCAGACCAGAGTGCGATAGCCAATAGCATCAGGGCGACGAGGCCGGTGCTGACAAACAGACCGGGATTGGGGGCGATGAGCAGATTCATGCTGCAATGCTAAACGCACCGCGGGCGCGTGTCAGTACGGCCGAGGGGGACGCGGCTACGCCGTGTGCCCCACCAGGCGGTTTCGACCTGCATGTTTGGCTTCATACAGCGCGCTGTCAGCACGCTGTAGCAGATTGGATATGGAGTCGAGCTGCGTTGTTGTGACCGTGCAATAGCCGATACTGCAGGTAAAACCACCCGATGCCAACGAGTGTGTGAGGCTTTCGATGTTTGCCCTTAATCGCTCGAGTACATGAACTGCTTCTTGTTGGTTGTTGGCCAGTGAAGCAATCGCGAACTCCTCGCCGCCCAGGCGTCCGAAGGCATCTTCGGTGCGCAGCGAATCGCGCAAGATCTTGGCCGCCAGTATGAGCGCCCGGTCTCCGGCATCGTGGCCGTGCTGGTCATTGATGGCCTTAAAATGATCGATATCCAGAATCGCCACGCACAGTGTGCAGTTCTGCCGCTGCATGCGCGCCAGTTGCGATTCGGCGAGTTGGAAAAACGCCTTGCGATTAGGTAATCCGGTCAGGTAGTCCTCATAGGCGAGGCGGTGCAGCTCTGAATTTTTCTGTTTGAGTTCCTGGGTTTGCGTATCAATTAATTGTTCCAGCTCCGAGCGCATCAGTTTCAGGTCTGCATTGCGCTGTTCCAGCATGTCGCTGTAGTGAGTGGCCTGTGTGATATCGCGCTCAATGGCGGCGAAATGGGTCACTTCGCCGTAACGGTTTTTGAGTGGGAAAATGCTCAGGTCGAGCCAGTAAGGGGTGCCGGTTTTGGAGTAGTTGAGAATTTTTTGCCGGCACGGTTGCCGGGCTTCCAGCGCTTCAAAAATGCGTTTGCGCGCACCAGCATCGGTATCCTTGCCTTGCAATATACGCGGCGTTTCCCCTATCACTTCATCGGCGGTATAACCGGTGAGCGATTCGAAGGCTTTGTTCACATAGACGATGCGCGGGCCGAACGGGGCTTTGATGTTGTCGGCTTCGGTGACCAGCACCACATCCTGGGTGTTGTGCAAAATATCGGCGAAGGAAAACTGGGATTTGCGATCGGTAATATCGGTAAAGCTGACGATAATAAAGCCGTTGTTGCTGTCGAGTTTGCCTTCCGGGTAAGCATTCACCGAAAACCAGCTGATGTCCCTGTGTTGCGAATCCACCACCTCGAGCACCTGGTCATGGATGGCTTTTCCTGTGTGCTTCACCCGGTTAACCGGGTACTGATCCAACGGCAATGGCACGCCATCGGGGTCGATAAATTTCCACTGCGGGTCGAGCGCGTCCTTGCCAATCATCTGGGCGTAAGTAAGCTTTAACAGTCTGAGCGCTGTGGGGTTGGCATAGATGACAGCCGTGTCTGCGGTGTGGATGACCACGCCAATATTGGCGTGCTCCAGGAGCTTCAGTAGCCCTACCTGCTCCACTTGCTTGAACGTCCCGGTATTCATCAGTGACTCCGGCATTCGGCGATTGGGCAATGATCCAGTGTAGATAAAGTTTACGGCGGTTGCAGGTGCCTGAGCATAGCCCCATTTATCCGTGCTGGAATGCAGCCGGGTATAAAAACTGCTTAAAGAGAGGGTGCCTTATGTATGGTGCCCAGAAGAGGGTGAGCCAAACGTTTGTGAAGCGATTAGCTTCACGTGCCGGCGAACGCACACCAGCTTTGCTGGCGGGCCGGCAGTCCGTGGGCACACAAAGAAAAAGGCCCTGATCTTCCGATCAGGGCCTTTCTTCAATATGGTGCCCAGAAGAGGGTGAGCCAAACGCTGGTGAAGCGATTAGCTTCACGTGCCGGCGAACGCACGCCAGCTTTGCTGGCGGGCCGGCAGTCCGTGGGCACATAAAGAAAAAGGCCCTGATCTTTCGATCAGGGCCTTTCTTTAATATGGTGCCCAGAAGAGGACTTGAACCTCCACGGCCGTAAGGCCACTAACACCTGAAGCTAGCGTGTCTACCAATTTCACCATCTGGGCAGGTCAGCGTTTAGCTGAGGCGCGCACTATAGTGATCTGGTATATGCTTGTCAATTGTCCCGCGCGAAAAAATCTGAGGTTTTTGCCGGAACTTGCTGGCCAGCGCCTACTCTTAGGGTATAGTGCGCCCATTGACGGTGATGCCTATATTAAAGGACGCACACCCCATTTGATTTAAAGGAACAACTATTGATCAAGAAACGATCGTTTAAGCAAGACCCCCATGCCCGCCGTGAGGCAGACAAGTACGAAAACCCCATCCCCAGTCGCGAATTCATTACCGAACTGCTCAATCAGGCCCCGGGGCCGCTGGATTTCGACCAGATCGCCTTCAGCCTATCGCTTACGTCCGATGAAAACCGCGAGGCCCTGCGCCGTCGGCTGATTGCCATGTCGCGCGATGGCCAGCTGATCAGCAACCGCCGGGGCGGCTATGCCGTGGTGAACAAGGTGGATCTGGTGCGCGGGCGCGTGCAGGGCCATAAGGATGGCTACGGCTTTCTGATTCCGGCCGAGGGCGGGGAAGACATCTATTTATACAACCGCCAGATGCGCAAGGTATTTGACGGCGATGAAGTGCTGGTGCGCATCTCCGGCACCGACAGTCGCGGCCGCACCGAGGGCGTGATCGTCGAAGTGTTGGCGCACAACACCCATCAGGTGGTGGGGCGTCTGGTGCGTGACCAGTCGGTGGCCTTTGTGCGGCCGGAGAACCCGCGCATCCTGCACGAGATTCTGGTGCCCGCGGAAGATCAGAAAGGCGCGGCTGACGGCCAGATTGTGGTGGTGGAAATTACCCAGCAGCCGGGCTCACGCCAGATGGTGCAGGGCCGGGTTATTGAAGTGCTGGGCAACCACATGGCGCCGGGCATGGAAATCGACGTGGCCATCCGCGCCCACGGTATCCCGCACATGTGGCCGGGCGCGGTGCGCAAAGAGGCAGAGCAATTGCCCGCCGAAGTGGCCGAGCCGGATAAACTGCACCGGGTCGACGTGCGCAAAATGCCCTTCGTCACCATCGACGGTGAAGATGCCCGCGACTTCGATGATGCCGTGTATTGTGAGCCCAAGCGCTCCGGTGGTTGGCGCTTGTTCGTGGCCATTGCCGATGTCTCCCACTATGTGAAGGTGGGCTCGGCGCTGGATAAAGAAGCGGTGGTGCGCGGCAACTCGGTGTACTTCCCCGATCACGTGGTGCCCATGCTGCCAGAGGCGCTATCCAACGGCCTGTGCAGCCTGAACCCCAAGGTGGACCGCCTGTGCATGGTGTGCGAGATGACCATCTCCTCCACCGGCAAGATCAGCGGTTACAAGTTTTATGAAGGCGTGATGCATTCCCATGCGCGCCTGACCTACACCCAGGTGGGTGCCGCCATTGAAGCGGCCACGGGCGGCAAAGATACCCGCAGCCTCGGGCGCAAGATGCTCGATGGTTTGCTCGGGCGCGCGCCCAGTGTATCGGGTGTGCCGGGCAAGCTGATGCCGCAGATTCTGGAGCTGCACAAGCTCTACCTGACCCTGCGCGAAGCCCGCGACGAGCGCGGCGCCATCGACTTCGAGACGGTGGAAACGCGCATCGTGTTCAACCGCGAGCGCAAGATCGACAAGATAGTGCCGGTGGTGCGCAACGACGCCCACAAGCTGATTGAAGAGTGCATGCTGGCGGCCAACGTATGCGCCGCTCGTTTCCTGGAGAAACACGAAGTGCCCGGTCTGTACCGGGTACACAAGGGCCCGGCCGACCAGAAGCTGGATAACCTGCGCGAGTTCCTGGGCGAGCTGGGGCTGGATCTGCCCGGTATCGGTACACCCACGCCCAAGGATTACCAGTCGGTACTCACTCAGATTGCCGGCCGGCCCGATGCCCATATTATCCAGATGGTGATGCTGAGGAGTCTGTCGCAGGCGGTGTATCAGCCCGATAACGAAGGCCATTTCGGTTTGGGCTACAAAGAATACGGCCACTTTACCTCGCCCATCCGGCGCTACCCCGATCTGCTGATGCACCGGGCCATCCGTTCGGTGATCCGCTCCAAGCGCGACACCAAGCTGGTGGAGCGGGTGAAGGGTGCCGGTGAAATCGCTAAACGCGATATTTACCCCTACGATTTCAACGATCTGCTGGTGCTGGGTGAAGGCTGCTCGCAAACCGAACGTCGGGCCGATGAGGCCACCCGCGATGTGATGACCTGGCTCAAATGCGAATACCTGCAGGACCATGTGGGTGATGAATTTGAGGGTGTGGTCTCGGGCGTGACCGGCTTTGGTCTGTTTGTGGAGCTGAAAGAGCTGTACACCGACGGCCTGGTACATGTGACCAGCCTGCCGCACGATTACTACCATTATGATGCGCCTCATCACCGGTTGGTGGGTGAGCGCTCGCGTACCGTGTTCCAGTTGGGCGACGAGCTCAAGGTGCAGGTGGCGCGGGTGGATTTGGATGAGCGCAAGGTGGATTTCGAGTTGGTGGAGGTGTTGTCCAGCCGGCGTCTGTCAGTCACCAAAAAGGCCGCCAAGGGCATTCGCCAGACGGTGAAAAAGCAGGCGCGCGCCAAGGCCGAGGCCGATCGCGATCCGAAACCGGCCAAGGGCAAGCGCGCGGCCAGTAAGGGTGGTCCGCGCGGCGATGGCAAGGCCACCGCTTCCCGCAAGGGCGCAACGAGTGCTAAAAAAGCACCCAGAAAACGTAAATGAGTCTGGCGGTGTGGCCGGCGCGCGCTTGTAGGAGCCGATTTCCATCGGCGAATGGGCAGTGATGATCACACCGGTAAAGACCCAATGAAATGTAAGCAATGAAATCAGAATTAGTATTTGGCCTGCATGCGGTGCAGGCAGTGGTGAAAAGCGCGCCCCAGCGCATTCGCAAGCTCATGCTGCTCACCGGTCGTGAGGACCAGAAGCTGGCGAAAATCGTGGCCTTTGCCGAGCGTGAGGGTATCGCCATGGAGCGCTGGAGCCGCACCAAGCTGGATCAGTTGGTAGATGGCGAGAACCATCAGGGCGTGGTGGCGGAGTGCGACCGGGGTGAGCTGCACGACGAGGCCTTCTTGTTCCGTATGCTGGAAAGCCTGTCTGTGCCGCCTTTTCTGCTGATTCTCGACGGCGTTACCGACCCCCATAATCTCGGCGCCTGCATGCGCAGCGCCGAGGCGGCCGGTGTGCATGCGGTGATTGTGCCCAAGGACAATTCCGCCAGCCTGACCACTGTGGCCCGCAAGGTGGCCTGCGGCGCGGCCGAAGTGCTGCCTTTGGTGCCCGTGACCAATCTGGCGCGCTGCCTGAAGAAGTTGCAGGAGGCCGGCGTCTGGTTGCAGGGCGCGGCCGGTGAAGCAGCGGTGGATCTGTATCAGGCCGACCTGAAAGGCCCGCTCGGCATCGTGATGGGCGCCGAAGGTGACGGCCTGCGCCGGCTTACCCGCGAATGCTGCGATGGACTTATCAGCATCCCAATGGCCGGCGAAGTGTCCAGCCTCAACGTCTCCGTCGCCACCGGCGTCTGCCTGTTCGAAGCCGTCCGCCAACGCCGCGCGGTAAAACCGTAGACAGGATTAACGTAGGGTGGAATAAGCAAAGCGCATTCCACCTTCGCTCCCTCGCCCAAAGCGCCCCGCGCCTACGTCTTGGACAACCAAGCCCGTGCCAAGCGCAGGCCACCTACTGCCCTTTGCCGCTCGAACGTGGCAATCCTGCCCCGACTCGCTCCCGGGCCTTCCCTGGCCCTTGCAAAGGGCAGTAGGCGGCCGGCGTCCGGGGATCGTGCCATGCTTCCGCGGTTAAGCCCTGAATCAGAGCCCCTGCACGGCGCCCACCATCCCCCGCCCTTTACCGCTCGAACGTGGCGTCCTGCCCCGACTCGCTCCCGGGCTTCCATGCCCTTGCAAAGGGCGAGGGAATGGCCGGCGCTCAACCAGCGTGCCAGCCGTCCGCGATAGGGGTGGTGCGCCCAATAAGTCAGCTGCACCCTGTTTGCAGTTTGGCGCCCTCTAGGAATTAGCGCCTGGAGACTAGTTACTTGGGCCGATTGATCAAACTTGCACCAATTCCCCCCTTCCCCTACAATGCGCGACCCCAAATTTAACTGGTCGGACGGGGGTAGGCCTCGGTTTACAGATCTGACCCTCCTTGCTTCACCGCAATTGCGCGGGAAGCTTAACCCGTAAGGAGCTATCAATGCGTCATTACGAAATCGTTTTTCTGGTTCACCCGGACCAGAGCGAGCAGGTGCCCGGTATGGTCGAGCGCTACACTGCAGCCATCAATCAGGATGGCGGCAAGGTACACCGCTTGGAAGACTGGGGTCGTCGCCAGCTGGCTTACTCCATCAACAAAATCCACAAAGCACACTACATTCTGATGAACGTAGAGTGTTCTGAAGCGGCTTTGGAAGAACTGAACACCAACTTCCGTTACAACGACGCTGTTCTGCGTAACCTGGTGATCCGTCAGGACGAAGCTATCACTGAAGAATCACCCATCATGAAGGCCGAGAAAGAAGGTCGTGAGCGTAAAGCCCGCGCCGAAGCTCGTCGCGAAGCTGAAGCCCGCGAAGCCGCTCAAGATGACGACAGCGACGAAGACGACGCTGACGATTCCGAAGACGAATAAGGAGTAGCACACCATGGCACGTTTTTTCCGTCGTCGTAAGTTCTGCCGTTTCAGCGCCGAAGGCGTTAAGCAGATCGATTACAAAGACCTGGATACTCTGAAAGCGTACGTTTCAGAGACCGGCAAGATTGTACCTAGCCGTATCACTGGTACCAAGGCTAAGTACCAGCGTCAGTTGGCAACCGCGATCAAGCGCGCGCGCGTTCTGGCTCTGCTGCCTTACACTGATAGCCACGAATAAGTTTACGAGTTACGCGTGCAGGCCCTGCTGGAATTCATAATGCGTGGCCGCCTTCAGGCGGTAACCGCAGCGATGATCGGCAGTTGGTTCCCCCTGGTCAGTCCGGCCGTGGTGGCACTGGTAAGCCTGCGCAAGGGCGCCTTTGAAGGTGCCTTGGTGATGGTGGGGGCCATGTTGCCCGCACTGTTTGCCCTGGTGTTGAACACCCAGGGTATGAGCGACATAGGGCCAGCGATGGTCTTTGTCACCCTGCTGAGCCTGGTGGTGGTCATGTTGGCCGCCCAAGTGTTGCGCCTCACGGTATCGTGGGCCCGCACACTCACCGGTTTGGTGGCACTGTCGGCCGCGGCGGCATTGGTATTGGGGGTGTTTTTACCCGATCCGGTGCAGGCCATGACCGATGCGCTGGGTGACTTTATGCAACAGCTGGCAGCCAATGCGCCCGAGGGTGCGGTGGTGGCCAGCCCGGACGGCACCTTTGTGCTGGGCCTGATTGCCTTTGTTATCGCCTTAAGTGGTGTTGGCAGTCTGTTGTTGGCCCGCTGGTGTCAGGCCCGGTTGTACAACCCGGGTGGGTTTCAGCAGGAGTTTCATTCGCTCCGCTTAACGCCCGTCCAGGCGATGATCAGTGCGTTGGCCGCCATTTATTGCATGGTGCAGCCAATGGGCTATCAGCCGTGGGCCAGCTTGTTTTCGCTGCCCTTGTTGGTTGCAGGTGTCGCTTTGATCCATGCGCTGGTGCAGGCGCGCGGCTCGGGGCCAGGATGGTTGGTAGTAATGTACATAGCGCTGTTCGTATGGGCACCGCTCACTGCATTGCTGGCAGCTGTAGGACTGGCCGATACGTGGTTGAACATACGTGGTCGGCTGCAGGCGAAAGCGCCTTCAGACGACTGATGCAATAACATTGCAAATTTAGAGGAAACCGAGATGGAAGTTATTCTGCTCGAAAAAGTAGGCAAGCTGGGCAAGATCGGTGACAAGGTTGCCGTTAAAGCCGGTTTCGGCCGCAACTACCTGCTGCCGCAAGGCAAAGCGGTAATGGCTACTGCTGCTAACATCGCTGACTTCGAAGCGCGTCGCGCCGAGCTGGAAGCGGCTGCAGCTGAGAAGCTGGGTGAAGCGGAAGCCCGCGCTGCCAAGATCAACGAACTGTCTATCACCATCGCTGCCAATGTGGGCGACGAAGGTAAGCTGTTCGGTTCTATCGGCACTCGCGACATCGCTGATGCAGCCACCGCTGCCGGCGTTGAAATCGACAAGGCTGAAGTACGTCTGCCCGAAGGCGCCCTGCGCGTTGTGGGTGAGTACGAAGTTGACGTTCAGGTTCACGCCGACGTTACCGCCGTACTGAAGCTGGCGATCGTTGCCGAATAATTCGGTAACAGCCTCTGGCTTCTGACCCCACTCGGGGTACAATCGGGCACTCTGTTGTATTTACCGGCTCGCCGGTGGGTATGGCGAGTGCCCGTTTTGTTTTTCAGGCTTCCATTCAATAACAGACAACTAAGCATTTATGGCAGATCCCAAACCCCGCGCCCGCTCATTTGACGACGAAGACAAGGCCAGTCCCTCGCTGACCCTGCCGCACTCAATGGAAGCCGAGCAAGCGGTGTTGGGTGGCCTGATGCGCGATGCCAACCGCTTTGATGCGGTGGCCGAGCTGGTGAGCCCGGACGATTTCTTCCGCGACGATCACCGCCAGATTTTCACCATGATGCAGCGATTGATCGCCGCCGAGCAGCCCATTGATGCGGTAACGCTGGTGGACGAGCTGGATCGCAACGGTGAACTGGAGCGGGTGGGCGGCCACGGTTATCTGCTGGATCTGGCGGCCAATACGCCCTCGGCCGCCAACGTAGCGGCCTATGCCCGCATCATCCGCGAGCGCGCCACGCTGCGCGCGCTGATATCCGCCGCTAACGAAATCAGCCAGACCTCCATGAATCCGGCCGGCCTGGATTCCGATGACCTGTTACAGCTGGCCGAGCGCCGGGTCGCGGCCATTGCCGAAGACCGGCCCAAAGAAGGCGGTTTTATCGGTGCTGAATCCCTGTTGCATCAGGCAGTGTCGCGCATTGATGAATTGTTCCGCACCGATTCAGACCTTACCGGGATTTCCACCGGCTTGCAGGACCTGAATGAGCGCACCGCCGGCTGGCAGCCGGGTGAACTGATCATTCTCGCCGCGCGTCCGTCCATGGGTAAAACCGCACTGGCGCTGAACTTTGTGGAAGCGGCGTTGGCCAGCACCAGCAAGCCGGCGCTGGTGTTCAGTATGGAAATGCCCTCGGTGTCGTTGATCATGCGTATGCTGTCCAGCCTCGGCCGTATCGACGCGGGCAAATTGCGTAACGGCAAACTCACCGAAGAGGACTGGCCCAAGCTCTCCAGCGCGGTGGCCAAGCTCAAAGATAAACCGCTCTACATCGACGACACGCCCGCGCTTTCGCCGCAGGAAGTGCGCGCGCGCATCAAGCGCGTGGTGCGCCAACACTTTGGCAAGCTTCAGCAGGAAAACCCGGATACCCCGAGTGAAGAACTGGAAGCGCTGGCGCAGCCGGGCATGGTGATGGTGGATTACCTGCAGCTGATGCAGATCGCCAACTACACCGAAGGCCGCACCCAGGAAATTTCCGAAATTTCCCGCTCGCTCAAAGGCATTGCCAAAGAATTCAATTGCCCGGTGATTGCGCTGTCGCAGCTCAACCGCGGTGTGGAGCAGCGCCCCAACAAACGCCCCATGAACTCCGACCTGCGGGAATCCGGTGCCATCGAGCAGGACGCCGATGTAATCCTGTTCATCTACCGCGACGAATATTACAACGAAGACAGCCCCGACAAAGGCGTGGCCGAACTGATTATCGGCAAACAGCGTAACGGTGAAATCGGCACCAGCAAGGCCGCGTTTGTGGGCAAGTACACGCGCTTCGAGAATCTGGCACCAGACTACATGGCCCAACCCGATTACGGCCCGTAGCGCTAGCTGCGTTGCTGTGGCCGCGTTAAAAGCGCCGCTCGCGTGCTCATTTACACGCTGTAAACTCCGCGCGCTCGCGTCACTTTTGCCTTGCCACAGCGTCCTCGCAGAACGCGCTACGGATGTGCTTTGTAGGGTGGAATAAGCGAAGCGCATTCCACCTTCAAATTCCACCTTCACGCAAGGACAAAAAATTCACAAATAGAACCTTGGCCAATAATTGGTGGATTGCGCTACGCTTAATCCACCCTACGATTTTGCCGATTTACGGCATGTTGTGCTGATCATCAAGGAAGAATCAATGAACCTTCTCGCCGTTATTCTCGTTCTGATTGTTGCCCTTTTGCATATCGGTTTTCTGCTGCTGGAAATGGTTTGGTGGGATAAGCCGCTGGGGCGCAAGGTGTTCCGGATGTCGGAGGAGCAGGCAGCCGCCACCAAGGTGCTGGCGATGAATCAGGGTTTGTATAACGGCTTTCTGGCGGCGGGATTGTTGGTGGGGTCGTTGCTTGGCAATGATGTGTTGGTCACATTTTCGTTAGTGTGTGTAATAGTGGCCGGAGTCTTTGGAGCAATGACCGTGTCTTCTCGTATTCTGTGGATTCAGGCGGCGCCGGCGGTAGCGGCTTTGGTGGCGTGCTGGATTGCGCTACGCTTAATCCACCCTACAATATAATCCAATGAAACCTTACCGTAGGGTGGAATAAGCGAAGCGCATTCCACCTTCAAGTTCCACTTTCAAATTTCACCAGCAAAATAAACCAACAAAACCACAAAAAAATTCAAGGATGAATCCCTATCAACAAGGAGCGTTGATATGTCCAATTACCGCCGCTATTGGCAACCAGGCGGAACCTATTTCTTTACCGTAAACGCTAACCGAACAACCCGGGCGATTAATCTTATTCATCATGCAGACCTGCTACGAGAAGTGGTTGCGGATGTGCGCTCACGCCATCCCTTTGCTCTCCATGCCTGGGTGTTGCTGCCCGACCATTTGCATTGGGTTGCCAGCCTGCCGGAAGGCGTCTCCGATTTTTCTTCCCGCTGGCGCTTAATCAAAGCGAATTTCAGCAGGGCTTTACCAAAACTTGAACCCCTGTCGTCCAGAGCAGTAAAACGCGGCGAGCGGGGTATTTGGCAACACCGCTATTGGGAACATTGCATTCGCGACGAGCAAGATTTTGCTGCCCATGTGGATTATGTGCATATGAATCCGGTGAAGCATGGTCTTGTGGAGCATGTACGTGATTGGCCCCATTCGAGTTTCCATGCGTGGGTGGAAAGGGGGCGATACCCGGAGGATTGGGGCGGGTGACGGATCGAAGTGGTGGATTGCGCTGGCGCTTAATCCACCCTACGGTATACCCCGATTACCCGATTACCCGATTACCCGATTACCCGATTACCCGATTACCCGATTACCCGATTACCTGATTACCTGATTACCCGATTATCCGATTATCCGAAAACCCGTAGGGTGGAATAAGCGAAGCGCATTCCACCTTCAAATTCCACCTTCAAATTCCACCTTCAAATTCCACCTTCAAATTCCACCTTCAAATTCCAACTTCGCATTCCATCTTCAAATCCCATCTTCAACCACCCCCGCCACCAAACCACTAATTACGCACGAACAATACACACCTGATCGCCATAGTAGTTGTTGTCGTAATTACACTCTGACTGTGAGCCGGATACTTGTGATGTTTTCATGCTGATCTCCTGGGTTAATGGAAGCCAAAGCATGCCCGCTAGCCAGCAACTTCGCCAATGACTTTTCCCGAAGCCGGCATTCCATTAAACCGAACAATCCCTCCGATTTTGCTCGTGGTATTCAAACAATCGTTCGCGTAAAATCTGCGCGATTTTTGGGCTCCGGCAGAGGTTGCCATGCAGATATTCCACCATATTCAGTCCTTGCGGGATTCCCTGGCGGCCGAGCGTCGTGCCGGCAAGCGCATTGGCTTTGTGCCCACCATGGGCAATTTGCACGCGGGTCATATTGCGTTGATCAAGCAGGCGCAAACCACCAACGACATCGTCGTGTGCTCCATTTTTGTTAACGGGCTGCAGTTCGGCCTGAACGAAGACTGGGACAAATACCCGCGCACCTTCCGCGAAGATTGCGACAAGCTCAAAGCGGCCGGTTGCAATTACCTGTTCCACCCGGACGATGCGGAAATGTACCCCAACGGCCTGGACACCCAGACCCGGGTGATCTGCCCCACCATGACCGACGTGCTCTGTGGCGCATCGCGGCCCGGCCACTTTGAGGGCGTGACCACGGTGGTGAGCAAGCTGTTCAATATTGTGCAGCCCGACGAAGCGGTGTTTGGCATCAAGGATTATCAGCAGCTGGCCGTGATCCGCCGCATGACGGAAGATTTGTGCATGCCGATCCAGATTACCGCCGCGCCGATCCACCGGGAAGACGATGGCCTGGCCATGAGTTCGCGCAATTCTTATCTGAAACCGGACGAGCGCTCACGGGTAACCCAGTTGTATCAGTGTCTTACCACAACGGCAGAGAAAATCCGCCAGGGTGCGCGGGATTTTGATGCGCTGGAATCCGAGGCCAAGGCGGCGATTACGGCAGCAGGCTTCCGGCCGGATTACTTTTCCATCTGCAACAGCAAAACGCTGGCGCCGGCGGCGCACGATGACAAGCGCATTACCATTCTGGGTGCCATGTTCACCGCGGGTGCGCGTCTGATTGACAATATCTCGATTGAATTACCCTGAGGTCGCTATGATTTCTACTCTGCTGAAAGGCAAACTCCACATGGCCGCGGTGACGCAGGCCGAGCTTTGGTACGACGGCTCCTGCGCCATTGATCAGAACCTGGTTGAGCTGGCGGGTTTGCGCGAGTTTGAGCAAATCGATATTTACAACGTGTCCAACGGCGAGCGTTTTACCACTTATGTAATTCTGGCCGAGCGCGGCAGTGGCACCATTTCCATGAACGGTGCGGCCGCCCGCCGGGTACAGAAAGGCGATCGCGTGATCATCGCGGCCTATGGGCAGTTCACCGAAGCGGAAGCCAAACTGCATAAGCCCAAGCTGGTGTATCTGAACGACGACAACACCGTTGAGCGTTCCACCAACACCATTCCCGTACAGGTTGCCTGACAGATCTCCGGTGCCGGCTCAGGCTGGCACCGGATATTGCAGAAAAATAAAGTGCAGGCTGTTCACCGCAATATGCGTCCATACGCCGGCCCAGATGCTGCGGGTTAACCAGAAGGCCGCGCCATACACAATGCCTGCCAGCGTGGCCAGGATTACATAGAAGCTGCCGCCGCCAAAATGCAGTAAGCCAAAAATTCCACCCGCCACTATTACCGCCAGCCAGGCACCCTTGCCGGATTCTCCCAGCACGCGATGCAATTGCCGCTGTACCACGCCGCGGAAAAAAATTTCCTCGTTGATGACCACAAAGCACAGGTTGGCAATCATAAACAGGCCGGTAAACAGGCTCAGTTTGAAATCCCAGGCCAGACCCAGCGCCCAGGCAATCACGGCAATGAACAACGGCCCAAGTAGTAATAACGGCAGTTGTTTTTGCCAGCGCGAAAGGTCAATGCGGTGCCAGTCCACCATGGGCAGCAGCGCCAATCCAATCAGGGTTTTATTCAGTCCAGCTTTAATTGACCACTCGGCACTGATAGCCGAGAGCTTCTGCGTTGCTATCGGGCCTATGGCGTCTACCTTGGGCAATAGGCCAAAGGCAATTACCAGGGCACTTACAATCGCCGCCAGCGCACACACACCGGCCCAGCGGCCGTTGAGTTGCCGGTAACCAAGGGCGAATGCGAAGGGCAGCAGGTAGCTGGTGAGATCCAGCCATTGGATGGGTAGCAGCAGACCGCAGGCGACCAACACTATTGGCAGGGCCGCCCAGGGTTTATTCCATTTGAGTGCAGCGAAGGTTGCGCCCAGAGACAGCGCAGCAAACAGGTAAAACATAGTGGCATCCTTTTTCAGGCTGCCACTATACACCTTATGGCTTTTGGTAAACGCCGAAATACACGTGCGGCAAATCGCTTGCCTGGCCGGGTCGCACATTGGTGGGGACCTTGTGCGACACCGGTGCCAGACGTTTCAGATAACGGGCGATGGCGCGGGCATCGTCATCGGACATCTGGGCGTAGGCACTCCAGGGCATCACCGGCGATTGCCGGATGCCATGCCGGTCTTCACCGGCTTTCAGCATCAGCACAATGTCGGTTTCGCTCCAGTGGCCGAGCCCGGTGGTTTTGTCGGGTGTGAGGTTGGGGGGGAACACCATGCCGGGGTGTTCGACTTTTAACGGATTGGAAATGGCGATGCCGGTACGGGAACCGGCCAGCAATAACTTGCTGTTGGCCTGGCCGGTGAGGGCGCCGTCGGTATGGCAGCTTCCGCAACCCAGCAGTGTCACCAGATATTGGCCATGCTGGGCAAGTGGATCATTGCTCATGGCGTCTGGTGGCGCAGTGCCGGTATCCGGCTGCTTCTCCACAAATACCGGTACCGTTTGAGCGCAACCAACAATGAGCAATGCCGTGGCAATCAGGCGCAGTTTCATAAGCCAGTCCTCTTTGAATCATTAGACTCTAGCCGGGTTGGTCTGGCTATAAAATGATCTGCCTCAACCATTCTGGAGTTTGGCCAGCTCCGCCTCGAGCACCTCATAGGTAAACGGCTTTTGCACATAGCCGCGGATGCCGGAATCGAGCGCGGCGCTGACACGCTGATTGTTACTGTAGCCGGAGGCAATAATCGCCTTCACCTCCGGGTGAATCTTTTTCATTTCCAGAAACAGGGCGTGACCGTCCATGTCGGGCATGAGCATATCCAGAATCACCAGGTCGAGTGAGCGCCAGTGTTCTCGGAAATATTCCAGCGCCTTGAGCGGGTGATTGCTGGTTGCCACCTGATGGCCATGCAGGCTGAACAGCTGGCGGGAATACATCAGCACCATGTCCTCGTCATCCACCACCAGCATGGATACCGGTGCGCATTTGTGCTCTGGTGGAACGGGTTTGATGGAATCGGGTGCGGAGCAGGCGGGCAACAACAGCTCAAATAAGGTGCCTTTGCCGGGCGCGCTGATGCAGGAGATGGCGCCTTTGTGCAGGTGCATGGTGCCATAGGTGGTGGCCAACCCCATGCCGAGGCCAGCGCCGCGGGTCATCTCTTTGGTGGTAAAAAACGGCTCGAAAATATGTTGGGTAACCTCTTCGGTCATACCCTGGCCAGTATCCTCAATGCGCAGGCGCAAATAACGTCCGGCCGGCATGCGGAATTCACCAATGCTGGACTCAGCCTCAGTGGTGATTTCGTCCACGTCCATTCTGAAAACGCCACCATCGGGCATGGCGTCGCGGGCGTTCAATGCCAGGTTCAGTAACGCGTTTTTAATCTGCGTGGCATCACCCTGAAACCAGGCGTGTTCGGTGCGGGTCTGGTGTATCAGGCGGATGTTGCGCGGAAAGGTATGACGCAGAATCGTGACCGTATCTTCCACCAGGCCAAGCAGGTTGCAGTGCTTGAGTTGCACGTTGCCCTTGCGGGCAAAGGTCATAAGCTGATGGGTCAGATTTGCGGCAGAGGTAGCGGTGTTTACAATCAGCCGCGCCTGTTCGGTGACTTCGGTCTGCTGGCTGATTTCATCAATGATTTCGGCATAGCCGATAATGGCGTGGATGAGGTTGTTGAAATCGTGTGAAATGCCGCCGGCGAGCTGGCCAATGGCCTGCATTTTCTGGGCTTGTTGCAGTTCAATTTCCAGTTGCCGTTGCTTGGTAATATCGCTGCCGATACTGAGCGCACCCACGGGCTTGCCGCGATCGTCCAGCAGGACTTTGTTGGTCCAGCTGATCCAGCATCGCTCGCCGTTTTTCTTGATGTTTTCATTGACGTTGAGCGCGTAGTTTTCGGGATGGCGACAGATGTCTTCCATCAGTGGCCGCAAATCGCGACCGGTGCTCTCGTCTTCGGGCACAATGGTGCCCACCACGTGTTGGCCAATGATTTCCTCTGCGCTGAAGCCAAAGAACTTCTGCGCATATTCATTGAAAAACGTGATGATACCTTCCTGGTTCCAACGCAAGATAATGGAGTTGGCGTTTTCTACCAGCTCCCGGTAGCGCTCTTCACTGGCTTTGAGTTGGTTGTAGAGTTCAGTGAGATCCTGACTCATTACTGCTTCCACGGCCTTTCCCTGATTGTCACTACAATAGCCTGCCCCTCCGGTAAAAATCCACACCCTTTTATTCAGCCGGGCCTGATCTGCCCGCTAACGTGCTATCTCACTGATTTCATTAGCAAAAGTCCTCAGGCCGATCTGCAGTGGGTACTTCCGCCTCATTTTGTGTGTACATTATAAGATATATTGTATACAGTTCGTCGGTCGCTAAGGCTGCGACGGGTCCGGTTGGTCTCTGAAAGGGTGTTCGCTTGCGGGCGGGATTCGCCCCGGCAAGGCAGCCGGCCCACCTTTGCATAACAACAATCGAGGATAAGAATATGTCTGCCAAGCAGCACAATCGGGCTTGGGGATGGCGTCAATCGGCTTTGGCCGTCGCCATTGCCGCGCTGAGTACCACGCCTGCCCTGGGAGCGGAAACCAGTGGTGGTTCGCTCAAGGGGCGTGTCACTAACTCCAGTGGCGTGGGCCTTGCCAACGCCGAGATCACCGTTAAACACAAAGACAAGGGCATTACCCGCCAGGTCACCACCAATGAAAGTGGCGACTACCTGCTGCGCAATCTGCCGGTGGGCGAGTACGACCTGATGCTGGATAAATCCGGCTTTGGTGAAGTGAGCGTGTCCAACGTGCTGATCCGGGTAGGGCAGGCGAGTGTCTACGATGGCCAGTTGCTGGCCGACCACGAAACCATGGAGACCATCGAGGTGTTCGGTGCCCTGCAGCGCATGGTGGACACCGGCACTTCCACGGCGGGCCTGGTGATTACGCAGGAACAACTGGACGCCATGCCAGTGGGCAACGGCTTTGAGGCCATGGCGGTGCTGGCGCCGGGTGTGTCATCCAGCAGTAAATTTGGTGCGTCCAGTTTTGGTGGTTCCTCCTCAGCAGAGAATCTTTACTACCTCAACGGTCTGAATGTAAGCACCATCAAAACCGGCATTGGTTCGATCCGCCTGCCATGGGAAGCCATTCAGCAAACCGAAATCAAAACCGGTGGCATCAATCCCGAGTTTGGTGGTGCACTCGGCGGTGTGGTGAACGCGGTGTCAAAATCGGGTTCAAACGAATTCAACGTGGGTGCGAGCTACCGGCTGGACCCGAACGCGTTCAAGCAAAACCACGACTCAGTGTTTGACGATGCCGGTGATTACCACATCAATACCGAGCAGGACTCACTCACTTTCCAGGAGGCCAATATCTGGGCGTCTGGCCCGTTGATTGAGGACAAGGCGTTTTTCTATGCCTTGTACAATCCGCGCAATACCAAAGACACCTGGGCCTACGGCTCCAGCTATACCGAGCGCGAGCGCAAGGAAGACCGCTGGTTTGTAACGGTGGACTATCAGATCACCGACAACCACCGCATCGATGTCACCGGTATCAACTACGAGCGCAATGGTGAGCGCGACGGTTTTGCCTACGACCCGGCTTCTGATCGCGTGGGTGACTTTGTGTCCACCACCAAAGAGCGCGATGGCGGCCAGGTGTATGGCTTCCACTACAACGGTCAGTTAACCGATCGTTTTGCGGTGGATGTAGTACTGGGGCAGACCCGCGAAAAAGTCTACAACACGGCACAAAATGCCTTGCCGGGCGTGTGGGATTGCCGTACCGGCAATTGCATCGCTTACAGCAATCACACCGATTCCTCCATTGTGGAAGAAGACTACACCCGCAACCAATACAAAGTGGATTTGCGTTACGACTTTGACGATCACGCCTTGCAGGTGGGCATGGATCAGACCGAGCTGAACGTGGACTACTTGTCCACGCAGAACGGTGCACCCGGTGCCAATGGCTGGTGGGAAGTGCGCGTGGCGTCGGCAAACGATGTGTCTGGACTCCCGCAAGGCGAAGAGTATATCCGCCAGCGCATTCGCGATCGCGGTACCGATTCCACCGTTACCGCGCGGGCTTTTTATGTACAGGATTCCTGGCAGGTCAGTTCGGACCTGGTGTTGAATCTGGGTGCGCGCTACGAGCAATTTGAAAACACCGTCACCGGTGGTGAGGCCTACGTGGATACCGCGGGTCTGTCGCCGCGCCTGCAGGCCGTGTGGGATGTATTTGGCGACGGTGACACCAAAGCCTTCGCGTCGTTTGGCCGCTACTATCAGCCGGTCTCTGCCAACATGAATATCACCCAAGGCTCCTATTCGCGCGAAACCATGGATTACTACGCGCTCGCCGGTGTGGATGCCGATGGTCGCCCCTTGTTGAGCGCAGACGGTTCGCCCGAACGCGGTGCCAAAGTGCGCGACACCTACGTGCGTCAGGCCGGTATTGTTGAACCGGCACTCATTGCCAGCGGCAGCCTGAAAGGCATGTATGCCGATGAATTCACGCTCGGGTTTGAACGCGTGGTGCTGGATGGCATGGTGGTGGGCGTGCGCGGTGTTTATCGCGATCTGAAACGTTCGGTGGAAGACACCGATATCGGCCCGGTGCTGGAAAAGTATTTTGCCGACAACGGCATCACCGACAACGTGGGTCAGGGTTCTTACTATGTACTGAACAACCCGGGTGAAGCAATCTCCATCAGCTACGATTTTGACGGCGATGGCGTAGTGGATAATATTCACCTGAGTGAAGCGGATCTGGCGCTGCCAAAACCGTCGCGCACCTACACCGCACTGGAAACCACTTTCCGCGGCAATCTCACCGACAAACTGTATCTGGACGTCAGTTATGTATTGTCAAAAAGCCACGGCAATACCGAAGGCCTGGTGCGCACCGACAACGGGCAGGCTGACCCGGGTTGGACCACCAGCTACGACTACGCCGATCTCATGGACCACGGCAAAGGTGATTTGCCCAATGATCGCCGCCACGTCTTCAAACTCAACGGCTACTATGACCTGACTGAAAACTGGGTGGCCGGTTTTGTGGCAACCGTGGCGTCGGGTGCACCAAAAAATTACTTTTCCGTGCACCCGGATGGCGTAGACAGTTGCAGCGCTGGCAGCCCCTGGGAGGCCTGTGCATCCCAGTGGTATGACGAAGCATCCTTTTACGATGAAAACGGCAACCCGGCACCGCGCGGCTCGGCGGGACGACTGGATTGGACCACGCGAGTAGACCTGTCGCTGGCCTACAATGTGGATCTGTCCATGGGCCGCGTTAACGTGAAAGGAACAGTCTATAACCTGTTTAATGCCGATACCGCCACCGCAATTGTGGAGCAGCGTTCTATCGAAACGCAAAACGGTCGCGTGCGCAATCCAAATTATGGTTTGGCGGACGAGCGTTTAACCGCGCGGTTTGTCACATTGGAAGCGCGTTACGAGTTTTAACCCCTGGTGTGTCAGTGCCGGCGATTTATCGCCGGCAATCTTTCCTCAGACATTTACCCCGCGCGCGACGCCCGCCCGGGGTCTTTTTTTTAGGGGCGCGGCGCAGCCAACCGCAATTACAAATTTGGATTTCCTTGACAACTGATTGTGGGAGCGGCTTCCCAGCCGCGAAAATTTCCACTTTACAAACCCCAAAAATCATTGCATTCTGTTGTCTACTGTAAGACGCAAAGGTGATTGACTTTTGCTCACCGGCCTACGCATTGTGACGCAGGCTGTGAGGCAAGGCTTCCCCATCCCAGGCGTTTTGCCCCTCCCGGCCATGCGCCTGCTGTGTGAAAGCCTTCACGCAATTGTCATCTCCGCCCCGTTTAATCACTCTTAAGAAATTACTTTAAGTTTGAGTGCTTTAAGTAAAAAAGTTTTTGAGTGTGCAAAGGACATTGCACATTAAACGGTTGCACAATCTTCAGATATTTAAAAGCTAAGCGATGTAACGAGTTTTCAACTTTCATTCACCCGAAACAGGAGCCCGCAAGTCCGAACGCGTTATCAGTCACCAGTATCAATGGAGTTATACTCATGGCGAAACGATCGCAAGCGCGACACAAGCACTATGACGACCAATACGCAGACAAAAAATTAAAGAAAGCCGCCCGCAAGGCCCGCCGTAATCAAAGCAATGTGGTGGAATTAAACGCCCGCTACAATCCGACCGATACGGCCTACAGTACCCAGCGCAGCAATCAGCCTCTGAAAGCGCGCACCCCCGCCCAACAAACGTATATCAACGCCATCAACAACAACGCCCTCACGTTTGGCATCGGCCCGGCGGGTACCGGCAAGAGCTATTGTGCCGGTGCGCTCGCCGCGCGTGCGCTGGAAAGTGGTGAGGTGGAGCGCATTATCATCACGCGCCCGGCAGTTGAGGCGGGTGAGTCGCTCGGTTTTTTACCCGGCGCACTGGATGAAAAATTCGCCGTCTATATTGATGCCTTCCGCGACATTCTGAATGAGCGTCTGGGCAGCGGCACGGTGGATTACTGCTTACGCCACGGCCGGATTGTTGCCGCACCATTGGCCTACATGCGCGGTAAAACCTTTGATCACCGCACTTTTGTGATTCTGGATGAAGCACAAAACACTACCATCGAACAGATGAAAATGTTCCTCACCCGCATCGGGGAAGAGTGCAAAGTCGTGATCAATGGCGATATCCGCCAGAGTGATATTCGCGGCAAAAGCGGGTTGGCCGACGCGGTGGAGCGGCTTGGCGGCGTGAACAATGTGTACATTCACGAGTTCGAACGCGCCGATATTGTCCGTTCCGGATTAGTGCGGGAAATTATCGACCTGTACGAGCCAGACGACGAGTAATGATAATGTGTAGGAGCTGAATCCCTTCAGCGAAAGGGCCTTGCACCCTTAGTTTCGCCGAAGGGATTCGGCTCCTACAGATTTGCTTCTGTCTTAATTAATCGTTCGACACAGACCCGATCTTGTGAATAGACAGGTCCGCACCATTAAACTCGTCTTCTTCAGAAAGCCGGATACCGCTCACCGCATTCACCACAAAATACACGGCATAGCCGCCAATCAGCGCCACACCAATGCCGGCAAGCGTGCCAATCACTTGTGACATCAGGCTCACGCCGCCCAGACCGCCGAGTGCTTCTGAACCAAAAATACCTGCCGCAATGCCGCCCCAGGCGCCACACACGCCGTGCAGGGGCCACACGCCCAATACATCGTCCACCTTGTGCCAGCGGTTTTGCATGAACGTAAACAAAAACACGAACAGGCCGCCGGCCACGCCGCCGGCAATCAGCGCGCCGATGGGATGCATTAAATCCGAACCGGCACACACGGCCACCAGACCCGCGAGTGGACCATTGTGAATAAAGCCCGGGTCTTTTTTACCGGCCACCATGGCCACCAGCGTGCCGCCCACCATGGCCATCAGGCTGTTTACCGCCACCAGACCGCTGATGCCGTCGAGCGTTTGCGCACTCATCACATTGAAACCAAACCAGCCGATGCACAGAATCCACGCGCCCAAGGCAAGGAACGGAATATTGGACGGCGCAAAGGCCACCAGCTGGCCGTTGCGGATGCGGCCATTGCGGGTACCCAGAATAAGGATGGCGGCAAAGGCCACCCAGCCACCCACACCGTGTACTACCACAGAACCGGCAAAGTCATGGAAGCTGGCGCCAAAGGTGGCTTGCAGCCAATCCTGAAAACCGAAGTTGCCGTTCCAGATCAGGCCTTCAAAAAACGGGTACACCAGGCCCACAATCACCGCAGCGGCAATTAACATGGGGTAAAATTTCGCGCGCTCGGCCACGCCGCCGGAAATAATCGCGGGAATGGCGGCGGCAAAGGTGAGCAGGAAGAAAAACTTCACCAGCTCATAACCGTTGCTCATGGCCAGCTCGCTGGCGGGGGCGAAAAAGGTGGTGCCGTAGGCCACCCAATAGCCCACAAAAAAATACACCAGGGCCGAAATACCGAAGTCGGTGAGAATTTTCACCAGGGCATTCACCTGATTTTTCTGGCGTACGGTGCCCACTTCAAGGAAGGCAAAACCGGCATGCATGGCAAATACCATGATTGCGCCAAGCAAAATAAAATAAGTGTTGGCGCTGGCGACGAGCGTCTCCACCGCGCTGTTCAAGGGTTCCATAGGGTTTCCTTTTGCATCTTTATGGGGCGAAAACACAGGTCGGCACCACGATGGTGCGCAAAAGAGGGGTGTTTTACGCCATTGCTCTTTTTAACTTATTGATTTTTATGAAAATCTGCGAGAATGCGGATTAGCGCCACGATTACAGCAATTTTGATGCCATCCGCACCATAATGGTGCTTGACTAGTTGCTAGCAACCAGAGACTAAATACCCATGCCCACCCCCGGCCGCCAACTCGAACACGAAGACTTCGCCCCTGCGGGTACGGGCCTTGCCCGGCTCAGTATTCTGGTGGATAACTTCACCGCTCCGGCCAATGTGGGCGCCGTGTTCCGCAGTGCCGATGCCTTTGGCGCGGGCAAGTTATATTTGTGCGGCGACACCATCTGCCCGCCCAACTCCAAGTTGCGCCGGTTGAGCCGGGCGGCGGAAAAATATGTGGCCTGGGAGCATCGCGACGATGCGCTGGCATTAGTGCGCGAGTTACGCGCAGCCGGCACCTGCATTATCAGCCTGGAAATTACCGAACACTCGCGCCCGCTCAACCGCTTCACCCTGCCTGACGGTCCCGTATGTTTGATTCTGGGCGCAGAAGATCGCGGCGTGGCGCCGGCGCTATTGGCGGAATCCCACGCGGTGGTGCACATACCCATGGGCGGCAGCAATTCCTCGCTGAATGTGGGCAGTGCCTGTGCGGTGGCTTTGTACCAGTTTGCGAGCGTCCCATAAGTGGGGCGAGAATCAATGGCGTTGCCTTCGCCAATCAATATGACGCCTTAAGTGCTGTGTCGCGCGCCTGGCTTGTGGCAAACTGTGACGGCTGTGCAAACAGGGCTGGCAGCCTGTAAACCTGAGTATGTAAGGGGTTTATCAATAGCCTGCCAGTGCGCTGTTTGTTTGGAGAGTAAAAGCTAACACCATTAAAGGAATGAACAATGGGCAAAACCATAAAAGTAC
Organism: Simiduia agarivorans SA1 = DSM 21679; assembly: GCF_000305785.2. Taxonomy (NCBI): domain Bacteria; kingdom Pseudomonadati; phylum Pseudomonadota; class Gammaproteobacteria; order Cellvibrionales; family Cellvibrionaceae; genus Simiduia; species Simiduia agarivorans. The sequence goes on along the minus strand of NC_018868.3, from coordinate 2,242,154 downwards.
CCAAGGGTAAACCGATTACCACCCAGATGACCTTAACCGTGAATGCCGATGAACTGCCACCGACAGTCTGCTGGCCGCTGGCAACCAACTCCACCGTCATCGACGATGGTTTGGTTCAGGTTATTTTTCCGGGCGGCTCTGATGCATCCAACCGCAAAGAGCGCGCGATTCTGGATATTACCCTGGTGAAAACCGGCCAGGCGGCTACCTGCCTCACCTTTACCGGTGCTGGTATTGAAGTAGAATCGGATACGGGTGGTGGTAAGAACGATGTAAAAACCAGCCTGAAAAACGGCGGTAAAACCCTGCGCATGGTGATTGCCAAAGATGCGGTGGGTGATGCGTCGATTAATTATAAGTTTACGATTGCGGCCAAGGCGAAGGGGAGTAAGCAGGAGGAGTATAAGAGCTTTGATCCTATCTTGATTATTCATCGCCCTCCAAATTGATTGGTGCGGAGCACAGGTGATCGTTTTGTGCGTTGATTGCTTTGTTGCAATCAGCGCCATACCAAGGAAAGCGAAACCAATCTTTTGTGTAGCCGAGCGCAATTAGCATTTCAATTTTTTCCTGAGCGAGATCAGGCTGCCCGATTGTCGTGTAGTAGATGGCTTCGCTGAAGAGGTAGTCTGGAATACCTGAAAAGTTTTTTTCGGTGGTTGTTAGCACATTTTTAGCTTCTTCTGTTCTTCCGAGCAAGCTGAGCGCTCTTATTGCAATGCTTGCATCACTGCTTTGTTCGAGTGATCTGAGTCCTTTTATTGCTTTTTCAAAAAAAATCTGCGCGTTATTCTGGTTTCCTGCTAATAGTTCTAGCTCTCCCAAATTATATAAAATTGTAGGGTTGTTGGGCGCCAGTTGTGCGGCTTTTTCAAATTGCTTTTTTGCTTCTGCTCGATTTCCAGAAAGTAGGTAAGCCGTGGCTAGATTGTTCAGGGTGGGTTCGTCGGGGATGATTTCAACTATCTTGTTGAAATTTTCGATTGCCGATGTGTATTCGCCATCGGACAATTGAAGCGATCCTAATAAGCTGTTGGCTGGTATGCTATTTGGGTTGAGAGTAAGGGCGCTATTAAGCGCTCTTTTTGTCAGCGCAATGTCTCCGAGTATGTAGGCGCTGTAGGCAATACCGTAAAAGCCATTTTCGGAAGGAGCATAATCTATAAGAGACGTGTACGTATCCAGCGCGTGCTGATAGTTGCCTTGTTCTATTGCTAAATCTGCTTCAATTAATCTCGCATCAAATACCGATCCGAATTGAAGTAGTTTTTCGGCTGACGCCTCTGCTTCTCGATAGAATTTTAGTGCGCTTTGGCATTGTCCAATCAACTTCAAATAGGTCGAAGTCGGCAGTTCAGCTTTGTTGGACTCAATTAACTCAAGTGCAATTTTGAGGTCGCCACTATTGTTGTTGATCTGGAAGTTTCGTGTCGCGACTTTCACTAACAAGTGATAATTTGGCGTGAATGAAGGGTAGGTCAATATCTCGTCAATGAGAATTTTTATTGACTCGCCTGACAGATAGCGGGTTTTCCTAAATTCCGTCAAAAGACTGAAATACTCTCGAGACGGATCGCGGGCGTTATCAATGTGTCTGTCGTTTAGGATCAGGCCCGATTTAACGGTATGCCATTGCACTGCCGAAAAAGAGTCAGAGCCATTTCGCAGGTCTATGGAAAATGCATCGCCACTAGTTTTGTGCCATTCCGGCCCCGAGTAGCGTGCCATTCTTCCATCACACCAATACTTCTTGCACTCAAATGTCAGTTTAAGCACCTCATTGGCGCCAGAGGCGAGTCCAAGTTGGCTGGGCTCTTCAAGTTTGCTGGCATTGTCGTATTGGATAACAGCATGACGGTCGTCTATAAGCAGCGCATCAATAATGCCATTGCGCAAAAACTCCGGTGTGGCCTCGGTAATATATTCGGCCATATCGGTTCCCGTAAATGTAGGCAAGGCCACGTAAACATTGCGACGAGGTTCCGGTTGTTGCCCGGCCAGCCAGATCAGGCCGGCGGTGGCGGTAACCAGTATGGCGCTGATCGTGAGTGCCAAACCGCGAGAATTCTGGGGCGGCACTGGCATCGCCGTGTAGTCTTCTTTATTTGGAATCGTTTGCGTAAATGCCAAAGCACTCGCCGCCGGCCGCATCCCCGGCGCCTTATTCAAGCAAGCAATAATCTCCGCACCCAATGTCTGCGCATCTTCATCCGGGATGCCCAAGCACTCCAGAAACTGCACCGGCATAGGCGGCCGGTAGATGATGCCTTGCAGAACCAGGTCGGCGTTTTTCGGGTCGCCGAAGGGGTGATGACCGCACAGCAGGCAATAGGCCAGGATGCCGAAGCTGAAAATGTCGCTGGCGGTGGTGAGCCGGTCGCCCATGGCCTGTTCGGGCGAGAGGGCGGCGGGGCTGCCGATGAATTCGCCGGGCAGCACCTGGCTGTCGTGAATATTGGCGTGCAGGGGCTGAGCCTGGTGCCGGGCAATGCCGAAGTCCATGATCTTAACCGTGCCTTCGTCGGTGATCATGATGTTTTCGGCTTTCAGGTCGCGGTGAATGATGCCCTTGGCGTGGGCGCAGGCCAGGCCTTCGGCAATTTGCCGCAGCCAGTCCAGCCGGGTGGCGAGGTCCAGCTCGCCACTCATGAGTTCGTCTGAACGAAAAATATCCAACAGGGTGCGGCCCTGCAAATATTCCATTACCAGCGCGGGTGAGCCCTGCCAGTCGATCAGGTCGTAAATGTGCACTATGTTGCGGTGATTGATCTGCGCCAGCAGGCGGGCTTCTTCGGTAACCGCCTCCACCCAGTTTTCATTGGCGCGGTTGTGGCGGATGCATTTAATGGCCACTTTGCGGTTGAGGCGCTTGTCAAACGCGAGGTAAACCACACCCATGCCGCCCTTACCCAGGATGGCTTCAACGGTGTAGTTTTCGGTTTGAGGAATTTCGGCCTCGGTCATGGGAACCCTTTTTTATTTTTCTGCTGTTCCCTGCAGTGATGCCCTCAGGTCCTTATATGGGCAAGTGCTAACTTACTCGGGCTGGCGGCGGGATGCAATTATTTGGCAGTGCTTTGGCGAGATCCGGCGCAGTTTGCGGACAAATGGCAGCCTGATTACAACGCGACGGCAATGGGTCTGATGGCTTTTAGACTATTGGCTAATAGGGTTTGCCGGGCGCACTTGGTATAGTGGCCAGAACTTACGGGTCACGCTCGGCGCGGCCCACAAGGGTGCATAGCAAATAACCAAAACAAAGTATTGCTAAAAAATTAAAAAAATCGCAAGGTGGAATGTTTATGTCAGACGTAAAAACCTATCCGGTACCCGCGAGTGCGGCCAATGCCCACATCAACAAGGCCCAGTACGACGCCATGTACGCTCGCTCCGTTAACGAGCCCGAGGCGTTTTATCGCGAGCAGGCGGAGCAATTTTTAACCTTTTCGACACCCTTTACCCAGGTCTGCGATTACGACATGACCAAGGGCGAGGCCAGCTGGTTTACTGGCGGCAAACTGAATGTGACGGTGAACTGTATTGACCGCCACCTGCCCAAGCGTGCCAACCAGACGGCGATTATCTGGGAAGGCGATGACCCTTCAGTAGACAAGCACATCACTTATGCCGAACTGCACGAGCAGGTGTGCCGGTTAGCCAATGTGATGCGCGAGCGCGGCGTGAAAAAAGGCGACCGGGTGTGCATTTACATGCCCATGATTCCGGAAGCGGCCTACGCCATGTTGGCGTGCGCGCGCGTGGGTGCCATTCACTCGGTGGTGTTTGGCGGCTTCTCGCCCGATGCGTTGAAAGACCGCATTCTGGATTCCGATTGCCGGGTGCTGATCACCGCCGACGAAGGCCTGCGCGGTGGCAAGGCGGTGCCGCTGAAAGCCAATGCCGATAAAGCGCTGGCCTCCTGCCCCAACACTCACACCTGCCTGGTGGTAAAGCGCACCGGCGGCAAGGTGAATTGGACCGAAGGCCGCGATATCTGGTACGGCGATGCTGTTGCCGCGGCTGCGAGCAATGCAGAACCGGAAATGATGGACGCGGAAGACCCGCTGTTCATTCTGTACACCTCCGGTTCCACCGGTAAGCCCAAAGGTGTGCTGCACACCACCGCGGGCTACCTGCTGCACACGGCCATGAGTTTCAAATACACCTTCGACTACAAAGAGGGTGATATCTACTGGTGCACGGCGGACGTGGGTTGGGTGACCGGCCACAGCTACATTGTTTACGGCCCCCTGTGCAACGGCGCCACCACCTTGATGTTTGAGGGCGTGCCCACTTATCCGTCGGCGTCGCGTTGCTGGGACGTGGTGGACAAGCACAAGGTCAACCAGTTCTATACTGCCCCCACCGCCATTCGCGCTCTGATGGGGGCCGGCAATGATTTCGTCACCAAATCCTCACGTAAAACCCTGCGGGTATTGGGCACCGTGGGTGAGCCCATCAACCCGGAGGCCTGGGAATGGTATTACCACGTGGTGGGCGAGGGCCGTTGCCCCATAGTGGACACCTGGTGGCAAACCGAAACCGGTGGCCACATGCTCACCCCGCTGCCGGGCGCTACCGCCACCAAACCGGGCTCTGCCACCCTGCCGTTCTTTGGCGTGCAACCGGTGTTACTGGATGCCGAGGGTAAAGAAATTACCGGTGCAGGTGAGGGCTCACTCGCCATCAAAGCCAGCTGGCCCAGTCAGATCCGCACCGTGTACGGTGATCACCAGCGAATGATCGACACCTATTTCAGCACCTACAAGGGCTACTACTTCACCGGCGACGGCGCCCGTCGCGACGAGGATGGCTACTACTGGATTACCGGCCGGGTGGACGACGTGCTGAACGTGTCCGGCCACCGCATGGGCACTGCCGAAATCGAAAGTGCGCTGGTGCTGCACGATAAGGTGGCCGAAGCGGCCGTGGTGGGGTATCCGCACGACATCAAGGGCCAGGGCATCTATTGTTACGTGACCCTGATGGCCGGCACCGAACCCTCGGACGAGCTGAAAAAGGAATTGGTTGCCCTGTGTAACAAGGAAATCGGCCCCATCGCCAAGCCCGACGTGATCCAGTGGGCGCCCGGCCTGCCCAAGACCCGTTCCGGCAAAATCATGCGCCGTATCCTGCGCAAGATCGCCGCCAACGAGATCGACAGCCTGGGCGACACCTCCACCCTGGCCGAGCCCGCGGTGGTGGATGAGCTGATCAGCAACCGGGCGAATAAGTAAGCCTGGCGGCTTTTCGGGGCTCTGACCCCATACATCGGGAAATCCAACCCCTGCCTGCGCACGTAACCAGTTTCGCACCCTCGGGTAGCTAATTTCCTAGTTAGTCTATCCACCCTTAGGGGCTGCCGTAGGGCAGCCTTTTTTTATATTTGTACAGTTTTCCTGTCAGTTATCTTTACACCGTCCATCCTTTATTTTTTTAACTGATTGATTTTAAAGAAATTTTTTTTTGGCGCGTGCCTTGCATTGGCTTGCCCGAGGAAGGCATTGCCTTGGAACGAGGTAATGAAACAACAATCGAAGGAAGTGGAGAAGAATGATGAAAATGGTGAAATGGATAGCGGGTGCTGCACTTTTGGCTGTAAGTCTGAATGCTTCTGCCCTGGTTATTGATTTTGAAGACCGGCCACAGGGCGAAAACCAGATCGCAGACGGATATCAGGGGCTGGATTGGAATAATGGCGCCGGCGATATGTGGACTGTGAATGGAACAGCGGGTTATCTCGCGGGATCTGGTTACGAAACGTTGGCAAATGCTTTAGATGGCGACATGGTTGGCTTTAATGGGTATGGGTATAATCCTGTACTAGTCGAGGCTCAAGGAACGGATACCTTTGATCTGACTTCTTTCTGGATGACGTCTGCCTGGGACAATGTGTTGAACATTTCCCTGTCTGGTTGGCTTGACGGTGTGATGCTGTACAGTACCAACTTTGAGGTCAGTCGCACCGAAGCGCGTTTCTTCACGTTTGACTGGATGGGTATCGACAGCGTGCGCTTTGATGACCAGGGTCAGCATTTTGCAATCGATAATATCGTGCTGAACGAATCCAGCGTGCCGGAGCCTTCTCCGTTGCTGTTACTGGGGCTTGGCCTGGTGGCGTTGGGCTGGAAACGCAAATTGATGTAAGACAGGATGTGCTAGCTACAAGGGCCTCCGGGCCCTTGTTGGAAGAACTCTGCAGTAACCTCTCTGGCTCCGAATGCCTGAGGTGTTAAGGCTTCTGGTGACCCCTTTCTTGGGTTTGCCCAAGCGGTGTGAACGCGCTAATCTCTCCCCTCGTTTTTCAGGCACCGGTTCAGGCGGTATTGAGATGAGTGCGGTTTCGCCTTTCGATTATCCAACTCCGTTTACCCAGACCCTTGTGGTGGGTGAGGCCCATATCGACGGGCTTAACCACGCCAATAATGCCGTCTACGTGCAATGGTGTGAGGCGGTGGCCTGGGCACACTCTCAGGCTCTGGGCTTGTCTCTGGAAGATTACGGTCGGTTGAACCGCGCCATGGCTATTGCCCGGGCCGAGTATGACTACATCCGGCCAGCCCTGTTGGGCGATTCGCTCACCTTGTGTACCTGGCTCACCCACTCCGATGGCCGCCTCAGTATGACCCGCCGGTTTCAACTGCTGCGGGGCGATACCACGCTCATGCGCGGCCTTTGGCAGCTGGCCTGTATCGATATGCAATCCGGCCGTCCGGCGCGCATGCCGGCGGAGTTCCGGGCCGTATATGAACCAGCGATTGTGGAGGTTGCCCATGTCTGATGAATCGTTTTTGGGCCTGATGGGGCAGGAGTTGGCGGAAATCCGGCCCATTAAGGTGCAGGCCCGGGTTGAATTGTCGAAAACCGCACCCATCTCTGAGGAAGCCCTGCGACGCAAGCGCGAGCAGGCGGTGGCCGCGGAGCTGGAAGAATACAACCGGCTATCGGGCGAGTTTATTGAGCCGGTCGATCCGCACGCCTTGCTGGCGTTCAAGCGCCCGGGTATTCAGAACGGGGTTTACCGCAACCTGCGTTTGGGCAAGTACAGCATAGAGGCGCGGCTCGACCTGCATAATCACACGGTTGAGCAGGCGCGTGATGCAGTACATAGCTTTGTCACAGACTGCTGTGCGCACGATATCCGGTCGGCGCTGATTACCCATGGTAAGGGCGAGGGTCGAAAACCCCAGCCGGCTATGTTAAAAAGCTGCATTGCCCACTGGCTGCCGCAGTTGGCAGAGGTGCAGGCCTTCCACTCTGCGCAAAAGCAGCATGGTGGCGCCGGCGCAACCTATGTTCTGATTCGCAAGAGCGATAAGAAAAAACTCGAGAATGCCGAGCGCCATCACAAGCGTCGGTAGCCTCAACACCAATCAGGGAAGATGGATTAAAACGCTGTAACCAGAGAAAAGAATAATGACTGAAGAAACTATCAAGCCCGCAGCGGATGCTCCGCAAGCGCAACAAGATCAACTTTCACTGAATATTCCTGAAGTGGTCAATCTGGCCTGCAATATTCTCCACGGTGGATTTATCGCCAAAGGTGACGAGCATGGGAAGAAGTTGTTCAAGGATCTGAAAGAATCAGAAAAGTTGAACGCTGGCACCATGACGGTAGGCGGCAAACTGGAACTGGCACTGACGATATCGCTAGACAAGAAAGAATTTTGTGGCCAATTTGGTTTTCCGGTTTTCAAAGCCGGTTTGCAAGCCATGCTGCAGAACATTGGCAAAACCCTGAATGAACGGGGCGACCTGAATTATCTCACCAGTGACTCAGGCAATATCATGATTCATAAGCCCGGTGTGATTGAGAAAGCCGGAGAATACAACGTGCTGGTATTGGTTATCATGCCAAAAGCCAACCGAGAAATGAATTTGTGTTTGACTTATATAAACCCCGATCAATACGAGTCTTTGCGCAAAGCCAAAGAAGCAAAAAAATCCACTGACGAATAAGCGAGTAAATTGTGTCTAAGCAACTGTTAATTTATGGCAATGCCACCCCCATCTCCGTCGAGCGTCATGCCAAGTGGGGCATCGAACCGTCCGATAGCCTGTCGTTTGCCAAAAGCGTTAATTCGGTGCCTTTGACGGCTGTGGAATTCTTCGCTGCGTCAGAAGCTTTTCCCGTTGTGTTCACCAAAAACGGTGACAGCGTAATCCCGCTGGCTGTAATGGGTGTGCGCCCGGAAGAAAACCTGTTCATCGACGATGAAGGCAAGTTCACTGCCTCCTACCTGCCCGCATTCTTCCGTCGCTATCCATTCGTTTTTTCCAGCAATGATGACGGTAAAAACTTCATGCTGTGCATCGATGAAACCTACGCCGGATGCAACGAAGAAGGTAAAGGTGAGCGCCTGTTTGACGACGAAGGCAAGCAGACCGAGTACCTGGGTAAAGTGCTTGAATTCCTCAAGGAATATCAAATGAATTTCGCCCGCACTCAGGCTTTCTGCAAGCGCCTGGTGGAGTGGGAGTTGCTGGAACCCATGGAGGCCCAATTCACGCCTCAGAACGGCGGTGACAAAATCCGCTTGGGTGGCTTCCTGGCGGTAAATCGCGAGAAACTCAAAGGCCTGAAAGCTGAGCAGATGGAAGAGCTGGTGAAGAATGATGGCATGGAGCTGCTGTACGTACACCTGAATTCGCTGCGTAAATTCCGCGAGTTGGTGGGTAAGTTGCCGGCGCCGGCCAAGGCCGAATAAACGCAACCACCCATAAAAAAACCGGCCTTCAGGCCGGTTTTTTTATGGGTGGTTATTGGTGGAGCGTTGTTGGTGGAACGGTGTTGGTGGATTCGGGTAGGGTGGAATAAGCGCAGCGCATTCCACCGTCCAGGTATTCCACTAAACGCCCGGTCGGCAATTTCGCATCTAGCGCCGACCAATGCCCTCATAGGTAAAGCCCAATGCCTTCATCCTGCGCGGGTTGTACACATTGCGGCCATCTATCACCACCGGTGCTTTCAGGCTTGCCAGCAAACGGGCGAAGTCCGGCTGACGATATTGTTTCCATTCGGTCAGCAGCACCAATGCGTCAGCGTCTTTTACCGCGTCAAATTGATTATTGCAGTAAATCAGCTGGCCGTTTTCGATCCACTTAGGCGCAAATTCGCGTTTGGAGGTGGTCATGGCCTCTGGGTCGTGCACACACACAGTGGCGCCGGCCTCCAGCATACGGGTAATGAAAGGGATTGAAGGCGCTTCGCGCATGTCGTCGGTACCTGGCTTAAAGGCCAGCCCCCACACCGCAATGCGTTTGCCTTTTACGTTGCCCAGCAGGCGTTGGGTTTTTGCGGCAACCACTTTTTTCTGGTCGGCATTGCGCGCTTCTACTGCGTCCAGTACGTAGGGTTTTACATCCGCTTCGTGCGCCATGCGCACCAGTGCTTTCACATCTTTCGGGAAGCAGGAGCCGCCGTAACCGCAGCCGGGATAGATAAACGAGTAGCCGATACGCGAATCGGAGCCAATGCCGTGGCGCACCTGCTCCACATCAACGTCCATTGCGTCGCACAGATTGGCGATCTCATTCATGAATGAAATTTTGGTGGCCAGCATGGCATTGGCGGCGTACTTGGTCATTTCCGCATCGCGTACGCCCATAAACATGATTTTATTGTGGTTGCGGGAAAACTCCTGGTACACCTCAGCCATGATCGCACGGGCCCGCTCGCTTTCTGTGCCAATCACTATGCGGTCGGGTTTCATGAAGTCGTCGACGGCGGCGCCCTCTTTCAAAAACTCCGGGTTGCTCACCACGTCAAAGTCGATGCTAACTCCACGCTTGTCCAGCTCGGCCTGTATGGTTGCGCGCACCTTGTCGGCGGTGCCTACAGGAACCGTGGACTTATCAACGATCACTGCGTAGTCCTTGAGGTGTTCACCGATCTCCTTGGCAACAGCAAGTACGTATTGCAAATCGGCCGAACCGTCTTCGCCAGTGGGTGTGCCAACCGCGATAAAATACACGTTGCTGTTGGCCATGGCGTCGGGCAGAGAGGTGGTGAAATGCAATTGCCCTTGTGCGACACAGCGCTTGACCAAAGGCTCGAGGCCGGGCTCAAAGATGGGGATATGCCCTTCACGCAGGCGTTGGACTTTGGCCTGATCAATGTCCACACAGGTCACATTCATTCCCATGTCGGCAAAACAGGCACCGGAAACCAAGCCCACATAGCCAGTGCCAACCACTGATATTCGCATTTTTACGCTCCTTCGTAGAGTGTCGTCCAAGTATGGCCAAGCCGATAGCTGAGACCTTAAACGGCGCGGATTCTAGCATCAAATGCCATCTGGCCGCAGTCGTGGAAACGGCCCTTTAGCTCTTTTGGCTTAGGTCATGATGCGAATATTCTTTTCGACTAGCGAAAAGTAGCATGCCGGCATCAATGGTAAACCAGAGAAACCACGCCGTGAAATGCCTGAAATACCTGTCAGCACTGACCATGCTGTTGCTCATAACCGCTTGTGGCCAGGAGACTGCTGCCCCTTCGGAGCCCGCACCGGGTACCAATAATCCACTGCCCGTGCCCGACAATGGCCAGGTGGAGACGCCGGCTGAAAGTACGGCATGGCAATTGGACGGTGCCTCTTCAGCCTTGCATTTTGTGACCACCAAAAAGTTGCACGTGAGCGAAGTGGCGCATTTCAGCGGCTTTGCAGGCAGCATCAGCAGCCGGGGCCTGGCTGAGCTGGTGATTGATCTGAACAGCGTGGATAGCGCCAACAGCGTACGCGACCAGCGCCTGCGCGACCTGCTGTTTGAAACCGCGGTCTACCCGCAGGCCCGCGTTGAAGCGCAGGTTGATGCCCAGTTGGTGGACGGCCTGGCAGTGGGTGCCGAACGCACCATGACGCTGGCCTTTACCCTGGACCTGCACGGCATTACCCAAAACATTCAGGCCAGCGTCATGGTGTCCCGCCTGACCGCTGATCGGTTGATGGTGCGCAGTCTGGCGCCGCTGGTGGTCGACGGTCTGTCGTTCGGCTTTGAAGCCGGGTTTGCCGAGCTCAAGTCACTGGCCAAGCTCACCTCGCTGGGCACCAGTGTGCCGGTTTCGTTTTATCTGGTATTTCGTCGCGCGGAGGTGCAGTCATGAAGCGCTGGTTACCCCACATCGCCCTGATCACCAGCGGCCTGCTGGCGACCGCGCAAGTGTCTGCTATGGACGATTGCGGTTCTGCCAATGCCTACGTGACGGGCAATCAATACGTGTATGGTGAGCTGGTTTCCCACGCAGGTAAATACTACCGCTGCGAGGTTGCCGGTTGGTGCTCGTCATCGTCCAGCTTCTACTACGCGCCCGGTTCCGGCCTGGCGTGGGAGCAGGCGTGGCGTCTGGTCAGTTGCGCCGACAGCGGTGCCGGTCAGCCCACAGTGCCGGTCCAGCCGTCAGAACCAGAGCAGCCGGTTGATCCCGATCAGCCCACGAACCCGGAACAGCCGTCGGAGCCCGATCAGCCAGCAGAACCGGAACAGCCTTCGGAGCCGGATCAACCCGCCCAGCCCGCGGAGCCGGAAGCACCGGCAACCACCACTGACCCGGACGTGCATGCGACCTGGGTAATGGACAGCGCTCAATCCAATTTACAGTTTGTTTCCACTAAGAAAGAGCGGGTGCAGGAAGTTCATCGGTTCACCGTGATAGAAGGCGACCTGACCGGGCAGGGCCAGCTGCGGCTGCGCGTTGGATTGGCGAGCATCGACTCGGGTATTGCCCTGCGCGACGAGCGCATGCGCGCGCTGTTGTTTGCCAGTGATTGGCTGCCCAGCGTTTACATTGATGCGACGCTCGATAGCACCCAGATTAACGCGCTGGCGGTAGGTACTGTGAGCCCGCTGACCACCCAGATCCGGGTGAGCCTGAACGGCGTGCAAAAAACCATCGACGCCAGGCTGATGCTGTGGCGTCAGTCCGAGTCGCAGCTGCGCGTCTTCTCCCAACAACCTTTGCTGTTGAACGGCGCTGACTTTGCACTGGATGGCGGCATAGAAGCGCTGCGCGCCGTCGCAGGCCTGAGTGACATCGGCAACACGGTGCCGGTTTACATCGATACCCGCTGGCGCATGCAGTCGAGTCAGCAACCGGGTTGGCCGAGCCAGCCGGCCGACCCGCAGGCGCTCATTGCCGAGGCCTCCGGTGACCGGCAACTGGAGTTGCAATGGGCCGATATGGCCCAGCAGGAAACCGGCTATCTGGTCCAAATGCAATCGCCCGATGGTCGCTGGCAGAGTCTGGCCCTGCTGGAAGCCAATCAGCAGCGCTTTAGCCTGAGCCTTGATGCCACCGGAGACTACAATTTCCGCGTCTCGGCGGTGAACAATGGTCGCGTTTCGGCCACCTATGCCGCAGCCAGCTACCACTTGGCGGGCGATGATGGTGCGTCACCCGAGCCCACCGAACCTGAAACCGATACCGGTGCCCGCTTGTACGTGGAAAAGGAATGCCTGGCCTGCCACGGCGCCGACGGCACTGAGCTGGTGTCGATTGTTGCCAGCCCCATGAGCCAGAGTGCGTTGGCTGACTACATCGCCGCCAATATGCCTTTTGGTAAAGCATCAGAATGTGTGGGTGACTGCGCCAGCGCCATTGCCACCTATATCGTGGATAACCTCTATGCCGGGACGTCGGAGCCTGACCCATCATTGCCGGTAGACCCGTCAGAGCCCGTTGATCCGAGCGTTCCGGTTGACCCGGTTGACCCGGTAGACCCGGTAGACCCGGTTGATCCGGTTGATCCGGTTGATCCGGTAGACCCGATTGATCCGGTTGATCCTGTACAGCCACATGTCCCTGACGCGCTGACTGGCGCCGACCTTTACCGCGACCTGGGTTGCACTAACTGTCACGGTGCCGATGGCAACACCGGCCGCGAAATCATCAGCAATCAGCGTTCACAGGAAGCCCTTGCGGCCTACATCAGTGCCGCCATGCCGCTCGGCAATGCCGCCCTGTGTGTCGGCAGCTGTGCCGACGACATTGCCGCTTATATCCGCGCAGATCTCTACCGCGATCAGGTCGAGGTGGTTGACGGTGGCCGTGGTGTGCGTGGCGTGCGCTTACTGACACCGCGCGAGTTTGCCAACGCTGTGGCCGATCTCACCGGTGTGAGCCTGGACGAAGACAAACTGCCGAAGGCGTTCCACGACAGCGATTTCAAATACCCCACCCAGGCCGACAAGGGCGTGGTGAATTACGAAGCGGCCAACCGTCTGCTGCAATTACTGGAGCCGGCGGCAGCCAGTGCAGATCTGACCCGTCTGGGCTGTGCCGTGGCCAGCTGTTCAAACGCGCAGATTGCCGGCGCGGCCGAGCGCCTGTGGCGTCGCCCGCTCACCAGCAGCGAACTGAGCAGCGCCCAGAGTTTTAACCAGAGCTATGGCAGCCGCGATTGGCTCACCGCCATGATGCTGGCGCCCGACTTCCTGTACCTGAGCCTGCGCGGCGAGTGGGATGCCGATGCGCAAGCCTACCGTCTGAATCACTATGAGGTGGCCGCGGCTCTGTCGTTCCAGATGTGGGGTACCACACCGGATGCCACGCTGCTGACTGAGGCGCGCAACAACCGCCTGGGCACCGCCGCGCAGATTGAAGCGCAGGCCGAGCGCCTGATGGCTGATGCCCGCTTCAATAGCTACTTTGTGGAATTCATCCGCCATTACACCCACACCGAGGGCAGCACGTCGGAAAAGCCGGGTCTGACACTGGATGTGATTGCAGCCATGGTGGAAGAACAGCGTCTGGCAGTAAACCAGTGGTGGACTGAAGGCGCCCAGTTCAATGCCCTGTTTAACCCAGGCTACACCTACCTCAATGGCACTTTGGCGGCCCACTACGGCTTGTCCGCACCCGCTGGCAGCAGCTTTACCAAGGTGGACACCAATGACCAGCGCGGCGGCATTCTGCACCAGGGTATTACCCAGATCCTGAATTCGGATTTCGCGGCCACTTCGCTGGTGAAGCGCGGCAAGATGATCCGCGAGAACCTGCTGTGCCATGACATGGGCGTACCGGTGGGCATTGATCCGGCCACCATCGAGATACCCGAGCATGCCCTGACAACCCGTGAGCGCTGGAATGTGATCACCGGCCCGGATGCCAGTGAGGGCCAATGCTGGCAGTGTCATCAGCTGATGAATGATCCGGGCTCTTCGCTGGAAAACTTCGATCAGGCCGGTCGCTATCGCACCACTGAAGCGGCATACAACGTGGCCGGTGTGGAATTGGCCATCAACGCCAGCGGCATCCTGCGCAGTAACGATGCGCAGACCGAGCTGACCTACTTCAACGACGCGCGTGAACTGGCCAGCTTCCTCGGCCAATCCGATGAAGCCAAGGCCTGCTTCGCCCAGTCGTTCCTGCGCTTTGCCAGTGGTCGGTCGCTGGACGCGCAAAGCCAGAGCCAGCCGGTGGTGGATGCTTTTACCCAGAGCGGCGATGTGAAAGCGCTGATGCTGCAGAGCTTGTCACGCGATGCGTTCTTACTCCGGTTAGACCGTTAGACCTAGGCCAATTAGACCGGGTGGCGAATGGTTTTCGCCACCCAGGTCTTTACCCTATGCACTCAGATGAATTGAATTTCCAGACAGGTAACTGCCGCCATGAATCGCCGTCGTTTTTTACGCAACCTGATCGCCACCGCCGGCGCCGCGCCGCTCTCTGTGGGTGGTTTTGCCCGCCTGGCACAGGCTTCGGGTACGCCCAAATTGAAAGTGGTGTTTGCGGTGATACCCGATGGCTTTGGCGTCGATGCTTACGGCGGCTACAACAACGGGTTGTGGTTTCCTGATGCCGGTGGCTCGAAAGATACGGGTAATTTCCAGCTGAACGAAATGTCACGGCATTTATCGGCCTATAAAAATCAGTCGGTTTTTCTAAAGGGGTTGATCGTGGGCTCGGGCACCGGTGGGCACAATGCCTGGACCACCGTCATGCGCGATTCGGCTGCCAGCAAAACATCTATTGATCTGTTACTTGGCAATCAGTTGCGCGGTACCAACCCCACACTCAAGCGCATTTATTCCGGCCCCCATGCAACCGTGGGTGCCAACTGGAATATTTCTTACGACAACAACAACATGATAGTGCCGGAAGTTGATCCCTATGTGCTGTTTGACCAGGTATTTGGCAATGTGTCGGCATCCGGTAGCAGCGCGCCACAGGCGAATTCGCGCGCGCATCTTTTTGATATGGCCAACAGCCGGTTGCAGCAATTGCGCAGTCAGGTGTCGCAATCGGAAAAAGCCAAACTCGATACCCACCTCGATGCAGTGGAACAATTGGTGGTTGACCTGAACAACGCGGTGCCGGTGGAAGCTGCCTGCACGCCAGCCAGTGCATCACCGGCATCCGGTCTGATTGCCACCTCGGCCGATTACCGCGATGAAGTGACCCGTGCCCACGCCAATATTGTGGCGCACGGTTTGAGTTGCGGCACCAGCCGGGTGGCTACGTTACAGATCGGCCGCAGTGCCGATCCGGTGGCGATCAAATCCGTGTCTGCCAGTCGTAACCCGCACGATTGCGCGCACCGCTACGGCAGTGTGACTGAATGGCGCGACTCGCGTGCCTGGTATGTGCAGCAGGTGAAATACCTGCTGGATCAATTGAATGCGTTGCCCGATCCGGATGTGAGTGGCGATCGTTTGCTGCAGCACACGCTGGTGGTATTTACCTCTGAAATGGCCGACGGCGCACCCGAGCATATGCAGGATGTACCCGTGACACTGATCGGCGGCGCCTCGGGTTTGCTCAAGCACAACGGCGGTCGTTTTTATGACTTGTACGATTTCGGTGAGCGCAGCCATTGGGCCATGGGCAAGGCCGTGGACATGCAGCGGGTGTGGGCCACTATCGGTCGCGCCGCTGGTGTGGAGGTACCTTACGCCGGTAATAAAGACACGATTCCAAATCTGCTGAGCATCAGCTGAGGTCGGTGATGAAAAAGATGATTGCGATTGCCTGTATTGGCTTGCTTGGCGTGACGGTGGCGGATGCCCGTGGCCTGACCCGAGCCGATATGGATTGGCAGAAACAGCTGGCGGTGATGGCCGTGCTGGAATTTGAAAAGCGGTTTTTGGTGCAATGATCCGATTTTTGGCGATGTCTTTGTTACTGTTCGCCGGTGCGTTAGAACTAACGGCCGGTGACCGTGCGGCCCATCAACAGCGCGAGCATGTGGTGCGCGTGGGTGTTGCATTGTTGACGCTGCAGAGCGCAGCACCGGTAGCGCCCTTGCGGATGCAACAGCTGGAGCGGGTATTAGGCCAAATGCCGATGGGGGCTAGCCCTTTCAGCGAATAGGCCGTTATTCGACGGCACCTTATTGTGTGCACATGGAGGTCAACCTATGTGCCTATTGAACCGATTGATATTGATACTGATTTTTTGCGCCGCATTACCCTGCGCAGCGCATTGTGAATCAGAGCCGTTGTTAAATGATGAAATGGGTCGTGTAGCTTTGGCTCAGCCGTGCGAAGCGGTATTGTCGATACAAGTCACCACCCGAAAACGATGGCAGCTGAATATCGGGTTGTTGAATTCGTATCGGGCAGATGCCAGATTGCCGCATGGCATGCGCGTCGAAAAAAATGACCGGGTTCGTCAGTTGATAGACGTCACGCCGGTATTGCAGATCGAAAAAAGATTCTGAAACCGGATGAATCGCGGTGGATTACGCTGTCGCTATTCCACTCTACGTTTTTGCCTGCACCTGTAGGGTGGGATAAGCAAAGCGCATCCCACCATTGCGGCCGGCAAGCGTCCGTGTTTAAGCACAACAGATCGTATTGAGGCTTGCGGTTAATAGTGGTGGATTACGCGGTCGCTAATCCACCCAACGGTTTGCCTTTACCCGTAGGGTGGGATAAGCGAAGCGCATCCCACCATTGTGTCTACATCACCTCCCTTCAATCTTCTTGACGTTTTTGTCGCCGGGTAGTAATTCTGGTTGAGGCTTGTCCAGACGCCTTGCTTTTCTCTTTCTTTGGATTGGAGCTTTTTACTAAATGAAATGGACTTTATTTGCAGTTATTGCGCAATCCTGTCTCTTGGTTTTCGTATATTTCAAACTGGACCAGGTCAGCCGGCAGCACGCACAGTTGGCAGCGCAGGTGGGTGCACCTGCTAAATCGGAACTAGCGTGCCAGTTACCGCAGGCTGTGGCGCCCGCAGAAAGTGATTCAATGGCGCTGGCACAACTCCAATCGGACTTGCGTCAGCTGATCGATAGCTTGCAGCGCCAACAGAATGTCATAAAGCCTCAAGTGGCCACGGTACAAGCCCCCACAGAACAGCAAATTGCCCTGCAGCGTCGGGCGCAGGACAAGCTCAACGCGCTTATTTATTCAGGCCCCGTATCGCAGGCGCAGTTTGAAGCACTGCAGATAGAGGCCGCCCAGTTACATCCCGAGCAACGCAAGCAGATGTTTTCCGATATTGCCCGGGCGGTAAACTCAGGCCAGTTGGAATTGGCCAATTAAATCAATGAAACAAAAAGGAAAATAATATGGTTAAGTTTGTATTTGGCTTGGTGCTGTCCACCGCTGCAGCTTTCTCCTTTGCCGGCGCCGCTATTGATGTGCCTGTGGAGATTGACATGGAGGCGAGAACCGCCATGGGAAATATGAAAACGGCACGGTTTTCTGACAATAAAGCGGAGCAAATAGGCTGTGGTACCCGTACCTTCGGTGCAACCGATACCAGTCCCGGTTTTACCTTCGGTTTTTGTCAGGCTCAGGTTGTTGAAGGCGAATCGGTGATTTGTTTTGCTTACGATAAGCCAGACCTTATCGACCAGATGAAATCCGTAGCCAGTTTTTCTTATGTGGGCTTCCGTTGGGATGAAGAGGGTAACTGCACCTATGTAGCGACCTCAACCCAGTCTCAGTATATCCCGAGCAAAAAGTTCAAGGACTGATTCGTTGTAAAGGTGGATTACGCTGCCGCTAATCCACCCTACGGTCTTATTTTTCCGTAGGGTGGAATAAGCGAAGCGCATTCCACCTTCTAATTCCGGCTACGCATTCTGCTCCTGACTTTCTGGAATGGTGGATTACGCTATCGCTAATCCACCCTACATTTGGCCAACAGCGCTCTCGCTACTTTGCTGTTGTTGGAGCGACCGAGCAAGTCGCACATGCGCTGGCCGGCATCCACGACGGCTTGTAAATCGACGCCGTGTTCAATGCCCAGCCCATCCAGCAGATAAATCAGATCTTCTGTTGCCACATTGCCCGACGCGCCTTTGGCGTAGGGGCATCCACCCAGCCCTGCCACTGAGCTGTCGAATACGCTCACGCCCAATTGCAGCGCGCGATAGATGTTGGCCAATGCTTGCCCATAAGTGTCGTGCGCGTGCAGGGCGAGTTTATTAACGGGCAGGCTGCGGGTCACCGCATCGATTACCTGCTCTATTTGAGCGGGGGTGCCGGTGCCGATGGTGTCGCCAAGCGAAATTTCATAGCAGCCGGCGTCAAACAATTGCTGACTGACGTCAGCGACTTTGGCCGGCGCGATAGCGCCTTCGTAGGGGCAGCCAGCGATGCAGGACACATAACCCCGAACCGGTACATTGCTCGCGCGGGCGGCTTCCATAATGGGCGCAAAGCGCTCAATGCTTTCGGCAATGGAGCAATTGATATTCTTCTGGCTGAAGGCCTCGCTGGCAGCGGCAAAAATAGCCACCTCCGTTGCGCCCGCTTCCAGCGCGCGCTCGAAGCCTTTCATGTTGGGTGTTAAAGCCGCATAACTGACACCGGCTTTGCGCTGGATGCCAGCAAATACTGCTTCGCTGCCGGCCATTTGCGGGACCCACTTGGGGTTTACAAAGCTGCCGGATTCGATCACTTGCAAGCCGGCATCGGCCAGCGCATTGACCAGCGCAATTTTATCCGTTGTCTCAATCGGTTGCTTTTCGTTTTGCAGACCGTCGCGCGGGCCCACCTCAACAATTTTTACGTACTTGGGTAACATGCTGTCGTCCACTATTCGTCTGCGCTGAAGTCTACCAGCAAGGCACCGCCATCCACCAACTCGCCGGCCACATAGTAAAAATTATTCACTGTGCCGTTAGTCGGGGCTTTAATGGTGTGCTCCATTTTCATGGCCTCCATTACCAGCAATGGTGTACCGGCTTTGACGTGACTGCCGGCCTCGGCCAACAGCGTCACCACGGTGCCATTCATGGGCGCGGTGAGGCCACCTGCATGGGCATTGCTGTCCTGTTCGCCGGTATCCGGTAACAAGCGGGTAAAATTGAGCGCATGGTTTTCCACAAACAGGGTTACCTGTAAGCCATCTTCGGTGGCGGTCAGGCGCTGGCGGTGGCCGTCTACCACAGCGGTTAAGTGATTGCCGTCGAGCGTGCCTTGTAACACCCAACAGGTGTTGCCGTAACAGATCTGATAGCGTGTGGCCGGGCCTTCGCCCTGTTGGTTGATGACCAGTCGACACACTTCGCCGTGCACATCAATCTCAAAACTGTGCTGGCGACTGCCGTCCAGGCGCCAGCTGTCGGCCAGGCTCCAGGGCGAATTGGTGTCGTGGGCCGCAAGGGCCCGTGCTTCGCGCGCCTGGCGCAGCACCAGATAAAGCGCAGCAAACGGCAGGTAGTGTTCCAGTTGCGCATCGGATTTCTGGAAGATCAGACTCTGGTGTTTTTCAATAAACCCGGTATCCAGCTGCGCGGCGCGGAAGGGCTCGGTGCTGATCAGGTTGTACAAAAACGCCAGGTTGGTGGTCATGCCGCCAATGCGGTATTCCGTCAATGCCAGCTGCAAGCGGCGCAGGGCGCTGTCCCGATCGCGGCCCCAGACCACCAGCTTGGCAATCATCGGATCGTAATACACGCTCACCTCATCGCCCTGGCGGACGCCGGTTTCCACCCGAACGTACTGACTTTGTTCCGGCGTTTGCAGGTAGTTGAGCATACCGGTTACCGGCAGGAAATCATTGTCCGGGTCTTCCGCGTAAATGCGCGCTTCAAAACTGTGGCCGTCAATGCGCAGTTGATCCTGCGTGAGTGGCAGCGATTCGTCGGCAGCCACGCGCAGTTGCCATTCCACCAGGTCCTGATGGGTGATCATTTCGGTCACCGGGTGTTCCACTTGCAGGCGCGTATTCATTTCCATGAAATAGAAACTGCCATCGGCATCGAGCAGGAATTCCACGGTGCCGGCGCCGCTGTAGTGAATCGCGTGGGCAGCTTTCAGGGCAGCATCGCCCATGGCCTCGCGCACGGCCGGGTCCATACCGGGTGCCGGTGCTTCTTCAATCACTTTCTGATGCCGGCGCTGCACCGAGCAATCGCGCTCAAACAGGTAAACGCCGTTGCCGTGGTTGTCGCAGAACACCTGAATTTCCACATGGCGTGGTTGGGTCAGGTATTTTTCCACCAGCATGGTATCGTCGCCAAAGGCATTCATGGCTTCGCGCTTGGCGGCGTCCAGCGCGCCGGTAAACTCTTCTGCGCTCCACACCTGACGCATGCCCTTGCCACCACCACCGGCGGCGGCTTTTAGCAGCACCGGGTAGCCCATGGCATCGGCGTGCTGTTTGATCAGCGCGGGTGACTGGTCCTCGCCGTGGTAACCGGGTACCAAGGGGACGCCGGCTTTTTCCATGATGGTTTTGGCGGCGGACTTGGAGCCCATGGCTTCAATGGCGCCAACCGGCGGCCCAATGAATACCACGCCGGCGTCTGCACAGGCGCGCGCAAAGGCGGCATTTTCTGAAAGAAAACCGTAGCCGGGATGAATCGCCTGGGCGCCAGTCTTCTTGGCCGCCGCCAGAATTTTATCGCCGCACAGATAACTTTCACGCGAGGGCGCAGCACCGATATGGATGGCTTCGTCGGCCATAGCCACGTGCAGGCTGTGGCGATCGGCATCCGAATAAACCGCCACGGTACGTATACCCAGTTTACGGGCGGTGCGCATGACGCGACAGGCGATTTCACCGCGGTTGGCAATCAGAATTTTATGAAACATGTCAGGACTCCTGTTGCCAGCGGGGTGCACGTTTTTCCAGAAACGCTTTTAACCCTTCCTGGCCTTCGTCGGATACGCGGATTTCCGCAATGCGTTGGCTGGTGTCGTCAATCAATGCCTGGGTGATGGGTCGGTTGCTCACGTCGAACACCAATTGTTTGGCGGCAGACAGGGCAGCCGGGCTGTTGGCCAGTAATTGCTTCAACAAATTGTCGATGGTGCTGTCCAGCTCGGTTTCGTCTACCACTTCGCTCACCAAACCCAACTGCTTTGCGGTGTCGGCAAAAAACCGTTCGGCCGTCAGGCAATACCGCCGAGCCGCACGTTCGCCCATGGCCGCCACCACATAGGGGCTGATGGTGGCCGGAATCAGGCCGATTTTTACTTCACTTAAACAAAAGCTGGCGCGCGGACTGGCTACGGCCAGATCGCAACAACTTACCAGCCCCACGGCACCGCCAAAGGCGGCGCCTTGCACGCGCGCGATGGTGGGGAAGGGCAGGCTGTTGAGTGTGTGCAGCATGCGCGCCAGCTTGTCGGCATCGGCGCGGTTGTCGGCCAGTGAGTAGTTGGCCATGCGCTGCATCCAGCTGAGATCGGCGCCGGCGGAAAAGGACTTACCTTCAGCGGCCAGAATCAGTGCGCGCACGGCCGGGTTGGCGCCCGCCTGTTCAAAGGCGGCTTGCAATTCGGCAATTACACCATCGTCAAAGGCGTTGTGTTTGTCCGGGTTGTTCAGGGTCACGCGCAGCACGCCGCGTGCATCCAGAGTGGTAACAATACTCATACTGGCCTCACATGCGGAACACGCCAAAGCGTGTGTCTTCAATGGGTTTGTTCAGACTGGCGGACAGCGCCAGCCCCAGTACCCGGCGGGTATCGGCGGGATCAATGACGCCGTCATCCCACAGGCGCGCACTGGCGTAATAGGGGTGACCCTGTTGTTCGTAAGTGTCGATGATAGGTTGTTTGAACGCAGCCTCTTCTTCGGCGCTCCAGCTGTCGCCGGTTTTTTCCATCTGGTCTTTTTTGATTTGCGCCAATACGCCCGCAGCCTGCTCGCCACCCATGACCGAGATACGGGCATTGGGCCACATGAACAGAAAGCGCGGGTCGTAAGCGCGGCCACACATGCCGTAGTTGCCGGCGCCAAAGGAGCCGCCGATCAGAACGGTGAGTTTGGGTACCTGGGCGCAGGCCACTGCAGTCACCATCTTGGCGCCGTGCTTGGCAATGCCGCCCTGTTCGTATTGTTTGCCCACCATGAAACCGGTGATGTTCTGTAAAAACACCAGCGGGATCTTGCGTTGCGCGCACAGTTCCACAAAGTGCGCGCCTTTTTGTGCAGACTCGGAAAACAATATGCCGTTGTTAGCGACGATGCCCACCGGGTTGCCATACAAACGGGCAAAACCGCACACCAGCGTAGTACCGAACAGGGCTTTGAATTCGTCGAACTCACTGCCATCCACAATGCGCGCAATGATTTCGCGCACATCAAACGGCTTGCGCGTATCTTTGGGAATAATGCCGTAGATTTCTTTGGCATCGTATAAGGGTTCAACGCTGGGTTTGGTATCCAGTTGCGCGGGTTTGGTGCGATTCAGACGCGCCACCGCATTGCGTACCAGTTGCAGTGCATGGTGATCGTTCTGGGCATAGTGATCGGCTACGCCGCTGGTGCGGCAATGCACATCGGCGCCGCCGAGATCTTCAGCGCTGACGACTTCACCCGTGGCGGCTTTTACCAGGGGCGGGCCACCGAGAAAAATTGTGCCCTGCTCTTTCACAATAATGGACTCGTCCGCCATGGCCGGCACATAAGCGCCACCGGCGGTGCAGGAGCCCATGACCGCTGCAATCTGGGCAATGCCCTTGGCCGACATATTGGCCTGATTGAAAAAGATGCGGCCGAAATGTTCGCGGTCGGGAAATACATCGTCCTGGCGCGGCAGGTTGGCGCCGCCGGAATCCACTAAATAAATACAAGGCAGGTGATTCTGGTCGGCGATGGTTTGTGCGCGCAGGTGTTTTTTCACTGTCAGTGGATAGTAGGACCCGCCTTTCACGGTGGCATCGTTGGCCACGATCATGCATTCCTGACCGTTGACCCGGCCAATACCGGCCACCACGCCCGCTGCCGGCACCTCTTCGTCATACACGCCGTGCGCGGCCAGGGGTGACAATTCCAGAAACGGACTGCCTGGGTCCAGCAGGCCATTGATGCGGTCGCGCGCGAGCAATTTGCCGCGATCGGTGTGGCGCTTCTGGGCTTTTTCACCGCCGCCAAGGGCGACGGTCTTCAGCAGTTGATGCAGGTCATCCACCTGCGCCTGCAGGTGTGCCGCATTGACCTGAAAATCCTCGGCACGTGGATTGATATCGGATTTGATGATGGGCATGTGGGGCACCATTACATAATTGGCAGGTGCGTTTGCGCAACGCACCTGCGGTGATTTTTTATTTGGTTTCGTTAAACAGCTCGCGACCAATCAGCATGCGGCGGATTTCGCTGGTGCCGGCGCCGATTTCATACAGCTTGGCATCGCGCAATAAACGCCCGGTGGGGAACTCGTTGATGTAGCCGTTGCCGCCTAACAACTGGATCGCATCCAGCGCCATTTTGGTGGCCATTTCGGCGGTGTACAGAATTACGGCGGCCGCGTCTTTGCGCGATTCTTCGCCGCGATCGCAGGCCTTGGCCACGTTGTACAAATACGACTTGGACGCGTTCATGCCGGCGTACATGTCGGCCACCTTGCCCTGCACCAATTGGAACTGGCCGATGGACTGGTTGAACTGCTTGCGGTCGTGAATGTAGGGCACCACTACGTCCATGCAGGCGCTCATGATACCGGTGGGGCCACCGGAGAGAACCGTGCGCTCGTAATCGAGTCCGCTCATCAATACCGCCACGCCGCGGCCTTCGCCGCCGAGCACGTTTTCGGCCGGTACTTCACAGTCTTCGAACACCAGCTCACAAGTGTTGGAGCCGCGCATGCCCAGCTTGTCGAGTTTCTGATGACGGGAGAAGCCCTTGAAATCGCGCTCCACGATAAACGCGGTGATGCCTTTGGAGCCGGCGCTGATATCGGTTTTGGCATAGATTACATAAGTGTTGGCATCGGGGCCGTTGGTGATCCACATTTTGTTGCCGTTCAGCACATAGTGGTCGCCTTTTTTCTCGGCCCGCAACTTCATGGAGACCACGTCGGAACCGGCGTTGGGCTCGCTCATGGCCAGCGCGCCGATGTGCTCGCCGGAACACAGCTTGGGCAGGTACTTCTGCTTTTGCGCTTCAGTGCCATTCTTGTGAATCTGGTTCACGCACAAATTGGAGTGGGCGCCGTAGGAAAGACCCACCGAGGCGCTGGCGCGGGAAATTTCCTCCATGGCCACCACGTGTGCCAGGTAGCCCATGTTGGTGCCGCCGTATTCTTCTGCCACGGTCATGCCCAACAGGCCCATGTCGCCGAATTTTTTCCACATATCCATGGGGAATTCGTTGTCCAGATCGATCTGGGCGGCGCGTGGTGCCAGTTCGGCCTGGGCAAATTTGTGCACCGACTCGCGCAGCATGTCGATGTCTTCGCCTAAACCGAAATTCAACGTGGGGTATGGAAAGCTCATGGGTGGCCTCTCGTGTGGTCGTTTTTTATTGAAGGGCGTCGCGGCAGCGTTGCTCGGCGTCGTCCAGTTCCTGAAGCATCTGATCCAGGTCGCGCTTTTGCGCTTCCAACAGGGCTTTGCGCTCCTGAATCTTGCCGATCAGCCGGTTGAGCTGATCGGCGTTATTGGTGCCGGGGTTGTACATATCGATGATTTGCCGGCTTTCATCCAGTGACAGCCCCAACCGTTTGCCACGCAGAATCAGCTTGAGCTTAGTGCGGTCGGCGGCGCTGTAGAGCCGGGTCTGGCCCCGACGCTCGGGCACGATCAGGCCTTTATCCTCGTAAAAGCGAATGGTGCGGGTGGTGACGTCAAACTCCCGCGCCAGATCGGAAATCGTGTAGGTGTTGGCCATGGGGCTATCCGGGCAGATCGAGCCCATTACTCTATCTAAGGTTTACGTTAACGTAAAGGTAAGGAAGGGTATTAGCAGCGGTTTTTATATAACCGGGCAGTGGCTCGCTTAGTCGCAGGCGCATTGGGGGATCAAAGGTGCTGTGGAATACTGGCGCTTTAAGCCAATTGGGGAAGGATCATGACTTTGGGACGATGGATAGGATTGGGCCTGCTGTGGGTAAGTGCATTGAGTCTGGCCGATACCCGCGTGGAAGAGCCGCAGTGTGATCTGCATTTCGAGCAGAGTCTCACCGTCGACAAGTCTGTTTTAGAGGTGGCTGACCTGCGTTTCAGTACCGATGGTTCGGTCACGCGTGCAGGTAAACCCGTCAAACTCAACCGCGATCAGCAGGCATTGTCAGCCGAATATGTGGGTGAAGTGCAGGCGTTGGTGCCCGAGCTGCTGGCCTTGGTGCGGGATGCCATGAAACTGGTGGCGCGGGCACTGGGTGAAACCTTTTCCGAGCTGTTCGGTCACGACAGCGATGTGGCGGTGAAAACCGAATATGCACTGAATGTGGCGAGCCAGAAGCTGGACGAGCGTATCCAGCAAAAGGATGGTCGCTATCATTTATCTCATGGCGAGGAAGACCTGTTTTCCGAGGCCTTCGGTGAAGAATTTGACCAAGCGGTGGAAGAGGCCGCCAGCGAGTCTGTTGGCACGGGTATGTCGCTGGTGTGGCGCGCCCTGTTTGAGCCGGGCTTTGCCGACCGCATGGAAAAATTCGGCGAGCGCATGGAAGTCGAGATGAAAGAGGCGGCGGAAAACGTGGAGGCGCGGGGCGATATCATGTGCGAACGTGCACGCCGCACCGCCGCGCTCGAAACCCGCATGCGGGAAACCATTCCCGAGCTGGCTCACTATCGGCTGGTGCGCTACCAGGAAGAGAAGGCAGAGAAAGTCAGCGCACGCATTTCCGCCAATTGATTTAGTGCAGCCGCACCCGGGCCACCACCGCGCGGTGGTCCGACAGCGGGGCTTCCAACACCTGGTAGCCGCTGAAGGCCAGCTCCTCAGAAATCAGAATCCAATCCAGCACGTTACTTTTGTAGGTGGGCATTTCACCCGCTTGAGGGTGGCTGTGGAGCACCCGGTCCTGCTTGGCCATGGCGGCGGGCAAGAGTTCGGCCGCCAGCCGGGCATCGTTGAAATCACCCATCACGATCAGTGCTGCGTCCCGCTCTGCCACTACCGCTATCAGCTCTGCCATTTGCGCCAGACGCACCGACTGCCGGGAAAAATCCAGGTGTAGACTGACCACATCGATCGCTTGCGCAGGCTGTGCCGGATCGGGTTGCCAGTGAATGCGGGCGAGGGTAAAGCCTTTGTTGGGGGTGGGAAAACTGCCGGCAAACACGTGGTCGATCTGTTCTGCCAGGGGCAGGCGCGATAGCAAGGCGGTGCCGTAACTGACGGCCCAATTGTCGATATGCAGTGAATGGGCCCGCTCGTCCATGCCCAATCGATTGGCGAGATAGCCCACGTGATCGAAATTGCCACTCCAGCGGGAGGCGGCGTCGGCTTCCTGCAGGGCCACCAGATCCGGCTTAAGCGGCGCCAGCGTATCGGCCACGGTTTTCAGGTTTTCACCAAACCGGTCTTTGCCAATCAGCAGTTGGCTGAAGGCGGTACCCCGGCCGTGGGCGAGATTGAGTGTCACCAGTGTTAACTCCGCCGGCGGCGTCGCGCCGGTGGCGGCGACCCAACAGAGGAGCAGCCAGGCAATCAGGCGTCGGATGCGGGTGCCTGGCATAACTGATTGCATTGATTGATGAGCAGCTGCTGATAGGGTGGCAACAGTTGCTCAACCCGGGCACTGCGCTGGTCGGCGCGGGCGGCGAACTGGCAGCGTTCGGTAAGCGCTTCATCCAGTAACTTCACCGAGATCAGTGTGGCGCGTGTACCGCCCGGTTTGAGCTGACGGGAATACTGGGCTTTGAGGTTGGCACTGGCTTCAAATGGCAGAATTCGGGCACCCAGTTTGAGTGCCAGTTCGCTGCTTTCACTCAGGCTGTGTAACAGTTCGGCGCTGCAAATGGCGCGGAAGCTGGCCTCGGTGCGGTTTTCGTCTGAAAACAACAGGGTCAACTGATTGTTTTGCAGGCCCTGGCTTTCGCCCCCGTACAGCGCAGTCACGCCTTGCAGTTGCTGTTCAAAGCGACTCAGCAGTTGTTTGAAGGCTTCGCCATTCAGCTCGGTGTGCAGTTGTTCCAGATTGAGTAAATCGAGCGTCAGCTTCACCCGGGGCTTGAGCCTGCGCACCTTTTTGGTGGCGCTGGCGGGTTTGGTTGGTGTCGGTTCCGCTTGATAGCGCCGCGCCCACAACCAGAACAGTGCCACCAGCAATGCGGTGGTGAGCAGCAAACGCCCGTACAGGCGCATCCGGTTATCCAGTGCGCGGGCCAGATTCACCGCCACGGTGACATAGCCTGCGACACTGTCCTGCAGTACCACCGGCGCGGAATACTGGGCGATCTGCAGGTGCGGGTTGTGTTGGGCCAAAGTGCCCACCTGGGCCAGCAGGCGATCTTCCACATCGTGCAGGGTGGCGCCGGCCACGTCGAGATTGCGGCCGATATCGGCCATTTGGGCATTCAGGCTGACCTGATCCTGATTGAGCAGGGCGCCGGCCGCTTGTTCTGCAGCCAGATTGGCCAGGGTCTGGCCATAGCGCTGGGCGGCTGCCTGGGTGGCGTTGTCCAGAAACCAGTGCAGTTGCAGGCCGATGGCCAGGGTCAGCAGCAGGCTCAAAACCAGGGTGCCACCAAACGGGTGGGGATGTCTGAGTAAAGACTGCCAAAAAGGGCTGGCCGGCATATTGTTATGATTAGAGTCGGTCATCAAAACGCCTTAGGCCCCGGCTGGGGCAATTACGGCCGCCTAGTGTAGCCTAATCGGGTGGTGCTTGGGCAGCGGGCCCGCCGTGAGGCGGTCAAGTACGATTGGCGGCAATAAATCGCTATAATCCGCCCCCCTTGCGCTAGCGAACATCAAACTACCGAGATAAAAACATGCCACTGATTGCTCTCACCGGAAACCGAAACTCGCAGCCACTGGATTCCGTATTGGCTACGCTGGCGCAGCTGCCTGTGACCTGGGGCGGGATGGAAACCCGGTTACTGCACCCGGGGTTCAGCCTGCTGGCGGAGTGTGAGTCGCCGGTGGAGGCCGATGCGCTGCGGGAATCACTGGCCGAATTGCTGCCGGACCTGCAGGTTGCCGTGACACAAGCGCCGTCGCCTGCCGACTATGTGATGACGTTGATGGCACCGGCGTTGAACCCCGCGCATCAGACCGCGGTGTTGCGCAAGGCAGACGAATTGGGGCTGGGTTTTGTCTCGGGCCGCAGTCTTTCATCGGGTTGTTCGGCCGGGCGCCAGGGCTGGCAATTGCAGTTTTCCGGTCAGGTGGATCTGGCGGCCGCGCGCAAGGCGCTGTTGGCGTTGGCCGATAACTTGCAGGTGGATATTAACCTGCAGCCGCGCGCGGGCTTTGGCATGTCTGCCGGATTGATCTGCTTTGATATGGATTCCACCCTGATCAAAGCCGAGTGCATTGATGAACTGGCGCGCGAGGCCGGCATTGGTGAGCGGGTGTCTGAAATTACCGCGCAGGCCATGCGAGGGGAAATCGATTTTATCGAAAGTTTTACCCGCCGCATGGCGTTGCTCAATGGCTTGTCTGAATCGGTGCTGGAAGGTATTGCCAACCGGTTGGAGTTGATGGACGGTGCCGAAGTGTTGATTAACACGCTCAAGGCGCGCGGTTTTCATACCGCAATTTTGTCGGGTGGGTTCAATTACTTTGCTGAAAAAGTGGCCGCCCGTCTGGGCATTCACGAATACCATGCCAATCAATTGGAAATCGAGAATGGCTTTGTCACTGGCCGTGTTACCGGCACGGTTGTGGATGGCAAGCGCAAAGCCGAATTGATCCAACAGATTGCCGCTGACCGTGGTCTTGAAATGGCAAATGTGATCGCAGTGGGCGACGGCGCCAACGATTTACCCATGTTGGGGTTGGCCGGCATGGGCGTGGCCATTCACGCCAAACCACTGGTGCGGGCATCGGCGGATTACAGCATCAGCACGCTGGGGCTGGACGGCCTGTGTTACCTGCTGGGTCTGGAAGACGCAGATATTATCAGCTGATTTTAAACCGTCCGATTTGCTGTTGCATGCTGGTGCCGGCGGATTGAAGTTCGCTGGCTGTACTGAGAAGCTCGCTCAGTTGTTGCCTGTTGGCGTCGGACGAATGCTTGATGGTGACGGCATTGTCCCTTACACCGTTGATAGCGCTGGTTTGCTCAGCAGTGGCTTCGGCAATGGCGTCGTTCATGCTGGCAATTGTCGCGATGGCATTGGCGATGTTGCCCAGCAGTGCGCGGGTTCGGTCGATATTGGTGACACAAATCCCTACCCCTTGCTGGCTCGCGGCCATGGCATCGACCGTGGCCTTACTGCCTTTTTGCAGGCGTTGGATCATGCCCTGGATTTCTTCCGTCGACTGTTGTGTGCGCGAGGCAAGTGTGCGCACTTCATCGGCAACCACAGCAAATCCCCGCCCCTGCTCGCCGGCGCGGGCGGCCTCAATGGCGGCGTTGAGCGCCAGCAGATTCGTTTGCTCAGCAATGCCGCGAATCACATCCAGCATCGAACCGATGTTACTGGTTTCGTTGGCCAGCTCGGTAATGGCTTTCACCGCCTGATTGACCTGTGCTTCCAGGTCGCTGATGGCATTGTGGGTATCCTGACTGCATTGGCTGCCTTCGCGGGCATCCTGATCGGCTTGCTGGGTTTCGTTGGCGGCATCTTGGGCCCGGCTTGCTACCTGATGAATGCTTTCTGCCAACGCTTGGCTTGCGCTGGCAATTTGCTCTGACTGTTGCTGTTGTTCGGTGGACCGATGATGCATATCGTGGGTCAGCTGATCGAGTTGTTGCCCGCCGCGCGCAATGGTGGTGCAGGAGTGGTTGGCATCGGACACCAGTTGATGCACTGCATCGATAAAGCCGTTGAAGTTGCGTGTCAGTTCATGAGTGTCCGAGCTGCAGCGCCGGGTGAGATCGACGTGTTCGCTCTGGGTCAGTTCGGCCGCGGTATTTTTCAGATCGAATGCCACTTCGGCCTGCGCTTTCAAATCGATACACATCCAAAGCAGTACCCCGGTTTCCACCACCACGTAGAACGCGTGGAACAGAATAATGCCCCAGCTCCGGTCGGGTGAGTCCAGTACGAACACGCTGCCTCCCGCCTGTTGCATAGCGTAGAAGCCCAAATGGTGGACGGCGATGCCGCCGGCCATCACCAGCAGCGGAAGCCAGTCGCGGTAATAGGCGAGCAGTGCGAGCAGCACAAAAATAATAAAGTGGGCTTCGATCATGCCGTTGGCGAGGTGAATATGCAGGGCTGACATGAGCACAAAGGCGGCGGCAATCACTACGCGGGTCATTGGACTGCCGGGCATCGCTTTTACAAAAAACGTGCAGGCTGCCGCGGTGCCGCCCCCTACCACAATGGCTAATACCCAAAGATCAAACAGACTGGCCAAGCCCAGGCCCATCAGTGCACAACCATACACGGAGATCAGCAGCAGTTGATCTGCTTTCTCGTAGTGGGCCTGGAGCGGGGAGGTTTTGACGGGCGTATTCTGCATGGCGAGTCCTCGCATACAGCCTGTCCCTGGCGATTACTCTTGTGTGGGATTTGGTGGCGGGCAGAAGCAGCCGACGCCGGTGGTGTGCAGCATGTCGGGTGCAGCACCGGCCAGCAGCTGATCGAGCAGAGGCTCCACCAAACCGTCGCCAATAGAGCATAGCAGACTGTCGGAGTAGGGCCCGATGTAGCGCAACTGCCCCTGGGTGTCGAGCAGGGCCACCGCCGGTGTGCTGACCGGCAGGTCGGGCGCCAGCGCCGGGGCGGCAAAGTGAACCCCCAGGGGTTGGTAGTGCGCCTGGATTTCCTGCCGGTGCGGGTCGTTGAATCGGTTGCAGAAGCAGTCGGGCCGGCCCAGGTGTACCAACGTCACCTGGCCGGGACGATGAAAGCGGCTGAGCCAATCTGACAAGGGCGTGCCGTCAAACAAGGCGTAGGTTTCTGCGCCTGGAAACGCCTCGGTCCAGCGCAATTGGTAGTACCAGAAGGCCGTGGCCGAGCTGCCCAGCCAGACTGCCAGTACCAGCAGGACGGCGAGCCGTTTTTTAGCCGTCCATGCTGAAGTCATAGTTCATGCCTTCAGCGGGGCCTTGCAGGTAGTGACCCTGAATGTAGTGCACGCCGCTTTGCCACAGGGTGCTGAGCACACTGGCGTTTTCCACAAACGGCACCACGGTGATTTTTTCGAGTTTGTGCAACTCTTTGATCATGTTGGTGAGGCCATCGGCACCTTCATTGCCGTTTTGCACATCCTGGGTAAAGCTGCCGTCGACCTTGATGTAGGCCGCTGGCACGTGCTTCAGGGTGGTGAAGTGATTCATGGCGCAGCCGAAATTGGCAATACAGAGATTGGATTTGAGCTTGCTGATGCCGGTGCAGAATGCTTTGGCGGCATTCAGGTGATTGGTGACGTCGATTTCACGCACCTGGAAAATAATGGCATCGGTGGGCAATTTTGCGGCTTTGAAAGCAACGCCGAGCCAGGGCAGCAGCGAATCGTCAGTGAGTGAATGGCGACTCAGGTTCACAATCAGGCTGGTGTTGTTGCCCTTGGCGCGGTGCTCGGACAACATTTTGATGGACTCGAGAATGACCCAACGATCGATCTTGGTGGTGACGCCAATATTGTCCGCGGCTTCCAGAAAGTCGCTTGGCTGCACTTCTTCACCCTTGTCGTCCACCATGCGCATGAGCACTTCGTAGAGTTCATTTTCGTTGCCGCGCAAGCTGATGACCGGCTGGAACAGCAGTTTGAAGCGGTTGTTATCGACCGCCTTCTGTACCGCTTTGGTGATGCTCTGGCCTTCGGCTGTTTCTTTGGGTTCGTACAGCAGGGCATCGTTGCCGGTGATTTTTTCCTTGTCTTTTTTGCGCAGTTCTTCGATGGCCTGAAGAGCCTGATCGATGGCGGATTCGGCATCTTTGGTGGCTTCGGTAATCAGCGACAAGCCGGCGGTAATCGTGATTTGCGCGGTCTTGCCGTCAATATCGAATACTTTGTCGGCAATGCTCTTACACAGCGAGCGCGCGCGTGTCGTCAGCCTGTCTGCGCTGGTGCCCGGAGACAGTACGGCGAAAGTGTCGTCGGAGAAGCGCGCAAGGCATTCCTCGTCCTTGATTTGGCTGGACAACATTTCGGCCAGGGCTTTGACGATGCCGTCGGCTACGGATACGCCGTGCACCGATTCCACCCGGTCAAAAAAGGCGTCGGCTTCGATGTAAGTCAGCGTAAAGCCTTTATCGCCCTCGCTGGCTTTGTCGACAGCCGCTTCCAGCTTTTCCATGAAGAACTGGCGGTTGTACAGCCCGGTTTGTACATCGCGCTGTTTGATCTCATCCAGTTTGGCTTCGAACTCTGCACTGTTGGCTTCCACTTTTGCCGCGCGCATGACCAGTTGGATGCAAGGCTCTTCGTCAAAAATGGCGTGGGCAACGGAAATTTGCTGTTTGACTTCCTGGCCGTCGGATGTGAGGCCGGTGAAGCTGATCTCGGTGGACTCGGCTTCCTCGCCCTTGAGAGTGAACTCTTTCAGGAAAGCCTTGGTTTCTTCCTGATCCGCTTTCGCCACCAGGTCGATGGTGGGCAGACACAGTACATCGTCCGGGTCTTCGTAGCCGAAGCGTTCCGAAAAACTCTGGTTTACGTACAGGAACATTCCGTCCTGTACATAGGCAATTGCGTCGCGCGAGCTGTCGAGCAATTGTTGCGAACGGCGTTCCGCTTCTTTGAATTTCCGATCGGCTTTGCGGCGGGCCTGGCGGTTTTCGCGGTTGCTCATTTCGCGGTTGATGACCAGCAGCAGGTGCTGGTCCTCATCCATGCGCACCACGTCGGTGGCACCCATGCGCAGGCCGTCAACGACCGGGTGACTGCCTTCTTCCTCGGTCTGAAGAATGACCGGGATATCTTTATTCAGGCGTTTGATCTGGCGAATGGCATCGGCCGGCGCGAGGTTCTCCGCTTCGGCGTGGGCGATGGCAAGCTCCCAGCTTTGTTCCTGCAGGAGTTTGACCAATGCGTCTTCGCTTTCCACGTGTTGAGCACGGGTGTTGCGGCCGGCGTTATTGAGCATACTGATCAGCCGCTCTGCTTCCGAGCGGCTGTTGTTGATGATCAGTAACCTTAAGATGTCGTTCGGATTCATAGTGCCTTTTTGCTGCGTTTCCAGCGCTGGTCAGCGAGGAAAATCCATATTACATAATCTTATATTGGGCGAGCTCTATAGTGCATTCGGTTTAGTTAGAAAACCCCTGAACTGAGTACTGGTTCCCGAATTCTGCAATTGCGATTGCGCTTTCACTCGTCTTTCCATACGGAAGAGAAGTCTTCACCAGATTTCTCCTGCTCCTTATCTTTGGCGGGTTGCGCACCCGCATCGATAACGCGATACGTGAACTGGCTGAATGAGCCGGTGGCAAACAGGCGTTTGGTGAGCTGCAGGCGGATCTGACCTTCGGTGTCTCGCACCCTGACTTTGCAATACTCAGTAAAAGGCAGGCTGTCAGTAATTAAGGTAGACGGCTGGTTCACCGACTTCAATGCCTGAATTTTCAGGGCTCGCATAAACGGCGTATTTTCACCGGACTTTTGCACCATGGAGACGGCGGTCGCGCGGGCTTGGGGCGCGATCACCTGCACGCCCAGCTGGGTGTTACCGGCCGACTGGCGAATCCAGCGCACCGCGGCAATGGCCCATTTCAGCCGGCCGGGTTCCCTAACGCCAATCAGGTCGCCGGCGCGCAGCTTTTCGTCCTGGTCGGTGTTCCATTGCAGGCAGTAACCGCCCGGGCTGGTATCGACAATGCGGATCAGATGCACTGGCGCAATTTCAGGTGCCTCCTCTCCGGTATCATCCCAGTCTTCGGTGAAGTCCATTACCGGTAGCGCACCAAATGCACCGCCGCCGCCTCCACCCTCGCTGTTGGCCCAGGGATCCTGCTGTTCGCTCGTGGGTTTGGCATTGAATTCGAGTTTTTCCGCCAGGTGATCGAGGAATGCGGGAAACTCCACTTCACCTGCGCAGTGATAATGGAGGTTGATCAGGCCGACAGTAACCTGCAGGTCACCCTGGGCCAGCCGGCGCTCGAACGCGCGTTGGCGCAGCACAGCCCATGCCGAACACAGATGCTCTATCAGCTGAGTGGGAAAGTTGGCTGGCAGTTTGATGATGGCGGTGTCGTCATCCTTTAACTCCAGCTGGCGCTTGAGCCCGGTGACCAACTCTTCCATATCCAGTTCAAATACCTGATCCGGTTGCTTGGCGTGCAACCGGCTTTTGTAGACCGGCTGCAGGTCGTCATTCGGGTCGACGGCAAACAAGCGGGCCTCGTCAGTGCCCTCGCGCATATGGGCAAAGGGCGCCCAAAGTTCCAGTGCATCAAAGGCAGCCTGCACTTCCTGCTGGCGCATTTGATTGGGCCGGGCACAGGCGAGCAGCAGGGGGCGCAGGTATTGTTGGGTCAGCGTCATGGCCGGCACATGGGCCAGCCGGTCGTCCGCCACCAGCTGGTTTTCCCGCTCCAGCAATTTGGCCAGCTGGTACAGGCTGTGCAGTTCCAGCCAATGGCCAGCGGGCGTAGGGGTATAGAGTTGGTAACCGCGCATCAGCATCAGGGCAAAACCGTTGATCGCCCGGCTGAGCGCCAGATCCAGTTGAGCCAGTGCCGCACTGTTGGTTTTGCTTTGGGCCAGCTCGGCGGCCACCGCCACATAGCCGTTGGTCAGGTGTTTTTGCAGCGCTTGGGCGACGATGGCGGTTTTTACAGCCCCATCGGGCAGGATAATCGGTTGGTTCAGAAAATTGCGACCCAATCCCTGGATGCATTGCTGCACGTAGGGGCGCATGGATTCCAGCATATCCAGCCGGGTGGCGGCATCGGTTTTCAGGCGTGCCAGTTCAGGTAGTGCGGAATAGAGCTGAACGCTTGTAAAGCTGATGCGGGTTGCGGGCAAAGATTCCGCCCACGCCTTGACCGCAGCGGCTTTGGTGCTGTGGCAAAAGCTCAGGATGTTGAGGTTCTGGGGCGGCAAAGGCAGCCGCGCCAGAAGGCGTTGTAAGGTCTCGTCAAAGCTCATGTTGTCTGCTTATTCTTCGTCCATGAGGAAGTATAGGGAGCGGCCATCAATTCTGCCCGATTCAAATGCCGGACTTTTTGGTCTGCTCAAAGCCGGTGCATTTTACCGGTTCAGGCGCCGTGTAAACGTAAACAGTCAACAGATCCCCACTTTTGTACGATGGTACCCAAAAGTGGGGGTGGCTGTCAGCTGTCTGATGCGCTTTTACACTCAGCCTGGCAGGCCAGCTCGTGGTCCATGTCGAACGCGGGTGAGTCGCTCAGACAGCGTCCGACCAGCACCGCGGGTACGCCAGCGACGGTGGTGTGAGGCTCAACGGCCTTCAATACCACGCTGCCGGCGGCTACTTTCGCGCCTTCGCCAATGGTGATATTGCCCAGCACGGTGGCGCCGGCGCTGATCAGCACGCCGCGTCTGACTTTTGGGTGCCGGTCGCCCGATTCTTTACCCGTACCGCCCAGGGTGACGCCCTGCATGATGGAGACGTTGTCTTCCACCACGGCGGTTTCACCGATGACAATGCCGGTGGCGTGATCCAGCATGACCCCGCGGCCGATGCGGGCGGCCGGGTGGATGTCCACACCAAATACCTGTGATATCCGGTTCTGCAAGAACAATGCCAGCGACTTGCGTCCCTTGCTCCAGAGCCAATGGGCAATGCGGTAGCTTTGCAGTGCGTGAAAACCTTTGAAGTACAGGAATGGCGTCGCCAGCGAGCAGCAGGCGGAATCGCGGGTATTGATTGCGCACAAGTCCTCGCGCGCGGCGAGCGCAATGCCCGGGTCTTCGGCGATGGCCTGATCGATCACCTCGCGCACCATCATGGCCTGCGCCATGGGACTGTCGAGTTTACTGGCCAGATGGAAACTGAGTGCGGACTCAAAGGTGTCGTGATTGAGAATGGTGGCGTGCAGGAACGACGCCAGCATGGGTTCCTGCTCGGCGGCCTCGCGGGTGCGTGCACAGATCTCGATCCAGACGGAATCGGAAAGTGTGGTGTCCGTGAGTGTGCTGACCAGTGCCATGGGGTGCCCCTGTTTACCTGAGTTGCCCATTATGACGGTTCGTGCGGGCCAATCAAAGCGTAGAGCGGGATTCTTGCGTGGCGTTACACCGGCCGCACCAGCAGATGATGATCGGACAGGCCGGGAATGCTGCTGGCCTGGGAGGTGAGGAGGCGGAAGCCCAGACGTTCGTACAGTGCCCGCGCGCGCGGGTTTTCATCAGCGACATCCAGTGACAGTTGGCCGATTCCCCGGGCGCGCGCCTGAGATTCCGCATAGGCCAGCAACTGGGCTCCCAGGCCCTGGCTGCGCAGGGCTGGCGCAACGCCCAGTTGGGCCACGTGCAAGCTGTCGGGCGGCGGTGGCGGAATGAGTTTTTCCACCCGTAGACCGCGCACCAGCATAATTGGCGAGCGCCAGCTGCCCCAGCGGATAATGGCGGCCACATTGGCGTTCTGGCGCGCGTCGTGTTGATCGCGGGTATAGAGACTGATGCAGGCCTGCGCCTGGCCTTTGTCGTCGCGCATGACCGTGTGGGCGTCGAAGCCAAAGCTGTGTCCCTTGCCGTCGGATACCGATTGCAAAAATTCCAACGCCTGACCCAGAAAAACAAAGTCAAAGGCGGCGGGGCCCGAGCTGTAAATCAGCGGGGCCAGCGCATCGGATGCCCGTGCCGGTTCGATGATCATTGCAGCCTCAGTGGCGGTTCGTCCAGGGCCGACATCTGTTCGCGCAGTTCCAGAATGTGTTCGGCCCAATAGCGTTCGGTGTTGAACCAGGAGAATGCCTTGGGAAATGCCGGGTCCTGCCAGCGCCTGGCAAGCCAGGCGGCGTAGTGCATCATCCTGAGCGTGCGCAAGGGCTCCACCAGACTGAGCTCGCGCGGATCAAATTCGGAAAACATTTCGTAACCTTCGATGATTTCCGCCAGTTGCTGGTGCTGTTGTTGGCGATCACCGGACAGCAGCATCCACAAGTCCTGTATCGCCGGCCCCATGCGCGCATCGTCAAAATCCACCAGATGGGGCACCTCGTCGCGCCATAGGATATTGCCCGGGTGGCAGTCGCCGTGCAGGCGCAGCAGCTTGGGGGTGAAGCGGGCGAAAGCGGCATCCACTTTGACCAGCAGATCCCGGCTCAGGGTGCGGTAGGCTTCCTGCAGACTCGACGGGATAAAGCCGTCCAGCAAAAACGCCGCACTGTCGTGACCAAAACTGCGGGCATCGAGTGACGGCCGGAATTGAAACGGTTCGCGTTTGCCAATGGCGTGCAGCTGGCCCAAATGGCAGCCGAGGGTGTGCAGGTGATCGAGGTTATCCAGTTCGGGCGGATAGCCGCCCTGACGGGCAAACAGCGCGAAATCGAAGCCCGCGAAATGCCACAGGCTTTGGCCCTCGGTATCGGTCAGGGGTGGCACTACCGATAAACCTTCTGCGTGCAACTCGGCGGTGAAACGGTGTTCTTCGAGTATCTGATCCCGGGTCCAGCGGTCGGGCCGGTAAAACTTGGCGATCAGTGGTTGGCCGCCCTCAATGCCCACCTGGTAGACGCGGTTCTCGTAGCTGTTGAGGGGAAACACCCGGGCGTCGGTCAAACGCCCGGTGGATTCAATGGCATCCAGCACCCGGTCGGGTGTGAGTGCGGCGTAGGGGTGTGGCTGACTCAACGTTTGCGCAACAGCAGGCTGCCGATGGAGTAGCCCGCGCCGAAGGAGCACAGCACGCCCAGGTCGCCGGCGGCCAGATCTTCGTGGTGCAGGTTGAACGCGATCAATGAGCCGGCCGAGGCGGTGTTGGCATAGCGGTCGAGCACGATGGGTGCTTCTTCCGCATCGGCGTCGCGGCCCAGCAGCTTGCGCACGATCAGATTGTTCATGTTGATATTGGCCTGGTGCAACCACCAGCGTTTGACGTCTGCCGGGGTGAAACCTTTGGCTTCCAATTGGCCGCCGATGTGATCGGCGGCCATGGGGCAGACTTCCTTGAATACGGAGCGACCGTTCTGGTGAAACAGGTTGGCGGGGCCAAACGGGTCGTCGCCGTGGGCGCGCGATACATAGCCAAAGTTGGAGCGGATATTGTTGGAAAAACTGGTCACCGCTTTGATGTCGAGAATGTCGTAGCTGTGCTGGCTGGTACAGGTCTCGGCTTTTTCCACCACCATGGCGGTGGCCACGTCGCCAAAAATAAAGTGGCTGTCGCGGTCGGTGTAATTCAGCTGCGGCGAGGTGAGTTCCGGGTTGATCACCAATACCGCACGCGCGGAGCCTGAGGCCACGCTGTCGTAGGCGCGGTGCAAGGCAAAGGTTGCAGCCGAGCAGGCCACCAGCATGTCGAAACCGAAGCCAGCTATGCCCAACGCTGCTTGCACTTCGATGGCGATGGCCGGGTAAGCGCGCTGGGTGTAGGCGCAGGATACGATCACAGCATCGATATCTTCGGGCTTTTTATTGGCGGCGGCCAGTGCCTGCTTTGCGGCCGCCAATGCCATTTCTGCCTGGTGCGACATTTCATCTTCCGCACGCTGGGGGATGACCGGCGCCATGCGGTCTATGTCGCAAATGCCTTCTTTGGCAAACACGTACCGGCTTTTGATGCCTGAGGCTTTTTCGATGAATTCCGCACTGGAGTGGGGCTTGGCAGCGAGCTCGCCCGCTTCAATAGCGGCGGCGTTTTCTGCGTTGAACTTGTCCGCATAGCGGTTGTAGGCGTCAACCAGTTCTTCGTTGGTCACGCTGTGCGGAGGGGTGTAAAGGCCACTGCCACTGATGACGATGGATGCATTGCTCATAATTCTGATGCCTTGTGGGTCGGTCAGGCGGCACAGGCGGGTAGCCTTTGCGCGCGGGCGGCGCATGCGCCGGCGATTGGACAAAATTGTCGCCCATGGAGGTTGAACCCGTCCAGCGAGGCGCCTGGCTTTTCCGGCCGCGCTGGTCATATGGGGTGGCATACTGGCCAAATGGGTGTGACTTATTGGTCATGGTGTGCGGGCCAATACCCACACATCCACCCTGGCGGCGCCTCGTTGACGTAGCAATTCAGCCAGTGTGTTGGCAGTGGCGCCGGTGGTTAAGACGTCGTCCACCAGCGACAGGTGCAGTCCGGTGGGGTTGCCATCGCACGCAAAGGTGCCGCGCAGGTTTCTGAGCCGTTCTTTGCGGTCGAGCCCTTGCTGTGCGTGACCACTGACCCGTTTGCTGAGTAAGGTCATATCGATCGGTATACCCAATGCCTTGCCAATATACCGGGCAAGTTGGTGGGTTTGGTGAAAGCCGCGACCTATCAGGCGACGAGAGTGAATCGGCACCGGTATCAGTGCTTGCGGCCAGTCATCCTGCTGATAATGAATCGCCAGTTGGTCTAGCAGTGCCCGGGCCATCAAGTGCAACGGGCGCTGGTCTGCCTGGTGTTTCCAGCGAGCAATCAACGCTGTCAGCGGGGCCCGGTACTCAAACGCGGCCAGTGCCCGGCTGAATGCCGGTGGATGCTGTTGGCAATCGGGGCAAAGGCCGGTTTGAGGTAATGGCAAGGCGCATTGCCAGCAGGCGTGTGGATTGGTTGGCAGATCGGCCGTGCAGGGTGCGCACAGCAGTCCGCTCGGGCTGGCGTCGTCACACAAAAGGCAGCGGCTGAGAGAGGCTGGTTTCATTAGTTAACCTAAAGTCCGTTTCAGGTTGACAGCGCTCCGGGGGCGCCAGACAATGCGCGGTCTGAATTATCCGTGAATCACAGAGTGTAACCCATGAGTGCCCAGGCCAACGTATCTATCCGCCACGACTGGACCCGCGACGAAGTGCAGGCCCTGTTCCAGCTGCCTTTTGCCGATCTGATGTACCAGGCTCAAACGGTGCATCGGGCCAACTTTGATCCGAATCAGGTGCAGGTGAGCACCCTGTGTTCCATCAAGACCGGCGCCTGCCCGGAAGACTGCGCCTACTGCCCGCAATCGGCCCGTTACGACACCGGCCTCGAGCGCGAAAAACTCATGAAAGTGGAAAAGGTGATTGAAGAGGCGCGCGCGGCCAAGGCCAGCGGTGCCACCCGCTTCTGCATGGGGGCGGCCTGGCGTTCACCCAAGGGCAAAGATATGCCCTATGTGACCGATATGGTCAAAGGCGTCAAGGCGCTGGGCCTGGAAACCTGCATGACCCTCGGCATGCTGAACGAAAACCAGGCGCAGGATCTGGCCGATGCCGGCCTCGACTACTACAACCACAACCTGGATACCTCGCCCGAGTTTTACGGTGACATCATCACCACCCGCACCTATCAGGACCGCCTGGAAACCCTGGCCAATGTGCGCAAGGCCGGCATGAAAGTCTGCTGTGGTGGCATTGTGGGCATGGGCGAAGAAGAATCCGACCGTGCCGGTCTGTTGATTCAGCTGGCCAACATGCCCGAGCATCCCGAATCGGTGCCGGTGAACATGCTGGTGAAAGTGCAGGGTACGCCCCTGGCCGAGCAGGCCGATCTGGACCCGTTTGATTTCATCCGCACCATTGCCGTGGCGCGTATCCTGATGCCAAAATCCCACGTGCGGCTCTCTGCCGGGCGTGAAGAAATGAACGAGCAGATGCAGGCGATGGCGTACCTCGCCGGCGCCAACTCGATTTTCTACGGCGAAAAACTACTCACCACGCCCAACCCTGAAGCCAGCAAAGACCGCATGTTGTTTAAGCGCCTGGGCATTCATCAGGAATCCTACGAAATTCATCAGGACGAAGCCGAACAGGAAGCGGAAATCTATCAGGCCCTGGAAGAGCGCCAGAACGATCCCTTCTTCTACAACGCGGCCAAGTAAATGAAACAACGACTCGCCGCCCGGCTCGCCGAGCGGCGGGCGCAGCACCTGTATCGTCGCCGGCGCGAAGTGCAGTCGGCGCAGCAGCCCGCACTTAATGTGGATGGCAAACCCCTATTGGGTTTTTGTTCCAACGATTATCTGGGTTTAGCCAATCACCCGAGATTAATAGAAGCCTTTACCCAGGCGGCCAGTCGTTACGGCGTAGGCAGTGGTGCGTCGCATTTGGTGTGCGGCCACAGCCATGAACATCACGCGCTGGAACAAGCGCTGGCCGATTACACCGGGCGCGAGCGCGCGCTGTTATTCTCCACGGGTTACATGGCCAACCTCGGCACCATTGCTGCCTTGGTGGAGTCTGGCGATACGGTGTTGCAGGATAAACTCAACCACGCCTCACTGCTGGACGGCGGCTTGGCCTCGGGCGCAAAATTTTCCCGCTACCTGCACAATGATGTGGCGCAGTTAGGGAAAAAACTGGCAGCGGCCAGTGGCGAAAAACTCGTGGTGACCGATGGCGTGTTCAGCATGGATGGCGATCTGGCACCGCTCGATCAGATTGCCGCCGTGTGCGCCCAACATAACGCTTGGTTGATGGTGGATGATGCCCACGGCTTTGGCGTGTTGGGAGAAACCGGCGCTGGCAGTGCCGAATACTTTGGCCTGAACAGTGAACAGTTGCCGGTTTACATGGCCACGCTCGGTAAAGCCATCGGCAGCTTCGGCGCCTTTGTGGCGGGCAGCGAAGCGTTGATTGAAAATCTGATTCAATTTGCCCGGCCCTACATCTACACCACCGCCTTGCCGCCGGCCGTGGCGGCCGCCAGCTGCGCGGCGTTAGCACTTGCGCGCAATGAGCCGGAACGGCGCCAACATCTGAATCAACTAATCGTCCGATTCCGAACAGGTGCCGCATCGCTCGACCTTGATCTGATGGATTCATTCACCGCCATCCAACCCATTCGCATTGGCGATGCCGACACTGCCTTGCGCTGGTCGCAGGCGCTCGAACAACAAGGTATCTGGGTCGGCGCAATCCGCCCGCCCACGGTGCCGGCCGGCAGCAGCCGATTGCGCATTACGCTCACCGCCGCGCACACAGCGCAGCAGGTGGATCAATTGCTGGATGCACTGGCACACGTGCAGCGGGCGTTGACGTGATTCAGTTACTGCATCGTGGCAGCAGTGATGCGCCCCTCTGGCTGGCCATTCACGGTTGGGGCTTTGATCACTGTTGTTGGCAGCCACTCGTTCAGTCATTGCAAGCACAGGGCGCAGATCTCAATTTATTTGTTGTGGACCTGCCGGGATTTGGTGCAGATCAGATTGCGCAGGCCAGCAACGCTGGAGCATGGATCGATACCGCACTGGGTTTTTTATCTGTCTGGATTGCACAACAGGGGCGGCCGGTGAACTTGCTGGGTTGGTCCTTGGGCGGTCAACTCGCGATCCGTTTGGCATTGCGGTCGGAACACGTTGACAGTGTGGTCTGTGTGGCAACTAACCCCCAATTTGTGCAACAAAAGAACTGGCCGTGTGCGATGGATGCGGCGGTTTACCGGCAATTTTGCGATGCGTTTTCGGCAAATCCCGAGATCACACTCAAGCGTTTTGCCGGACTGGTGGCAGAGGGTGCGGCGCTGAACCGCAAGGCCTTGATGTCGTTTTTGGCCCGGTCGCTTGACGCTGCGGATGCTGGTCATGCCTTATCTGCATTGAAGGAATTGGATGACCGCCACCGGTTGTCTGCCTTGTCGTCGGCTCATTGGTTGCTGGGCGCAAGGGACGGCCTGGTGCCAGTGGCATTGGCCGATACATTCCCGGCGTCCATTGCGGTTGAGGTTATCGAGGGCGCCGGGCACGCGCTGCCGTTCACACACCCCGACCGCATCGCGCGTGTCCTGCAAGCGCCAACGGAGGCTGCAGGATGATGAGCCCGGTGTGCGAGCGCAAAAAACAGGCGGTGGCCGACAGCTTCAGCCGCGCGGCTGACACTTACGATTCGGTGGCGCAATTGCAGCGTCAGGTGGGCGAAATCCTGCAGCAACATATTGCACAGGCAGGTCTCGGTAAACCGGCAAGACTGGTGGATCTTGGTTGTGGTACCGGCTATTTTACCGACCGTCTGGCGACCACTTATCCCGATGCACACATTTTCGGTCTCGATCTGGCCGGCGGCATGTTGGCGCATGCAAAAGCACACCGGCATCCGCGCCTGCAATGGCTGGGAGGCGATATGGAGCAACTGCCTTTTGCTGCCCATTCAGTGGATGCCATGTTCACCAGTCTGGCGTTGCAATGGTGTGAAGACCTGCCGGCGTTTTTCCGCGATGTGCACAGCATTCTTACGCCCGGCGGCTGGTTGGCGCTGTGTACCCTGGGGCCGTCCAC
The DNA here is from genome assembly GCF_000305785.2 of Simiduia agarivorans SA1 = DSM 21679. Classification (NCBI taxonomy): domain Bacteria; kingdom Pseudomonadati; phylum Pseudomonadota; class Gammaproteobacteria; order Cellvibrionales; family Cellvibrionaceae; genus Simiduia; species Simiduia agarivorans. The sequence continues at coordinate 2,198,666 of NC_018868.3, read as the reverse complement.
GCTGCATGAGTTGCGCAGCAGTTGGGCGCAGGTGGACGACTATGTGCACGTGAATCAATTTGACAGTGCCGAACACCTGCGCCGTTGTGCGGCGGGTGCGGGCCTGGTGGAAGTTCAGTGGCGCACCGACACTGTGCAGTTGCACTATGCGCGCCTCGGCGAATTAACCCACGAACTGAAAGCGCTGGGTGCGCACAATGTGAATGAGGCGCGCGCACAAGGGCTCACGGCACCGTCAAAACTGCGCGCGCTGACGCAGGCTTACGAGCGCTTCCGGACACCGTCGGGCTTGCCGGCCAGTTATGAAGTCTATTGGTTGGTGCTGAAAAAAGCGGTGCCCGTGTTGTAACGTTTTCGTCGCGGGCACAATCCAACGGGAAAAGGAGTTTGCGTGTGAAAACCATATTATTTGTTTGCATTCATAATTCTGCCCGTAGCCAGATGGCAGAAGCTTTCACCCGTGCGTATGGATCGGAACGCTTTATCGCTTTCAGTGCCGGCATTGAACCGGGCAAACTGAACCCGATTGTGGTGCAGGCGATGGCCGAAAAAGGCATCGACATCAGCGGCCAACCCTGTCGCAGTGTTGAACAGCATTTAGCAGAGCAGGGCGCGCCGGATATTGTTGTCACCGTGTGTGATGAGGCCAGTGCCGAGCGTTGTCCCGCATTCAATGTACCGGTGCAGCGATTGCACTGGGGCTTTGCCGATCCATCGGCATTGGCCGGCAGTGATGCAGAAAAACTGGCGCGCACCCGCGTTATCCGCGATGAGATCAGCGCGCGCATTCAGGCATTTTGTACTGGTGATTTCAGGGCTGAGTAAATGACAAAGACTTTTTTTATTACCGGTACCGATACCGATGCCGGCAAAACATTGGTGGCCTCCGGGTTGCTGGCCGCGGCGAAAGCGAAGGGTTTGTCTACTGCCGCCGTTAAGCCAGTGGCGGCCGGTTGTGAATCCACCGCCGACGGTTTGCGCAACAGTGACGCGCTGGCCTTGCTGGCCCAGTGCACCCGTCCGCTCAGCTATGACCAGGTCAACCCCATTGCCTTAGCGCCCCCTATCGCGCCGCACATTGCCGCCCAAGAGGCCGGCCGGGTGTTGAATGTGGATCGGTTGGTGGGACTTTGTCGCGGTGTGATGGCCGAGCGCGCCGACCTGACGGTCATAGAAGGTGCAGGCGGTTGGCGCGTGCCCCTCAACCCCAGCCACACCCTGGCGGATCTGGCCAAGGCGCTCAACGCACCGGTGATTCTGGTGGTGGGTATGAAGCTCGGCTGTATCAGCCACGCACTGTTAACCTTTGAGGCCATTGTGCGCGATGGCTTGCCGGTAGCGGGCTGGGTTGCCAGTTGTATAGATCCCCATATGCAGGTGCTGGAGCAAAACATTCACAGCCTGCAAAGCCGGTTACCGGTGCCCTTGTTGGGCGTGATACCTCATCTCGTCAACGCGTCGGCAGAACAGGCCGCAACGCACCTCTCATTGGACAAGTTAGGGTTATAAAAAGCGCTTATCCTGCGCCAAAAAAGTCTTAAAGACGGCAAGGAATTGCCGCTTTTGTCTGTTTTCTGAACAGCCGTTTGGTAAAATCATCGGTAACTATGTCTTAGTCCGTCCGCGATGTACGGCTGGCTGAGAGGGTATGCAGGGCGGTGCATCCGGTTGGCGGCCCACTGCGTAAACCAAGCGCGTGTTATCCACGCGCCCAACAGGGTAAGGAGAACGGCATGCAGGTGAATGGTGCCAGCGCTTCGGCCTCTTCGGTATTGAACGAGGGGCTCCGGGGCCTGCAAAACGCACAGAAAGAAATTCTGCGTTCGGCGGAGGATATTGCCAACGCCAATGTCCGGCCGGCACAAGGTGCCGAGGCGGCCGGCGAACTCGCGCCCGAGCAGCAGGTTAACGAATCGCAGGATATTACCGAGCCCCTGATTAACCTGCGCCGGCAGGAACAACTGTTCAATGCCAGTGCGCAAATCGTCAAAACGGCCGATGAAACCCTCGGCAGTCTGCTGGATGTGAAGGCCTGAGGCCATGAGCGTTAATTTCCCCGCCAGTTTTGCCAACCAGGTGGCGCCGTTTAACCCGCTGGGTCGTCAGCCGGTGGGTGAAGAGGGCGTGGATAAGCGGGAAACCAGCTTCAAAGCCGTGACCGAAACAGAAGAAACGGCTGCAGGTCAGAATCGAACCGATCGGGATGATCGCAACCGGGATCAGGCTCTGTCGGCCCGTCTTTCAGGGGCCGGCGGCAATCTGGCCTCGCCCGCCGAAGCGGAACAAAGCCCTTACGAGCGCGATCAGGCGTTGCGGGAGCAGCGGGAAATCGAGCAGCTGGCAGCGCGCGACCGGGAAGTACGAGCCCATGAGCGGGCGCATGCCAGTGTGGGTGGCCAGCATACGGGTGCCCCCAGTTTTAATTACGTTCGCGGTCCTGATGGCGTTTCCTACGCCGTGTCGGGTGAAGTATCTGTAAGCCTGTCTTCCGTGCCGGGTAACCCAGAGGCGACCTTGCGCAAGGCGGAGCAAATCCAGCAAGCGGCGCTGGCGCCGGCCGATCCTTCTCCCCAGGACCGTCAGGTCGCAGCGCAAGCGGCGCGCATGGCTGAGCAGGCGCGGGTGGAAATTCGTGTTGAACAGCAGGAAATGCAGCGCGAAGACGCAGCGGAGAAAGAGGCGGCCCGTGAGGCCCGCGCCGAAGAAGAGCGCAGGCGGGACGCCGAGCGCGCCGAGCGTGAAGAAGCCCAGCGTCTGGCGGAAGAAGGGCGCCGCGCCATCGATCTGAACCGTCGCCTGCTGGATATCGGTATTTCCGACGCCACTACCAGCCCAGGCAGTCTGCTGGACCAGACCATCTGAGGCGCGCCTGCCTTCGCTGCCTGAATCCCCGATATTTACCAAATCCCCTTGTGACAGCTTGACCTTGAGCCCTGCTCGCATTATCTTTCAAACGTTTGTTTTAAACTGTTGGTGGCTAGTGCCCGTATACAGTGACGCTGTTCCGATGCGCCGATAGCAGGCGGTCGGAATGCTAGGCTTACACCATCGCCCACCGAATCCGGAGATAACTATGGCTGATTATCAGGCTCCCCTGCGCGACATGCGTTTTGTGTTGAACGAAGTATTCAAAGTCAACGAGCTGTGGGCATCGTTGCCGCGTCTGGCGGAAACGGTGGATGCCGATACGGCCGATGCCATTCTGGAAGAAGCCGGTAAGATCGCCAGTGCCACCCTGGCACCGCTGAACCGCGAGGCCGATGAGCAGGGTTGCGACTGGAACGAGGGTGAAGTCACCACGCCGCACGGGTTTAAAGAGGTCTATCAGTTATTGTCCGAAGGCGGCTGGATGGGACTGGGTGGCAACCCCGAATACGGCGGCATGGGCATGCCCAAAGTGCTGGTGGCCCAGTTTGAAGAAATGATCCAGGGGGCTTGTATGTCCTTTGGCTTATCGCCGATGCTCAATGCCGGTGCCTGCGTGTCCATTGACTACCACGCCAGCGAAGCGCTCAAGCAGAAATACCTGCCCAATATGTATGCCGGCACCTGGGCTGGTGCCATGGACCTGACCGAGCCGCATGCGGGCACGGACCTGGGCATTATCCGCACCAAGGCCGAGCCCAATGCGGACGGCTCCTACAACATTACCGGCACCAAGATCTTTATCACCTGGGGCGAGCACGACATGGCGGAGAATATAATCCACCTGGTGCTGGCCAAGCTGCCGGATGCACCGGCTGGGCCCAAAGGCATATCGCTGTTTCTGGTACCGAAAGTGCTGGTGAATGACGACGGCTCTCTGGGCGAGCGCAACCATGTGGCTTGCGGTTCCATTGAAAAGAAAATGGGCATTAAAGCCTCGGCCACCTGCGTGATGAATTTTGATGGCGCCAAAGGCTGGCTGGTGGGCGAGCTGAATCAGGGGTTGGCCTGTATGTTCACCATGATGAACTACGAGCGCGTGGGCGTTGGCATTCAGGGGCTGGGTGCGGCCGAAGCGTCGTACCAGAGTGCCGTGGAATACGCCCGCGAACGCATCCAGAGTCGGTCGCCGGCGGGTGCACAAAACCCGGACAAAGCCGCTGACCCGATTATCGTGCACCCGGACGTGCGTCGGATGCTGATGATTCAGCGCGCCTACAATGAAGCTGGTCGCGCTTTCTCCACCTATGCCGCTCTGTGGCTGGATATCAGTAAGTACTCCGACGAGCCGGAACAAAAAGCCCTGGCGGAAAACATGGTGGCGTTGCTGACCCCGGTGGTGAAAGCGTTCATTACCGATAAGAGTCTCGAATCTGCAATCCACGGTCAGCAGGTGTTTGGTGGCCACGGGTTTATCCGCGAGTGGGGCCAGGAGCAGCTGGTGCGCGATATCCGTATCACGCAAATTTACGAGGGCACCAATGGTATCCAGGCAATGGATCTCATGGGCCGGAAAACCGTCATGAACGGCGGCGAATTTGTGCAGCAATACCTGAATGAAATCCGTGCCTTTGCCGATAGCGCCAAAGGGACTGCGGCGGAGCAATTCGTTGCGCCACTGATGCAGGAAGTGTCGAATCTGCAGGATGTGACCGAGGCGGTGATTGCGCGCGCCAAAGGCGGTGACAGGTTCGCGGTGGGCGCTGCCGCAGTAGACTATCTGCATTTGTTCGGCTACGTGAGCTACGCCTACATGTGGGCCAAAATGGTGGCCGTTGCCGGCGACAAACTGGCAGAAGATCAGAGTTTCTATCAGGCCAAGATCGACACGGCGAAATTTTTCTACAGCCGTTTGCTGCCGCAAACCCGCGCCTTATCGGCGCAGATTCTGGCCGGCGGCGATTCCTTGATGGCGCTGGACGCAGCCCAGTTCTGAGGGGCTTCAGCCCGCTGATTAAAAAGGCGCCTCGGCGCCTTTTTTTATGGTTGTATTAGGGCGTCGTGCGCGCCGCTGGTCGACGCCAACCGCAGGCGACCGCTTTGGTCAGTGGTGGCGGTTTAATGCCTGAAGCGAGGCGGGCAATCGCTGCGCAATACTCGCGGCGATGGCGCTTTCATGTTTTTGCCACCAGATGCCAAAAAACACAATGCCGAATCCAATTGCGGTCAACGCGATCGGAAACAGCCAGCTGTCAGGAAAGATTTTTTCGGCCAGGTGGCCGAGGTAGAGGCAGCTGCCCAGTGCGCCGAACACCACAAACACCTTGCGCGCGAGCAATGCACCCAGGCCGATCATGGCAATATTGATGCAAAAATACAGGAACTTGTTCAGTTCACTGTCCGAGTGCTGAAACGTAAGTCCGGACCAAAAGCAGATCACGCCAACCAAATACAGCCAGAACGGAAAATCCCTGGTGGAGTGGGTGCGGATATCGACCCAAAAAGCCAGCAATAAGGTGATTATCCCGAATACCATGGTCAGTTGGCGCCGGAATTGCCAGTCGTGCGCATCCTGCATGAGCATGGCCGCCAGATCCATGGACAGGTACCAAAGGGTAAAGGCAACGGGCATGAGCAGGAATGGGTAACGATAGCGCCAGATCAACAAGGCGCCGGCAAGCAATGTGGCAAGCTCGAGGTAAATCCAGTGCCATCGGATGTAGCGGTGGTATTCCCGGTAGGCAGATTCATCGGGCCAGATTCCCAGCCACTGCTGGGTCCCGTAGGTTGCCAGCGGTGCCAAGGCCAGCACAAAGGTGATGGCAATGCCCGCCGGAATGCGCAGGTTTTTGTGTTCAAAAAAATGGGTCAGTGCAATGCCCATTGTCCCGTAGAGGGCGCACAAGAGTACGATGCCCAGCCCGCCAAAATTTTCCCAGCCCAGGTTCATGAACAGGGTCATGGCGCCGATGGCGATCAGACCGCCGAAGTAGTACAGGATGTGGGTAAAGAAAAACTGCGGTTCTGAATGATCGGTCAGGAACTGATACAGAGCGGTGGCCTGTTCGGCGCTTATAATTTTTGCGTCTGCGGCTTTCAGCAAGCTGGATTCGGTGATGCGCATATCAGTTCCTTCTGGGCGTCATGTGGATCGGTTTTCAGGCCTTCCAGCGCAATTGAAAGGGATTGCCTTCCGGATCGAGTGCGTTGCCGAGGGTAAAGCCCGGACCGTGCCAGGTGCCATGCAGCAGCTGTCCGCCATGGCGGGCAATGCTGATCTTGCAGGCATCGATGTCGTCGGTGGTGAAAAAAAGCTTGAGCGTATTTTTGCGCGCGGCTCGCTGATCGCCCCGACTGACGAAGTCGGGGAACTGGTGGATGATCAGCTGCCAGCCATCTTTGTGCAAAATATGCCGTTCAGTGGTGGCGTGCAACAATGTGAAACCAAAGGTCTGGCAATAAAATTCTGCCAGCTTTTTGGTGTTGCTTGCGTACAGCAGCGCGCCGAATTCTGCGGGGCCTTGCATCGGATCTCCTGGGGGCTTTACCTGCTTCAGCGATTTGTGTAACAGTGACTGGCTGAACAGGGCTGAAATTCAGGCTCAAGTATACTGATTGGAAATTCCCTATGTCATCTCAATTAACACCAGAAGATCAAGCGCGAGTGGATTCAGTGGTTAATTCCGGTGGTCATGAGGTCGCGCGCAGGCCTTTCCGGCCGGGTGTGTTGTTACTGTTGATCATGGTGGTGTTGATGGGCTTATCGGGCCTGAGCTACTACATCGCCTGGTCGCATGGTGTGGTGTAACCGTTTTTGCACTTAGGTGCGATTGTAATAGTCTGAATCACGTGGCTGGCGTTCGGTGCTTTTTACTGTATTCGCGCACCCAAGGAATAAAATCCGCCGCCGGCATGGGCTTGGCAATAAAATAGCCTTGCACGATGTCGCACCCGAGTTTAGCCACCAGATCCCAGTCTGCCTGATCTTCTACGCCTTCCGCGACGCAGTGAATATTCAATCGTTTTGCCAGTGAAATGCTCGACTCCAATATGGCCTGACTGGCTTTGTTATCGGCGGCGTTGTGGACAAACGAACGGTCGATTTTAAGCTCGGTAAAAGGAATCAGTTTCAGTTGTTCCAGCGACGAAAAGCCGGTGCCGAAGTCATCGATAGAAAGCCCGAAACCTTTCAGCCTGAGGCGGGTGAGAATGTCGAGTGTGGCCGAAGAGTCTTTGGGCAGCGCGCTTTCTGTGACCTCGATATTGAGATGGTCTGGTCGCAGGGCTGAATTGCGGATAGTGCTGTCCAGTACTTCGGGCATTTCCAGGTGGCAGAGCCCGGCCGAGGAGAAGTTCACCGACAAGGTGATATCAAACCCCATTTTGTTCCAGTCGCTGATTTGCTTCACCGCTTTTTTCAGGATGCTGTCGGTCAGCTTCTGAATCATGCCGTATTTTTCCGCGATGCCGATGAAAATGCCGGGCGGAATGAACCCTTTTTCTTCGTGGTGCCAACGCGCCAGCGCTTCCACGCCCACCAGTTGACCGGTGCTCACGTCCACCTGGGGCTGGAACCAGACATCCAGTTGATCTGCCATGATGGCGGCCTGTAATTCGTCGGCAAAGACCATGGTGGCAGGCCCCTGGGGAGAGGGCGCGATATCGCGTTTGTAGTCGGACAGGAATTTTGCCAGCAGGTCTTTGTTCACAGGCTTGGAGATACTGCCGAGTACCCGCAACTTGTATTGCTGGCCCAGATTCTGGACCGACTCCAGCAGGCGGGGGTCTTCACCCGAAACCAGGATGACACCCAGATTCACGCCCAATGCGCCTAGGTGGCGGAGCAGCTGGATGCCGTCCATTTGGGGCATGTTCAGGTCGCTGATGACCACGTCGATATTGTTATTCCGGTTGGCGATCAGCTTGAGCGCGTCCTGAGCGTTGTCGGCCTGGTAGACCTGCTCGGGCCCCAATTGCTTGATGATGATGGACAGCGTTTTCAGCATGAAACTGTCGTCATCCACGACCAGGCAGGAGATGTTCTTCAGGTTTTCGGCAGTCATATGCCTCAGCTTTACAGCACATTTGTGGTAGAAACCAGTATGGACGGGAAACCGGCGTCCCGCCATTCGCCCGGTGGAAATTCTGGCACCGGCGTCATTTCATGCTAATCTGGGGCCTTCGTATCCACTGTGCACCGGAAAACAGAACCATGACCAGCAGTAGTCAGCCCGTAGATTTGGCGACATTACAAGCGCTATTTGGCGATGATCATGGGTTAAGGCTGAGTATCCTGGACGAGTTTTGCGCCACCACCGAGCTCTATTTGTCGGAGTTCGAGGCGGCGTCAACAATCACAGCGGTCGGCGCGGTGGCGCACAAGCTGAAATCGTCGGCACGCACTGTGGGCGCTAACGATCTGGCCGATATCTGCGCCGGCCTGGAAGCGGCTGCCAAATCGGGGCAGCAAAGTGTGGTGGATCAGCTGGTGCCGCGTCTGGCGCCCGAGATCAAGAAAGTCTCAGCGTTTGTGGCCTCGCTGCCACGCACTTAAACCCCTGTTATCCTTGCCGGTGGGGGATTGCCGGCGCCGCGGCCATGGGGTGACGATAACGACCCGGCCTCAGCCCTTTCGAACAGGCTTTCGCATTCCTCAGCTCAACAGATAGCGCCATTCAGCGTCAGTGACCGGCTGGACCGACAGGCGCCCCTGTTTCACCAGCACCATATCGCTCAACGCCGGGTCCTGCTTGATGCTGGCAAGGCTGATGGTCGTGGGCAGGGCCTGTTCAAAAGCGATGTCCACGCAGTACCAGCGCGGCGAATCGGGCGTGGCTTTCGGATCAAAATAGGGGCTTTGCGGGTCAAACTGGGCCGGGTCCGGGTAGCTGTCACCCAGGGTGCGCGCCGTGCCCACTATCCCTACCTGTTTGCACTGGCTGTGATAGATCAGCACGCCATCGCCCTTGCGCACCTGGTCGCGCAAAAAGTTGCGCGCCTGATAGTTGCGAATGCCGTCCCAGCGTATGCCCTTTTTCCCGGCCGCACGGATGTCATCCAGGCTGATGTCGTCGGGTTCGGTTTTGAATAGCCAGTAGCGCATGGGTTCCTCAGCGGGCGCACCAATCAACTTTGGTTTTACCGGCATAGGGTACCGCAAAACCTTGCTGCATGAGCATGACGCCAAGATTTTCGCCATCCACGTAGACGTCGGACAGCAACCGGAAGTATTTGTCGCGCTGCAGGTTTTGCAGTCTGATCTGGCGGGCGTTGCGCAGTGCAGCAACGGTAAATTGTTTGGCTTCGCGGGCGCGTTGTTTTTCGTAGTCGCAACGCCCGCGCATTTCGGGCGTATCGATGCCGGCAATGCGCACACTGATGCGCTCGCCCGCCACCGAGGGCCAGTCTTTGATGTTAACCGTAAAGGTGTCGCCGTCGTAGATGCTCACCACTTCGGTGACAGAGACATCCCCGTAAGTTCGGGTTTTGGCGTGTAAATGGGGTGTGCTGAAGGTTGCCAGCAGGCAGATAACGAGAGGAAAAAGACGCATATAACCTCAATTCTATGCGTCCCTGCAGCATGTAATTCCTGATTAAGTCTTGGCTCCGGGCAGCTGGTTGGCGGCCGTAATCGCCGATTCGCGCTCGGCTTCTGTGTTGGCGCGAATACCGATGTGCGCCACCTTGCGGCCCGGGCGGGGATCTTTACCGTAGAAATGCGCGTGGCAATGCGCAATGGCGAGGATCTGATCTGCGCTGGGCAGATCACCGATCAGATTCACCATGGCACCGAAGCCCACCGGATCAGTGCTGCCCAATGGCAGGTTGGCCACGGCGCGGACGTGGTTTTCAAACTGGCTGCATTCGGCGCCTTCAATGGTCCAGTGGCCGGAGTTGTGTACCCGGGGCGCAAACTCATTGGCCAGCAGCTGGTCGCCACGCTGGAAATATTCAACCGCAATCACGCCCACGTAATTCAGGTGCTCCATCAATTTGGCGGTGTAGTCTTGCGCCAAGGGTGTGATGGGGTCGCCGGCACGGGCGCGGGCAACGCGCAGAATGCCGCCGGCGTGGTCGTTTTCAGACACGGGGTAAAAGCGGATGTCGCCGTTGAGGTTGCGCGCCGCAATCATCGATACTTCGCGATCAAACTGGATAAAGCCCTCGAGTATTGCGGGTACCTCGCCAATGCTTTGCCAGGCCTCGGCCAATTGATCGGCAGTTTTGATGACGGCCTGCCCCTTGCCGTCGTAGCCCTGGGTGCGGGTTTTCAGCACGGCCGGCAAGCCGATGCTGGCCACCGCGGCTTCCAGTTCGGCCAACGAGCTCACCGGTGCGAAGGGTGGCGTTTCAATGCCGAGCTGGTTGAACAGGGTCTTTTCGTTCAGTCGATCCTGCGCCACTTCCAGTACATCCGCAGCGGGGTAAACGGGCACCTTCTGGGCCAGGTAGCGGGCCGACGCCTGGGGTACGTTTTCGAATTCGTAGGTCACCACATCCACCTGTGCCGCCAAGGCGTCCAGGGCTGCGGTGTCGTCGTATTGGCCCTGCACCAGGTCGGCGCACTCGGTAGCGCCGGCGTCGGCGGACGGATCCAGTACCACAAACCGGGCACCCAGCGGGATGCCGGCGAGGGCAATCATGCGGGCCAGCTGGCCGCCACCGAGAATGCCGATCTTCATCAGCCCAGCTCCCGTGGGTCTGGCTTGGACAGCACGGTTTCGGTTTGCTTTTCGCGGAAATCCACCACCGCCTGACGGTATTCGGAATACTTGTTGCCGAGAATGGAGGCACCCAACAGGGCGGCGTTGATGGCGCCGGCTTTGCCGATGGCCAGTGTGCCCACCGGAATGCCGCCGGGCATCTGGACAATGGATAGCAGGGAATCCATGCCGTTCAGGGCTTTGGACTGAACCGGTACGCCCAGTACAGGCAGGGGCGTTTTGGCGGCTACCATACCGGGCAGGTGCGCCGCGCCACCGGCGCCGGCAATAATCACCTCGATACCGCGGGCTTCCGCCTCTTCAGCGTACTGAAACAGCTTGTCGGGCGTGCGGTGTGCAGACACCACCTCAACCTCGTGGGGGACCCCGAGCTTGTCCAAGGTTTCAGCGGCGTGGCTCATGGTGTCCCAGTCGGACGTGGACCCCATAATGATACCGATCAGCGGCTTCATACTAACTCCCCAATTTCCTGACGTTCTGAGTGTGCGGGAAAAAGGGACGCATTGTACCTGTGCTTGCGCAGGTTGGCACCTGTTTTATGCGCTGTTCACGCGGCGTGTAATGCGCGGTCCCGGTGGGGCTCAGTCAGTAGCGTAGGCAGGTCCAACAGCTGTAGCTTGCCGTCGGGATGCTCCGCCAGCAATGTGCAGCTTTCCACCCAGTCGCCGCAATTGCCGTAGAGCTGGCCATCGATGTGCTCAAGCGCGGGGTGGTGTATGTGGCCGCAGATCACGCCTTCAAAGCCCCGGCTGCGGGCGTGGCCCGTGGCGAGTCGCGCGTAGGTGGCAAGCAGACGGCGGGCAACACCGATACGGGCTTTGATAAAGCCCGCCAGCGACCAGTAGGGTAGGCCGCGCCAGCGACTGATGCGGCCATTAAACCGGTTGATCAACAGCAGCAGATCGTAGGCCCTGTCGCCCAGCCAGTACAGCCAGGGCGCGCAGTGCATGGCCTGATCGAAACAATCGCCATGAATCAGCAGTAGCCGCTCGCCACGGGCGGTGCGGTGATGACTTTCGCGCACCACTTCTACCTGATCGGGAAAGACGCCGGTGTAGTGACGAAGCGGGGCATCGTGGTTGCCCGGAATGTAAGTGATGCGCACGCCCTCGCAGGCCAGTTGCCGGAGTTTGTCCAGCACCGCTGAATGGGCCGCGGGCCAGGCGCTGCCGCGGGACAGCGCCCACATGTCGATCACGTCCCCCAGCAGGTAAATGTGCCGGGTGCGGATCTGTTCCAGGCACTGGAGCAGCAGGTCTGCCTTGCAGTCGCGTGTGCCCAAATGCAGGTCGGATAAAAATACGGTGCGGAAATGATGCATCGGGCCGGTTCCCCGTTCTGATGGCGCCACTGTGCCCGGGTTTTATGACAGCGGTGTCTCAAACCTGTGACGATTTCGTGTAGAGGTTTGAGAATGGCCAATGACTGTGGCACATTGGCCAGACAATAAAAAACCAACGGAGCGGCAATGAGCTATCAACTTCCCCTCGCCCAATTCAGTCAGCGTGTGGCGCAGCATCCCGATAAACCCTGGTTGTTCCAGCCGGTGGAGCGGCAATGGCGGCAGTGGACCTGGGCCGAGGCCGACCGGCAGGCCCGCACGATTGCCAGTGGCCTGGCCGCCCGTTACGGCAAGGGCGACCGGATTGCGATACTGGCAAAAAATTCCGCCGAATGGTTTATCGCCGATCTGGCCATCACCATGGCTGGCATGATCAGTGTGCCCATCTATTCAACCGCCAGTGCCGATACCATCAGCTATGTGTTGGAGCACAGTGACGCGCGCGCGATTTTTCTGGGTAAGCTGGATGATATTGCCGCGGCAGACGATGCGATTCCCGAGTCGGTATTGCGTATCGGCTTTCCGTACGAAACCGCGCGGACAACGGCCCATTGGGATCAATGGCTGGTGCAGTACAAGCCGCTCGAACAGTTGCCCGAATTTCAGCCCGACGATATTTACACGCTGGTGTACACCTCCGGCTCCACCGGCAGACCCAAGGGCGTGGTACTGACCCACCGCAATGTGGGGTCGTCCAGCTACACCACCGCAGCGCAGGTGGAGTGGCGCGATGATGATCGCTGCATGTCCTACCTGCCGTTGGCACATATTACCGAGCGCTGTGTGGTGGAGATCATGTCCTACTACGCGGGCGTGGCCATCTATTTTGTGGAAGCGCTCGATACCTTTGTGGATGACGTGAAATATTGCCGGCCGAGCTTTTTCATTTCCGTGCCGCGGCTGTGGACCAAGTTTCAGGCCGGAATCCAGGAAAAATTGCCCGAGCGCAAGCTGCGTCGGCTACTCGCGATTCCGTTTGTGGGCAAACTGGTGGCGCGCAAAATCCGTGCGGGTCTCGGGCTCGACAAGGTGCGCGTGTTCGGTTCCGGCTCGGCGCCCATTTCGCCCGACATGTTGCGCTGGTACCGGCGAATTGGTATCGACATCGCCGAAGGTTGGGGCATGACCGAGACCTCGGGATTGTCCTGTTCCAATTTGCCTTATAACCCCGATCGCATCGGTACTATCGGCACGCCCGTGGCCTGCGTGGAAATGCGTTTGGGCGAAAACGATGAAGTGCAGATCCGCGGTGACGCGGTGTTTACCCGCTACTACAACAACGAAGAGGCCACGCGCGAATCCTTCGTGGATGGCTGGTTCCGCACCGGTGATCGGGGTCAGGTGACGGCAGACGGCGCCTATAAAATTATTGGTCGTCTGAAAGAGCAATTCAAAACCGCCAAAGGCAAATACGTGGCACCGGCGCCGATTGAGAACAAGCTGGCGCAGAATGACAGCATTGATCAGGTGTGTGTGCTGGGGCTGGGGCGTCCCGCGCCCGTGGCTTTGGTTGTGCTCAATGACGCAGGCCTCGGCAGCGACAAAAAATTGGTGCAGGCCTCGCTGGAGCAAACCTTGTTGCAGGTGAATGGCGAACTGGAATCCCATGAGCGGTTGGGTGCGTTGATTGTGTTGGCCGAGCCGTGGACGGTGGAAAATGGCCTGCTCACGCCAACGTTGAAAATCCGCCGCGGGCCAATTGAGGATTGCTACGGCTTTTTGCTGGACCGGATGAACGACAAGCCGGTGCAGTGGCAGGTGGATATGGGTTAACTGAAGCGCGCCAGGGTATCCAGGAGTTCGTCGTACTGGATGGGTTTGGTCAGGTAAGCGTCCATGCCCACGCCTTGGGTCCGCTCGCGGAAATCCGATAGCGCATGGGCCGTGAGTGCAATCACGGGCAGGTGACGGGTGCGGGCGTCGGCCTTGATTTCGCGCGTGGCCGTGAGGCCATCTTTCACCGGCATTTCGCAATCCATGAAGATCAGGTCGGGCAATGGATCGCTCGCGAGGGCGTCGGTCAGCAGGCCGCCGTGATCAAACATTCTCGCCTGTATGCCCAAGCGATGCAGCAATCCGCCCACAACCCGTTGGTTGACCGGATTGTCTTCGGCAATCCACACCTTCAGGTGCTGGAAATTGGTCTGGCTGCCGGCTTTTGTCCGCGGTGTCTGCGCGATCGGGTCGCATGGCTGCCAGGGCAGGCTCACAATAAAGGTGCTGCCCTGCTTGAGCTCACTGCGCACGCTGATGTTACCGTGCATCGCCTCCGCGATCCGTCGGCAGATAGCCAGGCCAAGGCCCGTGCCCGAAGGCGGCTTGCCGGCGGCGTGACGTTCCTGCTCAAACGGTTGAAACAGACGGGTCTGTAACTCCTCGCTGATACCCTGGCCGTGATCCGTCACGCTTAACTGCAGCGCTTGGTCCCGATGCTGTGCGGTGATGACGATATCGCCCTGTTCGGTGAACTTGATGGCATTGCTGATCAGGTTGGCGACGACCTGCTGCAGGCGTGGGCCATCGAGCATTTGGGCCGGCATGGCGGGGTCGGCCTGTACCACCAGGTTCAGTCGCTTGGCATCGGCACGCTGGCGGAACATGTCGGCGCATTGTTGGATCAGCGTCGCGATATGGGTCGGTGCTGGCGCAAGATCAAATTTGCCGGCTTCAATTTTGGAAAAATCCAGTACGTCATTGATCACCGACAGCAGCAATTCGCCCGACGCCTGCAAGGTGTCGACGATGTCTTGCTGCTCTGCGTTGAGGCTTGAGTCGCGCAGCAATTCCGCCATGCCCAGGACGCCATTGAGCGGCGTGCGGATCTCGTGGCTGATGGTGGCCAGAAAGCGGCTTTTGGCGGCATTGGCGGCGTCGGCTTGCAGGCGCTGCTCCAACGCCTGGCGGTGCGCGCGGTTGAGCAATGCCTGGGAAAACTGGTCGGCCATTTCCGCCACGACATTAATTTCATCCACGCTCCATTGGCGTTCGGTTCCGGTTTGTTCGCAACAAATTACGCCGCGGATGGCATCGCCATTGCGGATGGCGGCATCGAGCATGGAGTAGATGTTGAGCTGATCCAGATAACCCACGGCAAATTCATTGGTGCGCGGGTCGGTGCGGGCCGCATGGGCATCGATAGCGCGCCCGGTAATAAGCGCACTGAAATAATTGGGGTAGTCGTCGCGCGCGAGCGACACGCCTTTGTGAAACTGTTGGTCGGACCGGGTAAACAAACACACCAGATCGAGCTGGTCCTGCGCGTCGTTGAGCAGCCACAGACTGGCGCGTTCCACTTCAAGCCATTCGGCGCAATGGCGGGTGACCGCTTCGGCGACGGCATCCAGGTTACCCATGGCCACGTCGCTGGAGGAGGCCACGGCTACGACCCGTTGCTGGGCGTCCTGCAATCGGTGTTGCCTGCCGAGACCGGGCAGGCAATCACTGATAAAACCGTACATTTCATCCTGGTCGTCAATCAGGCCGGTCTCCCAGACCCACTTGATGTTACCCGCCTTATCGCGGATCCGGTATTCGATTTCGAACGGCTTCCGGGTCGACAGGGTGTCGTCCATGGAGGCTTGCACGGCGGGCAGGTCGTCGGGATGGATGATGCCGTTGAAGTGGATTTCACCGCGCATAAATGCGTCGGCCGCGTAGCCGGTAATGGCTTCAACCGGCCCGTCCATTTCGAGCATAGTAAACGCATCGTCAGACCGGCAGCGATAGACGAGCCCGGGTAGAAACGCGTGTAGGCGTGAAATCAAACGATCTTGCATAGCGCTGCGCAGTTGCTGACCTGTAGGTCACAATCAGTCATCAGTATAGTTGATGCTGGCCGCGGGTGCCTTATTCATACGTTTGAACGGCTTCCTGTGGTACCATGCGCGCCAGTTTCTCACTGGTATTGCCCTATGCATTGTCCCTTCTGCAGCGCCGATGACACCAAGGTAATCGACTCCCGTCTGGTGGCCGAAGGCGATCAGGTGCGCCGGCGTCGCGAATGCCTGTCGTGCCGCGAACGCTTCACCACCTATGAAGTGGCCGAGCTGTTGATGCCACGCATCATCAAGCAGGATGGCACCCGTGAGCCTTTTGATGAAAACAAGCTGCGCGCCGGGTTATTGCGGGCGCTGGAAAAACGCCCGGTGTCGGTGGAAGACATCGAGTCCGCACTGAACCAGATCAAGCACGCGTTGCAAGCGACCGGCGAGCGCGAGATCCCCTCTCGCCTGCTGGGTGAAAAAGTCATGGAAAAGTTGCGCAGCCTGGACGAAGTGGCCTACGTTCGCTTTGCTTCGGTCTATCGCCAGTTTCAGGATATCAGTGAATTCCGCGATGAAATTGAGCGCCTGGAACGCAACCCACGCGGCGCGGACTGAATCTCTTGCACACCCAGGAATTTTACATGGCCCGCGCACTGCAGCTGGCAGAGCAGGGTATCTATAGCACTCGCCCCAATCCGCGCGTGGGCTGTGTGTTAGTGAATGAGGCCGGTGCGATCGTGGCTGAAGGCTGGCATCAGCGCGCCGGTCAGGGCCACGCCGAAGTGAACGCGCTGGCAGCGCTGGGCGGCAGTGCCAAGGGCCTGATCGCTTACGTCACACTCGAACCCTGCAACCACACCGGGCGCACCGGACCCTGCTCCCAGGCGCTGATCGACGCCGGCATCAGGCGCGTGGTATTCGGTATGCAGGATCCCAACCCCCGGGTGGCAGGCAGCGGACTCGCGCGCCTGCGCGATGCCGGGGTGGAGGTACAGGGCCCGGTGCTGGAAGCCGGTTGCCGGGCGCTCAACCCGGGCTTTATCAAACGCATGGAACAGGGCCTGCCCTGGGTCCGGGTCAAGCTGGGCATGAGTCTGGATGGCCGTACCGCAATGGCCAGTGGCGAATCCCAATGGATTACCGGGCCGGCTGCGCGCGCAGACGTCCAAAAACTGCGCGCGCGCAGCTGCGCTATCGTCACCGGTATCGATACCGTTTTGCACGATGATGCGGCCCTGACCTTGCGAGCGGGCGAGTTACAGCTGCCCGAGCCGCAATGCAGCCTGGCGCTGGCCAATCCGCCTGTGCGGGTATTGCTTGACCGGCGTTCGCGCCTGCCCGCAGGCAGCCGGTTGTTGTCGGCGGGTGGTCCTGTATTGCTGGTACAGGGCGAGCCTGAAACGTATGCCGATGCGGCCGTGCCCTACAGCCATTTGTCCCTGCCCGAAGCGCAGAGTGATGGCGGCGATTTGCGCGCTTTGCTGGAGGCCCTGGCTGCGCGCGAGTGCAACGAAGTGCTGGTCGAGGCGGGTAGCCGGTTGGCGGGCAGTTTTATGGCGGCGGGTCTGGTGGACGAATTGGTGCTGTACATGGCGCCGACCCTGTTGGGCTCCAGTGCCAGGCCGTTGTTGCAACTGCCGCTTGAGCAGATGGCAGAACAACGCAAGCTGGCGATTACCGATATGCGCGCAATCGGTGGCGATTGGCGTATAACCGCCCACCCGGTGGGCGACTGATTTTTCACTCTCTGGGAGAGCGTATGTTTACCGGTATCATTGAAGCGGTAGGTGAAATCCTGGTGGCCCAGCCCGCCGGTGGCGATCTGCGGCTGCGAGTGAAGACCCACGGACTGGATTTACAGGATGTGGCGCTGGGCGATTCTATTGCCACCAATGGCGTGTGTCTGACCGTGGTGGAATTGCCCGGCGACGGCTATTGGGCCGATGTGAGCGTGGAAACGCTCGACAACACCACCCTGCGCCAGTGGGCAGTGGGTCAGAAGGTCAACCTGGAAAAAGCACTGACACCCACCACCCGTCTGGGCGGGCATTTGGTCAGCGGTCATGTGGATGGCGTGGGCGAAGTGGTCAGCCGGCACACGGATGCCCGTTCGGAGCGTTTTCGCTTGCGCGCGCCCGATCACTTGGCCAAATACATCGCGCATAAGGGCTCAATCACGGTGGATGGCACCAGCCTGACAGTCAATGCCGTCGACGGGGCGGAGTTCGAGCTTAATATCGTGCCCCACACCCTTGAGAAGACGGTGATGGGCACCTATAAAGCAGGCACGCGGGTGAATCTGGAGGTGGATTTGCTGGCGCGCTACCTCGAAAGACTATTATTAGGGGACAAGGCGGCACAGACCGGCACCCCGGACTCAGGCATTACCATGGCATTTCTGGCGGAGCACGGCTTCAGCCGCTAACGGGACGAGATATGGAACTTAACAGCGTAGAAGAACTGATCGACGACATCCGACAGGGCAAGATGGTCATCCTCATGGATGACGAGGATCGCGAAAACGAAGGCGATCTGGTGATTGCCGCCGAGCAGATCCGGCCCGAAGACATCAATTTCATGGCCAAACACGCCCGTGGGTTGATTTGCCTGACCCTGACCGAAAAGCGTTGCCGCCAATTGGATCTGCCGCTGATGGTGGGGGGGCGTCACAACGGCGCCCAGCACAGCACCAATTTCACGCTCTCCATCGAGGCCGCGACCGGCGTCACTACCGGTATTTCCGCCGCCGACCGGGCACGCACCGTGCGCGCGGCAGTGGCGCGCGAAGCGAAAGCAGAAGACATCGTCCAGCCGGGTCATATTTTCCCGCTCATGGCTCAACCCGGCGGTGTGTTGAGCCGTGCGGGCCACACCGAAGCCGGTTGCGACCTGGCGCGTCTGGCGGGTTTCGAGCCGGCGGCGGTGATCGTGGAGATCATGAATGAAGATGGCACCATGGCGCGCCGTCCGGATCTGGAAGAGTTCGCCAAAACCCACGATCTGAAAATCGGCACCATTGCCGACCTGATCCACTACCGTTCGGTGAAAGAAAAAACCGTCGAGTGCATCAGCACCCGCCCGGTTAAAACCGGTTTCGGTGAATTCGAACTGAAAACCTATCGCGATGTGGCGCGGCAGGAATTGCATTTTGCCCTGGTCAAAGGTCCGCTTAGCGCCGATGAGCCCGCGTTGGTGCGGGTCCACGTGCAGGACAGCGCGCGCGATCTGTTCACCATTCAGCGCCCGAGCGATACCGAGTACAAACCCTGGACCTTTCACGCCGCACTGGAGGCGGTGGAGCGGGAAGGCAAAGGTGTGGTGGTATTGATCTGTCACACTGAAAGCGCACAGGAAATTGCCGACAACGTGGACTGGATGCTGTCTGGCCGTCAGCGCCAGATCAGTCAGGATAAAGTGTATAAACAAGTGGGCACCGGCGCCCAGATTCTGCGCGATCTGGGCGTGCGCAAAATGAAACTGATGTCGGCGCCACTGAAATTTTCGGCCATCTCCGGCTGGGATCTGGAAGTGACAGAACAACTGTCCTGCCCCGACTAATTTTTTTGAATAGAATGTATAAACAGGAAACCCCATGAGCAAGATTACCGTTGTCGAAGGCGATTTCACCCAGTGCAAAGGCAAGTACGCGCTGATTGTCAGCCGTTGGAATAGCTTTGTTGTTGAAAGCCTGAAAGACGGCGCGCTGGATACCCTGCGTCGCCACGGCATCAAAGACGAAGACATCACCATCTACTACGCTCCCGGCGCCTTCGAGTTTCCGCTGGTGGCTCAAAAGCTGGCGGCAACGGGTAAGTTCGACGCCATCATTGCGCTCGGTGCGGTTATCCGCGGTGGCACACCACACTTTGAATACGTGGCCGGTGAGTGCACCAAAGGTCTGGCGCAAGCCTCCATGGCCAGCGGTGTTATCGTGACCTTCGGCGTGCTCACCGTCGATTCCATCGAGCAGGCGATTGAGCGTTCCGGCACCAAGGCCGGCAACAAGGGTGTGGAAGCCACGCTCACCGCACTGGAAATGGTCTCACTGCTGTCCAAGGTATAAACATGAACGTCTCTGCTTCTGCGCGCCGTCAGGCGCGCCACTACGCCATGCAGGCGCTCTATCAATGGCAGATGGCGGGTTCCTCGCTGAACGCCATCGAGGCGGAGTTCCGCACGGATTACGACATGGCGAAAGTGGATCTGGCCTACTTTCAGGAACTGTTGCACCAGGTGCCCGCACAGCTGGATGCACTGGAGGCCGCGTACGCGCCGCACCTGCAGGGGCGCAATCAGGACGAACTGGATCCCATCACCCAGTCGCTGCTGCGTCTGAGTACCTACGAGCTGAAAAACCGCATCGATGTACCCTACAAAGTGGTCATTAACGAAGCGGTTGCGCTGGCGAAGAAATTTGGCGCCACCGATGCGCACAAGTTCATCAACGCCGTGCTGGATCAGACTGCTGCGCAGTTGCGCGCGGTGGAAGTGCAGGCCGAGCGCGGCCGCAATTGAGTTTGCGATAAATGGATTTAGCGCCGTGCCGACGGCAGCAATTGAGGAACCGATATGGCGTTGGGTGAATTTGAACTGATCAAGCGTTACTTCTACCAGTCTGCACGTGCCTTTGGAGTGCAGATGGGCATTGGCGATGACTGTGCCCTGTTGCAGGCGCCGGAGGGCAAGGTCATTGCTGTGTCAATGGACACGCTGGTAGGCGGCATTCACTTTCCCCGCAACGCCGACCCGGAACTCATCGCCGAACGCGCCCTGCGTGTGAACCTGAGTGATCTGGCGGCCATGGGCGCTGAACCTTTGTGGTTTACCCTGGGCCTCACCATGCCCAAAGTGGACGAGCGTTGGATGGAAGGCTTTGCCCGCGGGTTGTTCACGGTAGCCGATGAATACAACATTGCCCTGGTGGGGGGCGATACCACGCGCGGCCCGTTGGCCATCACCATTCAGGTGCATGGCGCGGTGGAATCCGATCACGCGCTGATGCGTGCCAATGCCCGCGTGGGCGACCTGATCTACGTTACCGGCAACGTGGGCGATGCGGCGGCGGCGCTGGCGGTTATCCGGCAGGAATTGACGGTCGGCAAGTCGGCGTTCAATTATTTTATGTCCCACTATTATCGCCCCCAGCCGCGCCTTAAAGAAGCCAAAATGTTGCGGGGCATCAGCCAGTGCGCCATTGATGTGTCCGACGGTTTGCTGGCGGATCTCGGGCACATTTGTGAAGAGAGTGGCGTGGGTGCGAAGATCGATCTCGAGCGCATCCCCGTATCCACTGCGCTTAACAAAGTGGCAGAAGCCGAACAGATCGCCGACTGGGCATTGGCCGGCGGCGACGATTACCAACTGTGTTTTACCGTCTCGCCTGACAAGCTGGGTCAGGTACAGGCACTGATCGATGCCGGCAAGCTGCACGCCAATGCCATTGGTGAAATCGTTAAAGGCAGTGGCGTTGAAGTGCTGCTGGAAGGTGAGGTGTTTGAACCCAAACGACGCGGCTACAACCATTTCGACACCGATGCGTAGCCTGCCCGGGTGGCGCGCCTTGTTGGCGGACCCTCGTCTGTTTTGCGCGCTGGGGTTCGGCAGTGGGCTGGCGCCGAAAGCGCCCGGGACCTTTGGCACGCTGATGGCACTGCCGCTGTTTCTGATTTTGCAGCCGCTGCCGGCGTGGGTTTACGCCGGGGTGGTGCTGGCGGCATTTTTTCTGGGTATTTACCTGTGCGGCTATGCCGGTCGCTGGCTGGGTGTCAGCGATCACGGCGCCATCGTCTGGGATGAATTTGTCGGGCTCTGGATCGCATTGTTTTTGGTGCCCCAGGGCTGGGCCTGGCTGGTCTACGGGTTTTTGTTATTCCGCCTGTTCGACGTGCTGAAGCCCTGGCCGATTGACTGGGCGGATAAACAGGTCAAAGGCGGTCTCGGCGTGATGCTCGATGACGTGTTGGCGGGCGTGATGGCTTGGTTCGTGGTGCAGGCAACGGCCCAGGTGTTGGCGTAAACCGGTGTTTGCGGCTGGTATGTCTGTGCGCTGGCAGGGGTGGGAGGAAACGTCCCCCGAATCATCCGGCCAGGCAACAGTTTTTTTGATAAAGCCGATCTCGATCGGAAACGGGGTGTGTGGGTTATTCGTGCGCGCTTTTGACTGCCACCCTTGTGTAAGAGGTTTATTGTGAGCATTCGCTATATAGAATCCTGTCGGCTGCCTACCCCCTGGGGTACTTTTGACATGCATGGCTTTGAAGATACCACCAGCCAGAAAGAGCATGTGGTGCTCACCATGGGCGACGTGCGCGGCGACGAGCCGGTGCTGGCCCGCATCCACTCCGAGTGCCTGACCGGTGACGGCTTGTTCAGCCTGCGCTGCGATTGCGGCGCCCAATTGCAGGCGGCTATGTACAAGGTCGCCCAGGCCGGTCGCGGCGCCATTTTTTATCTGCGCCAGGAAGGCCGGGGTATTGGCCTGCTCAACAAGATCCGCGCCTACCATTTGCAGGATTGCGGTGCCGATACCGTGGAGGCTAATGAGGCGCTGGGTTTTGGTGCCGATATGCGTGACTACACGATCCTCAAGCCTATGATCGAGCATCTGGCCATTGAGAAAATCCGGCTCATGACCAACAACCCGCGTAAAGTCAAAGCGTTGCAGGACATCGGCATTCCCGTGGTCGAGCGCCTGGCCCACCAGACAGGACGCAATCCCCACAATGCCAAGTACCTTGAAACCAAGAAGGGCAAATTGGGACATCTGCTGGAAGACGGGGCCGACGATTCCCCTCAATGAGGCCGCACGGGCGCTGATCTGCTGCTAGATTTACCGGACAGACCAAGAGAATGTCCGGTTTATGTCAACATTCCTACATGCATTGGGGGCCAAGCCGCCCTGGCTCGTTTTGCTGGTGTCTTTGTTGGTAAGTGCCTTTGCCACCTACATCACCCAGCAGGAAACCAATCGTGCCAGCCAGGAAGCGTTTGAGCGCCGGCTCGAAAAGCTTACCTTCGATATCTATCATCACCTGGACACCTATGTGAGCACCTTGCGTGCCGGTGTGGGTCTGTTTAATGCATCCGAACACGTGTCGCGGGAAGAATTTGGCGAGTTTGTGGAAACGCTGGATATCGACCGGTTTTACCCCGGCATCCAGGGCATCGGTTACGCCGCAATGGTCAGCAGCACTGACCTGAAAGGCTACGAAAAAGACCTGGTAACGCAAGGTTTTCCCGGCTTTATGGTGTCGCCGCCGGGGCATCGGGACTGGTATGTGCCGGTGACCTATCTGGAACCCTTCGATTGGCGCAATCAGCGCGCGTTTGGTTACGACATGTATTCCGAGCCCGTGCGTCGCGCGGCAATGGATCGGGCCATCAGCAGTGGCGAAGCCAGCGCCAGCGGCATCGTCACATTGGTGCAGGAAACCAAGGAAGATGTGCAGCTGGGCTTTTTGTTGTACCTGCCCGTGTGGGCCGACAATGCCCGGCTGGGCGATAAGCCGCAGGGCTTCGTCTATGCCCCCTTCAGAATGAAAAAGCTCATGCAGGGTGCGCTGGGTGAGCACTGGCCTGATCTGGTATTTCATATCGAGGACGTGAGTGACGAACCGGCAACACTGTACGCGTCGGTGCCGCCGCTGTCCTCGGGGCGTTTTTTTGGTGAAAGCCAACTGGCGTTTGCCGGTCGCAGTTGGCGATTGACCGCGCGCTCGACACCGGCATTCGATAGCGAAGCCGGTGGCAGCGCGCCCTGGTTGGTGTTGGCAGTGGGGCTGCTCGATAGCCTGTTGTTGTTTGTGATGGCGTTGACGCTGGTTTCACACCGGCGAAGTGCCCAGCTGCATGCGGTCAAGTCGCAGGAGCAGCTGTTTCTGGCGCAGAAATTTCAGCAAATGGCAGACCTGGCTCCCACGGGTTTATTGTTGGTCTCCGAGACGGGTGAGGTTTGCCTGCACAACCGCGAGGCTGCACGCTTATCCGGCTACGAAGATGAGCTGGTGAATAAAAACGTGGCCGATTTGCTGCCGGTGGTCAGTGGCGGGGTTGGCTTGGAACGCAGCGCCAGCGATGGCGCATTGCACTGTCGCGGTGGGCGGACGGTGCCGGTGGAGGTGCGGCATACGTCGCTGACGGTGAACCAGGTTCCCTTCGAGGTGTATACCCTGATCGATATCCGCCAGCGCTTACGACAGGAATCGTTGCTCAAGCAACGCACCGAGGCCCTCGAGCGGTTTGTGTACGCGGTTTCTCACGATCTCAAATCGCCCCTGGTGGCCATCGCCGGCCTGGTGGACCTGGTGATTCATCAGTTGCCAGCTAACGGCATGGAAGACAGTCGGCAATTGTTGGCCCGTGTAGTGCGCAACTGTAAGCAAATGGAAGGGTTATTGAACGATCTGTTGGCCTTGTCGCGCATCGGCCATCAGCAATTGCCGGTGGAGTCTTTCTCGTTGCCCGCACTGGTCGATGAATTGGTGCTGATCTACCGGCCCCAGCTGCGTGATCTGGGCGGCAAACTGGAACTGGTGTTGTCGTGTGAAGTGTTCTCCGGTTATCGCACTCTGGTACGCCAGCTGCTCGATAATCTGCTCGCCAATGCAGTCAAGTACCGGAGTCAGGTGCAGTCGCCCATTGTGCGGCTGAGTATCGCGCAAACCCAGGAGGGCGTGACTATCAGCGTGGCGGACAACGGGCCGGGTGTGCGCGAAGCCGATCGCCAGCGCGTATTCGATCTGTTCGTCCGCGCCCACACCAGCGGTGAAGGGTCGGGCGTGGGGCTGGCCATTTGTCGCAGTATCTGTGAGCGACACCAAGGCGATATCTGGGTAGAAACCAGCGATATGGGCGGCGCCCAGTTTGTGGCGCATTTACATTCTGTATCAGATTCGGATGGATCCAATGCATAGGCTAGCAATATTACACGTGGAAGATGAAGAGGATCATCGCCTGATCCTTGAGCGCATGCTGGCCGAGTCGGGCATGGAGTACCGTCTGCACCAATGCGAAGACGTTGATGCCATGCACGCGGCGTTAAAAGAGCAGGTGTTCGATATCTGTTTGTTGGATTTCTCCGTGGGCCTGGTAACCGCCAAGGAACTCTTGCCACAGTTGTCGGACTTTCCGGTAATTGTGGTCACCGTGCATGAAGATGATCAACTGGACAGCGAATTGATGCGACTGGGGGCCGCGGATTTTGTCGCCAAATCCGAGTTGTCGCCATCGTTACTGAAGCGCGTCATCCGTCATGCAGTTGAGCGTCAGGCCATACTTAACCAATTAAAAGACGAGTCCGAGCACGATGCCCTGACCGGTGTGTTTAACCGGCGCTATGGCATGCGTGCATTACGGAAACTGTCGGCTGATTACCGGCGTTATGGTTATCCCTATACGTTGTGTTTGCTCGACATGGATAACCTGAAAGCCATTAACGATCAGTTCGGGCATTTGGCGGGCGACGCGGCCATTCGCATGCTGGCATCGGCTATGGCGGCGTTGGTGCGCGAAGGCGATTCCGTGGTGCGCCTGGGCGGCGATGAATTTCTGGTGTTATTGCCTCACAGCAGCGTGTCGGACGCCGAGGCCATGTTGCAACGCCTGGCGCAGCAATTGGCAGAGCAGCCATTGCAATGGCAGGATCAGGCGGTTGGCGTGAGTGCCAGTGCTGGCCTGGTGGCTGGCGCCGGCGGCAAACCGGAGGCGGAATTGGAACAGGCTGACAAGGCCATGTACGCGCGCAAGCGCAAGGGGCGTGGATGACCGTGGCCAGACGGGTGATGTTGGTGGAAGACAACGAAGATCACCGCTTGTTAATCCGAGCCGCGCTGGCGGCGCTGCGTGTGGATCTTGTGAGTTTTGCCAGCGCAGAAGCCGCACTGGCGGGCTCGCCCAAAGAGTTTGACCTGATACTTGCCGACGTCCGGCTTGCGGGCATGAGCGGAATAGAATTTGCCGGGCACTGCAGCCCATTGGGGGTTCCGGTGGTCATGTTGTCCACCTCGGAAGATCCGGAAGATATTGCCGCGTGTTTACAAGCGGGTGCGGCGGGCTATGTTACCAAGGCGACGGGAATTGAAGCGCTGAGATCAAAGCTGTCTGAGGTGTTGGCGACATTCGTCGGTGAACACAAACCGCCTACTCAAAATCGCTGATACGTGCGGGCTCGCCGAACTCATCGACGCAGCGGCTGGGTATGCGCAGCGATGCTTTGGACTGTTTCAGCGCGTTTTTTATATTGACCAGATAATCACAGCGTTGCCTGGCATCGAGGCGGAATTCGACGGATTCCAGTTTCTCGAAGCCCGACAAAAAGTGCAGGTCAGTCACCGGATTGTCTTTCAGTTTGAGCTGGGTCAGCCGATCCAGTCCCTGTAATCCCCAGATATTCTTTATCTGATTGCCGGTCAGGTCGAGTTTTTCCAGCGCCTGCAGTGCGTTGAGTGCATCGGCATTGTCAATTTTGTTATGGGACAAGTCCAGCTCGGTCAGGCGGGTGAAGTGTTCAATGCCGGTCAGGCGCGAGATGGATTGACTGGGGCATGTCAGCGAGGTGATATCGGTCGCGCTGGCAATCGCGGCGCCGCCCGAGTGCGTGAGCGCGTGACTGACTGTGCGCTCGATGCAGTTGGCCAGCGCGTCGTCTGGTATGTACAGATCGCCGAGTTGCTGCAGTGAAGCGTCCAGTTCGATGCTGTTATTGCGCCTGGCGTCGCGCGCGGCTTTTAATTCGGCGTAACGTGCACTGGCTTCGGTTGCCATGCGCTGCTCGGCTGGGCCGGGTCCCGCACTGCATTTGCCCAGGGTGAAAACGCCGCCGGCCACTACAAAGAAAATAATCGCGGAGGACTTTTTCATGCGCTGGCGGCCGGCTTCAATCCCAGTTTGTCGCGCCGGTCGGTAATGCGGGCCAGAATGGCGTCGGCGTTTAATTCAGCATCGGCCAGCATTTCAGCCTGTTTGCCGTGTTCTACGTAGCGATCGGGTAAGCCGAGTTGCAGGACCGGTACACACAGGCCATGGCTGTTCAGCAGTTCGAGCACGGCCGAGCCGGCGCCACCCGCCACGGCGTTTTCTTCCAAGGTCACCAACAGTGAATGTTGTTTGGCCATGGTCAGCACGAGTGTTTCATCCAGCGGTTTAACCCAGCGCATGTCGCACACACTGGCGTTGAGCTGATCGGCTGCCGGCAGCGCATTGGACAGCAGGGTGCCAAAATTCAGAATGGCGATGTCTTTACCCTGGCGCAACTGTACGCCTTTGCCAACCGGCAAGGGCGTCAGTTCCGTCTCAATGGTAACGCCTGTACCGGTGCCGCGCGGGTAGCGCACGGCAGCCGGGCCGGGGTACTGATAGGCGCTGGTCAGCAATTTGCGGCATTCGTTTTCATCGCTGGGCGCGGCAATCACCATGTTGGGGACGCAACGCATAAAACTCAGGTCGAAGGCGCCTGCATGGGTGGGGCCGTCTTCACCCACCAGACCGGCGCGGTCAATGCCAAAGGTGACATCCAGGTTCTGGATGGCCACATCGTGAATTAACTGATCGTAGGCGCGCTGTAAAAACGTGGAGTAAATGGCGACTACCGGTTTCTGCCCTTCGCAGGCAAGTCCGGCCGCCAGCGTAACCGCGTGTTGTTCGGCGATGGCGACGTCGTGAAACTGGTGTGGGAATTCGCGCGCGAAGCGCACCATGCCAGAGCCTTCGCACATGGCCGGAGTAATGCCGACCAGGCGCGCATCCTGGGTGGCGGTATCGCACAACCAGTCGCCGAATACGTCCTGGAACTTGGGTTTTTTCGGCGCCGCCGGGTCGGTGACCGGGCGCTTGGGCTCAATTTTATTGAGCGCGTGATAACCCACGGGATCCGCTTCGGCAGGTTCGAAACCGCGGCCTTTCTGGGTGATCACATGCAGTAGTTTGGGGCCTTTGATATCGCGCAGATTGCTCAGGTAATGCACCAGCCGCTCGGTATCGTGACCGTCGATAGGACCCACGTAGTTGAAGCCGAGTTCCTCGAACAGGGTGCCGGGGCTTACCATGCCCTTCATGTGCTCTTCAGTGCGCTTGGCAAACTCCCACGCCGACGGAATTTTCGACAGCACTTTGCGGCTGCCTTCGCGCAGGCTGTTGTAAGTCTTGCTCGCCCAGATGCGCGAAAAGTAGGTGGCCAGTCCGCCCACGTTTTTGCTGATCGACATATTGTTGTCATTCAGGATGACCAACATGTCGGTTTCGGTGTGAGCCGCGTGCGTGAGTGCCTCAAAGGCCATACCACCGGTCATGGCGCCATCGCCGATGATGGCGACGGTTTTGTTGTCGAGGCCGGCCATCTGGTGGCCCAGCGCCATACCGAGGGCGGCGGAGATGGAGGTGCTTGAGTGGCCAACGCCAAAGCTATCGAACGCCGACTCGGTGCGTTTGGGGAAGCCCGCCAGACCACCGCGCTGGCGCATGCTGAGCATTTGCTCGCGCCGGCCGGTGAGTATTTTG
Source organism: Simiduia agarivorans SA1 = DSM 21679 (assembly GCF_000305785.2). Taxonomy (NCBI): domain Bacteria; kingdom Pseudomonadati; phylum Pseudomonadota; class Gammaproteobacteria; order Cellvibrionales; family Cellvibrionaceae; genus Simiduia; species Simiduia agarivorans. The sequence continues at coordinate 2,170,479 of NC_018868.3, read as the reverse complement.
TGCGGGTAGGTCTGGTGTCCCACATCCCACACCAGCTTGTCGGCCGGGGTGTTGTACACATAGTGCAGGGCAATGGTCAGCTCGACCACGCCGAGGCCAGCACCAAAGTGACCGCCGGTCTGGCCCACGCAATACAGCAGGAAGTGGCGCAGTTCGTGCGCCAGTTGGTCCAGCGCTGCCGTGTCCAGCGCACGCAGCGCTTCGGGGCTGTTGACGCTGTCCAGTAATGGCGTGGCCGGGCGGCTTCTGGGGATTTCCTTAAACATGCAAATGGCGGGCTAACAGGCTGACCGAATCGGCCATTTTAGGGGTTGGGGCCGCCGGTGGCTAGTGTCCTGTCAGACAAGTGTTCGCCGGCCGGCTCAGTGACGGCGTTGGACAATGTAGTCCGCCAGCTCGCGCAGGGGGTCGGCGCCCTGATCAAAGGGTTGCAGGGTGTCGAGAGCGTCCCGGTGCAATGCTGCCACCCGAGCCTGCGCACCACTGAGCCCCAGCAGCGACACATAAGTGGGTTTGTTCAGTGCCTGATCGGCGCCTTGGGTTTTGCCCAGCGTGGCGGTATCGCTGGTGACATCCAGTATGTCGTCCTGGACCTGAAACGCCAGGCCGATGGTCTCTGCATAGTGCACCAGCGCCTGTCGTTGGGCGTCCGTGGCACCCGCCGCCGTAGCCCCCAGTTCCACTGCAGCGCGGATCAGCGCCCCGGTTTTGTGCCGGTGCATGCGTTCCAGCTGCGTCAGGGTGAGTTGGCGATTGACGGCCTCAAGGTCGATGGCCTGACCCAATACCATGCCACGTGCCCCGGAAGCTTCGGCCAGGGTGCGCACAAACGCCAACCGCTGCTCTGCGCTGAACGGTGCTTGCGCCAGCAGTTCGAACGCCAGCGTCTGCAGGCCGTCGCCGGCGAGGATGGCGCTGGCTTCGTCGAAGGCGATGTGGGTGGTGGGTTTGCCCCGGCGCAGGTCGTCATCGTCCATGGCCGGCAGATCGTCGTGTACCAGGCTGTAGGCATGGATGGCTTCCACCGCGGCGGCGGGCCAGTCCAGGTGCTGGCAGGGCGCGATTGCGTTGGCGGCGGCGTACACCAGTAATGGCCTGATGCGTTTGCCGCCGTTGGTCAGGCTGTAAGCCATGGCCTCGGCCAGTTGGCCACCCGGGCCTGTGAAGTCGCGGATGGCGTCGGCAAGGCGCGCGTCTACTGCTGCGATGACGTGGTCGCGCAGTGCCTGTAAAGCCGGGCCCATGCTATTTCCTCGGAATTATTGTTCGGGGTCGAGCGGCGTGGTTTGCAGTTCGCCATCCTGTTCCAGCAGCAGATTGACCCGCTGCTCGGCCTCGGCCAGTCGGGTCTGGCATTCGCGCGTGAGCTGGACGCCTTCTTCAAAGGCCTTGAGCGACTCTTCCAGTGTCAGTTCGCCCTTTTCCATGCGGTTTACCAGCGCTTCCAGCGCCGCGAGCGATTGTTCAAAGTCCTGTGGCTTTTTGCGACCGGTCATGACGGGGCTCTCATTTTTAAAGCCGCAACCCTATACGAGCGGCCCACAGGGGTCAATCGGCCGTGCGCTTGCCATATACCTGACTAAACTAAGGAAGACGAGTTTCAGTATTTCCGGTGGCAGACGATATACAGGGCAATCCCCTGCAATCTGCACTGCATCGTTCAGTGTCACGGGGAACCGCGTTAACGGAAGGCTGGCCGGCGCTGGCTTACCAAAAGGAGCATTTTGTGGATTTAGCCACTCTCATCGGTTTATTGGGCACCCTGGGCCTTATTGTTACCGCCATGTTGATGGCCGGGAATCTCGGTATGTTTGCCGACGCCCCGTCCTTTGTCATTGTGGTGTGCGGGTCGGTCTTTGCGGTCATGATCAAGTTTGGTCTCAGCCATTATCTGTCGGCCATGAAGATTGCCGGCAAGAGCTTCATGTTCAAGAGCACCGACCCGGTAGACCTGATTGCCGAAATCGTGGAGCTGGCAGATGCCGCCCGTAAAGGCGGTCTGCTGAGCCTGGAAGGCAAGGAAGTGAGCAATCAGTTTTTGCAAAAGGGCATTCAGTTGCTGGTGGATGGCCACGACCCGGAAGTGGTGAAGACACTGCTGTCGAAAGACAAAGCCCTGGCCATTGAGCGGCACGAGAACGGCGCCAAAATTTTTGCCGGCATGGCGGAAACCGCACCGGCCATGGGCATGATCGGCACACTCGTGGGGCTGGTGGCCATGCTCTCGAACATGGATGACCCCAAGTCCATTGGCCCGGCCATGGCCGTTGCCCTGTTGACCACGCTGTATGGCGCAATCATGGCAAACGGTATTTTCGGGCCCATGGGCGACAAGCTGAAACTCCGCGCCTCCGAAGAAGCGCTCACCAAGAGCCTGATTATCGATGCCTTGCTGGCGATTCAGGGTGGGCAGAATCCGAGGGTGATTGATTCGATGCTGCGCACCTACCTGCCGGAAGGCAAGCGCGAAGCTGCGGACGCGGGTTGAGTGCTGAAGGAATTTCATGGCTGACGAAGAACACGACTGCAAATGCCCGCCCCCCGGGCTACCGGCCTATATGGGCACCTTCGCAGACCTGATGGCGCTGCTGATGTGCTTTTTCGTATTGCTGCTGTCTTTTTCCGAAATGGACGCCATGAAATTCAAACGCCTGGCCGGCTCCATGGCGCAGGCTTTTGGCGTGCAGAACAAACTGAATGTCAACGATATTCCCAAAGGCACATCCATCATTGCCCAGGAGTTCAGTCCGGGCACGCCGGACCCCACCCCTATCAATGAAATCTGGCAAAAAACCGAAGACGTCACCGAGATGAGTCTGGAGGTGCAGTGCAACGAGGAGTACGACGTCGAGCAGGGCGAGGTGAGCAGCGATGCAGGTGTGAAAGCGCGCATCCGTCAACAATTGGAAGAGTTGATCCAGCAGACTGAACAGGACGCCATCGACCTCGCTCAATCCCTGCATGACCAGATTGTCGCCGGTGAAATCGAAATCGAGACCGAAGGCCGCAAAATCATTATCCGCATCCGCGAGAAAGGCTCGTTCCGTTCAGGCTCAGCTGAGTTGGTGGGCAATTATGCGGATGTGATGGAAGAGATCCGCGCGGTGTTGCGGGCCAAGCCCGGCAAGATCGAGGTGCAGGGCCACACCGACAATGTACCCATCGCCACCGCCCGCTACCGATCGAACTGGGAGCTTTCCTCCAGCCGTGCGGTGAGTGTGGCGCAGGAGCTGATGCGCGGAAATGAAATCAATCCGCGTCGGTTCCAGGTCTCGGGCTTCGCCGAAACCAAACCGCTGGTGGCCAACGACAGCAGCGAAAACCGCGCGCGCAACCGGCGGGTGGAAATTGTCATCCAACAGGGGCTGGATTCCGATCTGGATCAGGCCGACCTGGAAGTACTGAAAGAAGAGGGGCAGGATATTTTGCGGGATTTGAATCTGGACCCGGACTACATGTTTGACTTAGACCCCAGTGAGGTTTTCTGATGGCTGAGCGACGCCGCTTTTTCCGGATTAACGACAAGGTGGGGGTGGCCTACCGCGTACTCACCGAGGAGGAGGCCAACAGCCGGACCGAGCGGGATGCGGAACCGGTGGACACCCTGAGCCTGTTGTCGCGCTACGAGAACACCATTACCCAGTTGCTGCCGGGCATACAGTCAGAATCCATGCGTGAGCTTTTCGGTGCGCTCAACAACAAGATCAATTGCATCATTGCGCAGTTGGAACTCGATAGCCGTCTGGTGCGCGAAATCGCGCACAGGGTGCGCGAGGTCAATATTTCTGCCTGTGGCATGGCGTTTATTGTGGACGAGCAGATTCCGGCGGGAAAAATCCTGAGCCTGGACCTGATCCTGCGGCCAGAAGGTCGTCATATCGCCACTTACGGGCAGGTGCTGGATTGCGAAGCGGGTGATAAGGGATTCTATCTGCGCATCAATTTTATGGCGCTGTCGGCCATGGATCAGGAAAGCCTGATCCAGCATATCGTCAAACGCCAGGGCAGCTTGCTGAGAGAGCAGCGCCAGCTGGATGATCAGGCGGAGGTCAGTGAGCTGCAGGCTGCGTTGCGTCAGGGACCCAAGTAAGGCCGGTAAATTGCGGCCTGGATCACACTTCAGGGCTTTGTACGAGATGTCTTACAAGCGCTGACGCCAATGTCCACTATGGCGCTCAGGCCGGAAGCGCGATACTGGCGGGGTAGGGAAGCAAATCATGGATGATGGCAGGGAGTTAGACGGACCGACGCCGCATAAAATGCCCGAAGGATTTGGGTACCATCCTGTTTAAAGGCCGCAGCATTCGTGCTGCGGCCTTTATATTTTCCACTGCCACGAAAGTGTCATCTTCATTCCGTAAAAAAGGTTGACCGTCAGTGCATTTTTTATACACTGAGGTTATCAATCGTGCGGGGTGACTGCTTTCTACTGCATAGCGCTACTCACAAGTGACAAGCCTCTGCTGCCGGTTCTGGCGGCACCAAGACCCCTCTCGCTCTCAAATACCTCCTCCGATAGTTCGTTCACCCATCTGCTCAGGGAGAGTCGTTGATGGAAGCGCGTATTCTGCGGTTAAATCTGGCGGGCCAGCCAATCGAGTGGATTCACTGGCAGGAGGCGGTGTGTCTCTATGCCCGGGATCTGGTGACCTGGACATTGGGAGGCGTGGTGCGGCGGGTGACCGGTGGTTACTCGCAGCTGTCCGGTCATATCAGCCGGATCGAGTTACCTGCGATCATGGCCGTTGGCGGCAGTCATCTGGCGCCCATGCGCACAGTGCCCCCGCTCACCAACCGTGCCCTGTTTCAGCGCGACGATTACCGTTGCCTCTACTGCGGCAAACGGTTCAGTTTTATGCAGCTTTCGCGCGACCATGTGCATCCCACCAGCCGCGGCGGCAAAGATCGTTGGCAGAATGTGGTGGCCGCGTGCAAGCGTTGTAATCAGCACAAGGGCAACCACCTGTTGTCTGAAATCGATATGCCGCTGATCGCGTTGCCGTACAAACCCAACAATGCGGAATACCTGGCCCTGGTCAACAGCGACCGCATTCGTGGCGATCAAATGGAATACCTGCGTGCACAGTTCTCCAGTAACAGCCGCTGGCTGTAGTATGCTGTGTGCCGCGTTTGCTAAAAGGTAATCAGTGTGCAGGTGTATTTGGTGGGTGGCGCAGTGCGCGACCAGTTGTTGGGCTTTCCATTTCACGAGCGGGATTGGGTGGTGGTAGGTGCCACGCCCGAGCACATGCGTGCGCAAGGCTATGAGCCAGTGGGTAAAGATTTTCCCGTTTTTCTGCACCCGCAAACCAAGGAAGAGTACGCGCTGGCGCGCACGGAGCGGAAGTCCGGGCCTGGCTATACCGGGTTTACTTTTCACACCGATCCGTCAGTGACGCTTGAGCAGGACCTGATCCGCCGCGACCTCACCATTAATGCCATGGCGCAAACCCCAGAGGGCGAAATCGTCGATCCCTATAACGGGCAAGCGGATCTGCACAATAAATTGTTGAGGCATGTGTCACCGGCTTTTGCCGAAGACCCGGTGCGCATTCTGCGCATCGCCCGCTTTGCTGCCCGCTATTCTCACCTGGGCTTCACTGTCGCGCCCGAAACCAATCGGTTAATGAAAGCCATGGTTGATGCCGGCGAAGTGGATCATCTGGTGGCAGAGCGTTGCTGGAAAGAATTGGTGCGGGCACTGGCCGAACCCAATCCCGAGGTGTTCGTGCAGGTGCTGCGTGATTGTGGCGCGCTCGCACGCATTATGCCGGAGCTGGATGCGCTTTGGGGGGTGCCGCAGCGGCCCGAGTACCACCCGGAAGTGGATACCGGCGTGCACACGCTACTGACGCTCAGACAGGCGGTATTGCTCACGCCCGACGGCGAAACCCGTCCCCGCTTTGCCGCCTTGGTGCACGATCTTGGCAAAGGCATTACGCCCGTCGACCAATTACCGCGTCACATCAACCATGAAAACCGGGGCGTGCCGCTGGTGAAAGCCTTTTGCTCTCGCCTTGGGGTGCCCAAAGAGTATCGTGAATTGGCGATCGTGGTGTGCGCCCAGCACCTGAACTGTCATCGCGCGCTGGAGCTCAGACCAGAAACAGTGTTGAAGTTATTCCAGACGCTCGATGCATTCCGGCGCCCGGAACGCCTGCCCCTGTTCGTGCAGGCGTGTATGGCTGATGCGCGCGGGCGCACGGGGTTTGAACACTGCGACTACCCGCCGGCCGAGTATCTGCCCGCGGCCTATGGGGCGGCGGCAGCCGTCAAAGCCCAGGCACTGGTTGCGCAAGGGCTCAATGGCCCCGCGTTGGGCGCCGCCATTGCAAAAGCGCGCACCAGCGCCATCGCTGAGATCAAGGCCCGGTTTGTGGCAGCGTAATGCCGGGGCTGACACAGGCTTTGACCTGATAGCGCAAGCCATAGTCGGCCACGTCGTCCTTGCTGATCGCCAGATATTGGTAGTCGTTCAATTCAATCGCGCGCTCACCGTCTGCCAGCACACAGCGCGATTTTTCAGCCGCTTCAAAATAGTAAATGAACTGTGATAACAGGCGACTGATCGTGCGTTCGTAGCCGCTGGTATCCACCGCGACCAGGTTGATGTCCCGCTCAGACCTTGCCGCTTCAAGCGCCGGTTCCTCCTGCTGGCTGAACAGGTCGGCCGATTGCATGATCAGCAGCCAGCTCAACACGAACCGGATGCACAGGGTGGACACCGGGTAGGGTATGTCCCGGAACAAACGCTGATGGCTCACACCCACAAGGCGCAACAGAAAAATTGCCAGTAAAAACAATGGGAAGAACAGCCCGATAATCACCAATGCCAAAACGCTGATACCAAAGGCGTAACCGGGCAAGTTCAATAACAGGGCAGTATTCAGCGAGTAGGGCAGGAAATCGGCGTTGACCCCGGTCAACTGATTGATCAATCCCGCCGCCGAGGCAAATGCAAAATTTGCCACCACAGCGTAAAACAACAGGATGGCCGCCTTGCCGGCCAGACTCTCCCACAGGCGGACAAAGCGCGGCCAGAAATCCAGTATCAGCCCTGCAATGGCGAGCAGCGCTGCGGTGCCACCGTGTAGCGGAAGAGCAAGCAGTGCGAGCAGGTAAAATTTCTGAAAACCTGTGAGCCGATGCCAGCGTTGGTGTAATGCTTCACGCCAGTTTTGCCATCGGGTAAGCGGTAGGTGCGGGAGTTTGAAGCCGGGCTTGTCCATGTGCTCGAGTCCTGACGATGATCGGGCCAGGGTTGAGAATACTGCGCAATGAAGCAGCAATAAAGCCGCGACCGATCAGGACGCGACGGGGCTGAGCTCGCGTCCGCACCAGATAAAACTGACGGGCCAGAGTTTTTGTGACGGGTTGCTGTAGGCTTGCCACAGGGCTGCGTAGGTTTCGGACCGACCGGGCAGTATGTCGTCCGGCGCCAATTCGGATAGTGGACGCAGCACAAACGCATTGAGCCACACTTCATCCCTGGGCAGTTCAACACCTGCGTAAACCCCCACCAGATCGTCGTAGGTGAGAATATCGATATCGAGCGTGCGGGGGGCGAACTTGGGGCCGTCGCGCAGGCGGCCGTTGGCATCTTCAATGGCTTTTAAGGCTTTTGACAGTGCCGCCACGTCCAGTGATGTGTGGATACCCACCACCAGGTTGTAAAAATTGCGTCCATCAAAGCCCACAGACAGGCTTTCATACACCGGAGAAATGTCGAGTGGGCCAAAGGTCTGCGCGAGCGCATCCAGCCCGGCACAAAGGTGCTTGTGCTTCTGGGTATTGCTGCCCAAACCTAAAAATACCCGTGCCATCAACGGCCACGCTCGATGAATACGGCCACATTCTGCGCGCGCGGCAGGGCGCCGGGCTTGCTGAGCTTTAACGTCAACCGGGTCACACCGAATTCTTTTTGTACCAGTGCGGCTATTTGCTCCGCTAAGGTCTCCACCAGCTGGTGCGATGACCCTTCGGCAAATGCGATGATGCGATCGGTAATGGCTTTGTAATCCAGGGTTTTACCCAGGTCGTCACTGGCGGCGGCGGGGCGGATATCGGTGGTCAGCGTCAGGTCCAACAGCAGCCGTTGGCGCAGTTCGCGCTCCCAGTCGTACACGCCGATGACAGTCTCGATCCACAGGCCTTCGATCATGATCTGGTCAGTCATGGGCATTGTCCAAGGGCGGCAGGCTTTCCATGGGCCAGCGCGGGGTGACGGCAATGGGCAGTGGTTCGGTCTGCCCCGCCAGCAGGCGCTGGGCACCGGCGTAGGCGATCATGGCGCCGTTGTCGGTACAGAAGCGGGGCCGCGCATAAAACACGCCCGCCCCCATTTTTGCCAACTCCGCTTCCAGTTTTTCCCGCAGGGCTTTGTTGGCCGACACACCACCGGCGATGATCAGGCGCTTGAGGCCCTCTTGCTTGAGCGCGCGCCGGCATTTGATCACCAAGGTCCCAACCACGGCTTCCTGAAAGGCAAAGGCGATATCGGCGCAGGTCTGGTCGTCGGGCAGACCGTTGGCCTGGGCGTGCTCGGTCACCGTATTGAGGGTGAAGGTCTTGAGCCCGGAAAAACTGAAATCCAGCCCGGGCCGGTCGGTCATGGGGCGAGGAAAGGTAAAGCGGCCGGGCGTGCCCTTTTCGGCAAGACGCGCGATGTGTGGGCCGCCCGGGTAGTCCAGATCCATCATTTTGGCGGCCTTATCGAAGGCTTCGCCGGCGGCGTCGTCCAGTGATTCGCCCAGCAGCTTGTAGCGGCCGATGCCATCTACCCGCACCAGCTGGGTGTGCCCACCAGAGACCAGCAGGGCGATAAACGGGAAGGCGGGCGGATTGTCTTCCAGCATGGGTGCCAGCAAGTGGCCTTCCATGTGGTGCACACCCACGGCGGGAATATTCAGAGCGTAGGCCAGCGAGCGGCCGATGCCGGCGCCGACCATCAACGCGCCAATCAGGCCGGGCCCGGCGGTGTAGGCGACGGCGTCCAGGTCTTGCTTATCAAGACCCGCTTCATCCAATACCTGCTGGATCAGTGGCAGGGTTTTCTGCACATGGTCGCGCGAGGCCAGTTCCGGCACCACGCCGCCGTATTCGCTGTGCAGATCAATCTGGCTGTAAAGAGCGTCAGCCAACAGGCCTTTGTCGGTATCGTAAAGGGCGATACCGGTCTCGTCGCAGGAGGTTTCAATGCCAAGTACGCGCATGCCGTTTCAGTATTTGCCGGTGTGGGCCGGCATGATACGAGGGGGTGGTGAATGATGCCAGTAGTATAGGCGGCTTGGGTGGGGGCTTGGTGCTGCAAGTTGGGCACATTTTTCTGACAATGGGCGGGCAATAGGGCAGACATTCCGGGGACGCGTAAAAACCCGTCGGGCCCGGACCCCATGCGTAGCCTGGGGTCGTGCGGCTGCGCGCAATACGATGTATTGCAATCGCTTGCCTCACCCCTGTAGCTCGACGGCGGCCCTGCGGGACCGGCCCTCAATCATGGATTGAGGGCGTTGCAGCGAATGCAAAGCATGCTTTGCCAGCAATTCGCCGCAACCCATGCCGCCGACGCCCCGTAATATCTGCCCTATCACCCGCTCCCCCGCGTGGAGATTGGGTAAACGCACGTTATTATCCAAGTGTTGGGGGATTTCGGGTTCCCCAATACGATGAACTAAAATAGGCTTGAAGTGGGCAGGCGATGTGGTTAGAATCTGCGCCCCTTGGAATCGGGTCTTATTTTCTTGCCCCGATAGAGAATTCAACAGTCAGGTAGTCAAATGCCATCAGTTAAGATTAAAGAGAACGAGCCCTTTGATGTAGCGCTGCGTCGCTTCAAGCGCTCATGTGAAAAAGCCGGTATTCTGGCCGAAGTACGTCGTCGCGAGTTTTACGAGAAGCCCACGTCTGTACGTAAGCGTGAAGCGGCTGCCGCTGTTAAGCGTCACGCCAAGAAGATGTCACGCGAAAACCGCAAGTTCCAGCGCCTGTACTGAGTTGTCTCCCGCCCTGTCCGGGGCAATGATTTCTGTCCAGTACTGACTGACTGCACGGCCGGGTATCCAAGCCCCGGCCGTTGGTCGTTGTGCCACCATAACCATGCCGCAAGGAGCCACCATGAGCACCGAACTCAGAAACCGCATCAGCGATGCCATGAAAGACGCCATGAAAGCCCGCGCCAAAGAGCGCCTGGCCGCCATCCGGCTGATTCAGGCCGAGTTCAAGCGCATTGAGGTGGACGAGCGCATTGAAGTGAGTGATGAGCGCGCCCTGGCGGTGCTCGACAAGATGCTCAAGCAGCGCAAAGACTCCGTCAGCCAGTTTGAGGCCGCCGGCCGCACCGATCTGGCCGAGGTGGAGAAAGCCGAAATGGCGGTGATTCAGGAATTCCTGCCCGCGGCACTCGGCGCCGACGAGCTGGATGCCATCATCGCCGCCGCCATTGCGGAATCCGGCGCCAGCTCCATGCGTGAAATGGGTGCCGCCATGGCGCTGATCAAGCCGCAGGTGGCGGGTCGCGCCGACATGGGTGAAGTGAGCAAGCTGCTCAAGGCCAAACTGGGCTGATTTCTCGGGAGCAGGGCGCTACACTGAGGCGCCCACCCGACAGAGTCCGCTATGGCTGGCCGCATTCCACAAGCGTTTCTCGATGACCTGCTCGATCGGACGGACATCGTCAGCCTGATCGACAGTCGGGTCAAACTGAAGAAAACCGGCAAAAACTACAGCGCCTGCTGCCCGTTCCACGACGAAAAAACGCCCTCGTTCACTGTCAGCCAGGACAAGCAGTTCTTCTATTGCTTTGGTTGCGGTGCCACCGGCAATGCGGTGGGTTTCCTGATGGACTACGAGCGGCTCGACTTTCCCCAGGCGGTGGAAAGCCTGGCCCATCTGGCCGGTCTGGAAGTCCCGCGCGAAGAGCAAAGTGCGCAGCAGATCGAGCGCGCCCAGACCCGCAAAAGCCTGTACACCCTACTGGAAAAATCGGCCGAGTTTTATCGCGAGCAATTAAAAACCCACGCCAACAAAGGTCGGGCGGTGAACTACCTGAAAGGGCGCGGACTCACCGGCAAAATCGCTGGCGACTACCTGATCGGTTATGCCCCGCCGGGGTGGGAAAATTTGCTCAAAGCCCTGGGTGAGGCAGAAGACGATAAACGCATGCTGATTGAAGGCGGCATGCTGATTCACCAGCCCGATCAGGGCAAGTTGTACGACCGATTCCGCGAGCGGATCATCTTCCCGATCCGCGACATCCGCGGGCGGGTCATCGGCTTTGGTGGCCGGGTGCTGGATGACAGCAAGCCGAAATACCTGAACTCGCCGGAAACGCCGGTGTTTCACAAAGGCAAAGAGCTCTACGGTCTGTACGAAGCGCGCCAGGCCTACAAGGAAATCCCCCGCCTGCTGGTGGTGGAAGGCTACATGGACGTAGTGTCGCTGGCCCAGTTCGGCATCTGCTACGGCGTGGCGACACTCGGCACCGCCAGTGGCGAAGACCACCTGGAGCTGGCATTCAAGTACACCAACGAAGTGGTGTTCTGTTTTGACGGTGACGAGGCCGGCCGCCGCGCCGCCCGCCGGGCGCTGGAAGTGGCGTTGCCGGTGATGACGGATGGCCGCACGGTGCAGTTTTTGTTTCTGCCCGACGGCGAAGACCCGGACACCCTGGTGCGCCAGATTGGACCGGAAAAGTTTGAAAAACTGATCGCAAGCCGCGCGATTCCGCTCGAGGACTATCTGTTCGACGCCGTCTCCACCGGGCTCGACCTGAAGCGATTGGAGCATAAAGCGCGCTTATCCAAGCTGGCGGCGCCGCTGATTTACCAGTTGCCCAAGGGCGTGTACCGGGAGCTGATGTTTCAGCAGTTGGCCAAACGTACAGGTCTGGATCTGGAAACGCTGATGGAGCTGGCGCAAGCGCCGGTGGCGTCTGAGCCTGAGCCGTTGAGGCCAGCGGCTTCGGCGGCGCCGACTCGCCCGGCGCAGGTGGCGCCGGCGCAAGCTGTTGCCGATGAAGGCTACGAGGCGCTGTGGCAGCCCGACAGCGACGATGAGGCGCCGCCGGAATACGACTGGGCGCCCGACGATACGGTGCCGAGACAGCCGCAACTATTTGCCGCCCACTCCACCAAAAGTGTGGGATTTACCCCGGTGAAACTGGCAGCGGCCTTGCTGCTGTACCACACTGAGCTGGTGCAAATCGCGGCTGAACAACTGGCACAGCTGGAGGCCTTGCAAGACCCCGATTTGCCGTTGCTCAAAGAGCTGGTGCACTTTCTGGCTGCGCGTCCGCAGGTGAGTATTGGCCAGGTGCTGGGCCACTGGCGTGGCACCCACGGGGAGCAGGAAGAGTCGCGGCTCGGGCAGCTCGCCGGCATGCATCTGTTTACCAGCGTGGCCGCCAACGACGAACAGCACCGGGAGCTCCGGGCGCAGGAGCTGGCGGATATATTCAGTGAGCTCAGGCGCCGACTCAGCAGTCAGCTGGACCAGCCATTGCTGGATAAGGCCCGGCGCGAAGGCCTCAAGGGGCTGTCAGAGGCCGAGCGCGAGCAATTGCGCACAATTCTGGCAAAAAAATAGGCCCGGGAGGCGCATGCAGGCCGGTTGGAATCTGGCCCCAAAGCCCCATATAGCGTTATAATGCGCGCCTTTTGCGTTTCCCCCACCGCCGACCACAGGCGGGTTCACTCTACAGGGTTCAGAATGGTTGATATCGGCAAGCAGCAGCAATCACGTATCAAAGAGTTGATTGCTCGCGGTAAGGAACAGGGTTACCTCACCTATTCCGAAGTGAATGACCACTTACCAGAGGACATATCCGATCCGGATCAGGTTGAAGACATCATCCAGATGATCAACGACATGGGTATCAAGGTATTCGAGACCGCCCCCGATGCCGATACCCTGCTGATGACCGACGGCGACAGCTCCGCCGATGAAATTGCCGCCGCCGAAGCCGCCGCCGCACTTGCCGCTGTGGAAACCGAAGCTGGCCGCACCACCGACCCGGTGCGCATGTACATGCGCGAAATGGGCACGGTGGAGCTGCTCACCCGCGAAGGCGAAATTGCCATTGCCAAGCGCATTGAAGAGGGCATCCGTGAACTGATGCACTCGCTCGCCTACTGGCCGGGTGCAGTGAAACAGTTGCTGGACGAATACGAGCTGGTGGAAAAAGAAGAGCGCCGCCTGGTGGATGTGATCGCCGGCTGGCTCGACCCGGCCGACGAAGTGCCTACCGCGGCTGAGCAGGCCCAGATGCGTGAAGAGGCGGCCAATGCCAACAACGATGATGACGACAGCGACGACGATGACGACGATGACGACTCTTCATCCGATGATGACAGCAACGACGGTGGCGTAGACCCGGAAGAAGCGCGCCAACGCTTTGCCGCCCTGCGCGACGCCCACGTCAAGTACGAAAAATCCCTGGCCAAAAACGGCCGCGCCCACAAGAGCACCGACAAGGCGCTTAACGACATGGGCGAGATTTTCAAATACTTCAAGTTGCCTCCGCGTCAGTTCGATCCACTCTATGGCCGCGTGCGTGGCATGCTGGATCGCGTGCGCGCCGAAGAGCGCAGCGTAATGAGCCTGTGTGTGCGCACGGCCGGCATGCCGCGCAAAACCTTTATCAAAGAGTTTCCTGGCATGGAAACCAACGATAGCTGGGTTGCCGACATCATTAAGAAAAAGCGCGACTACAGCGATGCGCTCGCCGCAGTAGAGCCGGAAATTGTTCGCAGTCAGCGCAAGCTGCAGCAGATTGAGCAGGAATCCGAGCTGGACCTGGCGTCCATCAAGGAAATCAACCGTCGCATGTCCATTGGCGAAGCGCGAGCGCGCCGCGCCAAGAAGGAAATGGTTGAGGCTAACTTGCGTCTGGTGATTTCGATTGCGAAGAAGTACACCAACCGCGGCCTGCAGTTCCTGGACCTGATTCAGGAAGGCAACATCGGCCTGATGAAAGCGGTGGACAAGTTTGAATACCGTCGCGGTTACAAATTCTCGACCTACGCCACCTGGTGGATCCGTCAGGCCATTACCCGCTCCATCGCGGATCAGGCCCGCACCATCCGGATTCCGGTGCACATGATAGAGACCATCAACAAGCTGAACCGTGTGAGCCGCCAGATGCTGCAGGAAATGGGTCGCGAACCCACGCCTGAAGAATTGGGCGAGCGCATGGACATGCCGGAAGACAAGGTCCGCAAGGTACTGAAAATCGCCAAAGAGCCCATCTCCATGGAAACGCCCATCGGCGATGACGAAGACTCGCACCTGGGTGATTTTATCGAGGACGTGACCATCACCTCGCCAGTGGAATCTGCCACTGTAGAAGGCCTGATTGAAGCGACCCGCGATGTGCTGTCGGGCCTGACCGCGCGCGAAGCGAAAGTGCTGCGCATGCGTTTCGGTATCGACATGAATACTGACCACACGCTGGAAGAAGTGGGCAAGCAGTTCGATGTGACCCGTGAGCGTATCCGTCAGATTGAAGCCAAGGCGTTGCGCAAACTGCGTCACCCCTCGCGCTCCGATCACCTGCGCAGCTTCCTGGACGAGTAATCGTCAGCCCGCTGTCAAAAAGGCGCTCACTGAGCGCCTTTTTTTATGGGCGCGGTAGCGCCACTGAAACTGTAGGAGCGCGGGGCGGCCATCCGCAAGCCCCTGCGCGAGTTGCGGTGGCATGGGGGTGACCAATGACTTCGCTGCCACCGGCAACCTGGCCTATTCATCCGCCGGTTTATTATCCAGCGCATTCTGCTCCATAAACGCCATGGATCTTTCCACTACGTAATCAAAAAACGGATTGAAGCGCAGGCGCGCGAGTTGATCCATCGAAACGATAAAGGCCCCGCGTTCACCCCTGACGCCACCGCCGCCCAGATACACAGGCTGTGTGCTGTTTTTACCGGTGGGCGTGTTGCCGTTAATCGGATCGTCCGGTGCAAACGGCATCGCCACATGCGACAGCGAGTACACATCGGCCGGCCATTCGTACGCCAGTGCGCGGGGCTGTACGTCGGTGTGATGGGCGGGACGATAATATTCCACCACCTGGGCTGAGACGGTAGTCTCTGGTGTGGGTTGATTTGAAACCAAGCGCAGATTAAACACCTGCGGTTGCTGCCTGAGTTGATTGACCAGCTGGCGATGGCTGTGACGTAAGAGGCCGGCGGCTTCAGCCTGATGATTCACATCAAACAATACCAATTCGTGTCTGGGGTCGTTGAGTGAATCCAGTAAGCGGGTTTTAACGGCGCTGGCATTGACGGTAGCATCGGTGGCCGACATGAATGCCAATATAGGCGGCATGCGCTGTTTGTCAGCGTCATTGAGGACGTTGGTTTGCTGCAATAACGACTGGGTCAGATCATACATTTCCTTGCCGGCCTGTACGGGAAAGGAGTTGTATTTGTACGGATCGTATTCCGGGTAGATATCTACCCAGGCCAGGTTGTAGTAACCGGGCAGGTGTCCGAGCCAGGCCTGTATGTAGGCAAAGCCCGCCAGCGGTGAGACTTCCAGTGCTGGTGCCAGCAATACCAGGCCAGCCAGCGCCGCGCTGTGCTGTTCTTTGTGTTGGTTGAGTGCATGGTGCAGAGAAAGTGCTGCGCCGTTGGAATAGCCCACCAAATACACAGGCTGGCCGCCTTCTGCCGCTTGCTCTACCGCCAGCGCAACCGCTTGTGCGGCTTTTTCCCAGCGATAGTTCAGCAGCATGCCGGGTGTCAGTCCGTGCCCGGGCACGCGCAGACCGTACACCTGAGCACCTGCCTGCGCGTACGCTTGCCCCAGAGCGCGCATGGAGTAGGGTGAATCAGACAGGCCGTGCACCAGTACCACAGCGAAGCGTGCTGTGGTTTGTGGTGCCAAATAAAATGATCGGTTCCAGTTTGGCTCATAAGCCAGGCTGTTGGCTTTGCCGGCAGGTGAAAACCGGTGCCAGGGTGGCAGAGCAGGCGCGGCTTTGCGCGCCTTTCGGTCAACCAGTCGCTGCAGGCCGGCAAACTGGGTTTGTTCATGGGCGACATAGTCTGCCCAATTGGCGCTGCTTAAGTCGTCCAGCTCTGCGAGACGCTTGTGGTGCAACGCGGGTTCATGCCAGAAGTCGGGTGAGGGGCGCGCTTGCACCCACACATAAAGAATTGCCATTACGCCCACCACGAAGCCCAGCAGGCCCCAAAGCAGCGGTGTAATCAAGCGAAAAACGCGGGACAGCAGCACGGGTTATTCCACAGCGGAGGGATTTGTCACCCAGAGTAGTCAAAAAGATCCCGCATGGCTATAATGGCGCCCCCGCGCAAAACCCATTGCGTGCGGTCAAATACGGAATGGCGAGCCTTTATCGCCACCGTCATTTGGGCCTTTAGCTCAGTTGGTTAGAGCATCCGACTCATAATCGGCAGGTCCTGGGTTCGAGTCCCGGAAGGCCCACCATTTACCCCAGTAGTTTTTCAAAAATGTCGGATGCCGACTCATTTTTACTGTTGTTGTGCATCCAGCGCTTTGTCCAACTCTTCGCGCATCTGATTTGCCCAGCGCTGCAGCATTCGGTCTGCACTGACTTTATTGGTGACGCCGTTGCTCCACCACATTCTCATGTCGTAGGCATCTTTCCTGCGGTCTATGATCCGCACGAGCACGTCTTGTGTGCTGCCATCCAGCAGTTCCAGGTATAACGTCATTTCGCCGAATGACGTGGTGTAGTGGTCTATGTTGCTGGCGGACTTTATCTCGGGTGCGTTGATATTAAGGTTTATTATATTTGGCCGTAAAACCAGTACTTTGTCTCCCGCGTTGAACGTTTCAATGACTTCATGCGCGGGCGGCTGGCTGAGTGCGGTGGTGAAGCTCGACTTGCATTCATCACCGAGTGCAGCTGTGAGGCGATCAGCATCTTCTTGTGAAACCCGATTAAATCGGTTCAATCGCTTGGTATTCTGGTCGCGTAGCCAGTTTTCCTTAAGTGCCACGAAGCAATCGGTGACCCCGAATTTTTTGTAGGTCGTGAGTTCTGCGTCTGGTTTTATATAGACGGTCGAAAAACGGGTATTGTCTACCCGCTGTAAACCGTCGGGCGTTACCTCGGGCCAACCCTGTTTTACGCCGGTACAGGCTGAAACGAGCAGGGCCCCTGTACTTAAAAAAATAGCTATCGCATCGTTGCGCATGGCGTACTTCCTTGTGTTTTCGGATTGCCTTTTGCTCTGAGTCCGAACAGTTTACGTCACTATAGCGTAAATTGAGGTCTTTGTTTTGGTCACCACGGGCTGCGAGTATCAGCGGGCCATAGACTGGCGTCCTCAATCCCTCTGCGCGGCCCTGGCTGGTTTTCCGAAAGCGGCAGGATTGTCGGTGTCACCTCGGGCGATAGTTTATTACTATTCAGAATGAATCTTTAGTGTTGGCTTTTTCTGAGGGGAAATACATTGGAACAGGCATTCTGGCAATCCCGTTGGCAAAAAAATGAAATCGGTTTTCACGAGAGTGCACCCAATGCACTGCTGGTGAATCAGTTTCAGTCGCTGGGGCTGCAACCAGGCGCCCGGGTGTTTGTGCCTCTGTGTGGCAAATCAGTGGATATGCTATGGCTATGTCAGCAGGGCGTTGACGTGGTTGGGTGTGAGCTGTCGGCGCTGGCGGTTGAGCAGTTTTTCAGGGAGCAGGAAGTCACGCCGGCAGTGCATCAGCAAGACGGTTTTACGCGCTACAGCGTGGCGGGTCTGACGGTGTGGCAGGGTGATTTTTTTTCGTTGAATGCCGCGATGATTGGCCCGGTCGATGCCGTGTATGACCGAGCGGCATTGATTGCACTGCCGCCAGCCATGCGCGAAACCTATGCCAGGCAGCTACTGGCGATTACCGGCGCTGCCCGGCAATTGCTGATTACCCTGATCTATGATCAATCGGTCATGGAAGGTCCGCCTTTCAGTGTGGATCAGGCAGAAGTCTGTCGCTTGTATGAGGCCTCCATGACTTGCGAGCCACTGATGTCGGGGCCCTTGGCCGGAGGTCTGAAAGGCAAGGTGGACGCGACCGAGGCGGTTTGGTTACTGACTGCAAAAACGTCGATGGGTATCTGAACGGGGCGGGCTGGCGCTGTGCGCATCACCCACCCATTGTTGAAAGACAGTGATTAAATGCCGGCCCGGCGTCCGTACTTTTCCATCTTTTCCCGTCGTTTGCCGGTAACGGCCCAGGCGATCAATCCCAGCCAGACCAACACAGAGAAGCCGGCAGGAATGTTGAGCACCGCAATTTTTACCAGGTGCTTGCGGTTGAAGAAAATGGCCAACACGGCGGGCAGGAAATAAATGGCGAGAATGACAAGCACAACGGCGATGATTTCAATCGGGTTGCTGCCTGCAAAGAATGCGTTGTATTGAGCTAATGTCTCGTTCATGGTGTGTGTCCTGTTTGAACATGGAGTGGGTTTATTGGGCTGAAATACGGTGTGCTTGTGCGGCGCTTGCGAGGTCCGCGCGAAGCGCGGCGACGGAATGCCGAATGCCTGCCTGAATCACCAGGTTGACCGACCTGAGCGCGGCAATGTCATCGAGCGGGTTTTGCGTGATAGCAATCAGGTCTGCCTGCGCGCCTGCCTTGAGTCGCCCGATATTGCCAAGCTGAAGAATGCGTGCGGCGTCACTGGTGACCATTTGCAGAATGCGCCAGTTGTCGAGGCCTGCGCGTTGATGCAATTGCAGTTCGCGCCAGAACCAATCGCCCGCGCCATAGCTGTCGGAACCTATCAGCAAGGGCACGCCGGCCTCGTGCATGCGCTCCACCAACTCGAGCACTTTGGGGTACACGGCTTCGGCGCGCTGAAAATCGTCAGCAGTCCAGTTGTACACCGACATGCCGATGTTCTGGCGCCAATTAGCCGCAGCCGGGTGAATCTGCCAATCGCTGGTCGGATAAAAGCTATCAAGCTTGGGCTGTATGAAGGCCATTTCGGTCGCAATCAGGGTCAGGTCAACCCGTATGTTTTTGCTGGCCAGTGTCCGAAACAGGGTTTGCATGGGTTCGGCGTCATAATCTACCGCTTCGAACCAGCGGTACAGATATTGGCTGCTGCCCGGCGTGCGATCGGCCTCGAATTGCGCGCGGGCGGCCTGCGGGAGCAGGTCGGCGGAGGGCATGAACGCATGGGTCAGTGCGTCCACGCCGGCATCGGCCGCGAACTGCCAGCTCACGTGATCCAGATGGGCAATGCTTTTCAGCCCCGCAGCCTTGGCGAGTGTTGTGCCCTGGCGCAGCTCCGCTTCCGACAGACCGTGATAGAGCTTGATGTGAGACACGCCCAGCGCTTTCTGACGCTCAATTTCTGCGCGCCAACCGTCGGCATCACCGGGGTAAACACTGCCGCCGGCTATCGGTGTTGGATCAAAAAACAGACCCGCATAGTGCAAGGCTGGGCCAGACAGCTCGCCACTGCGCTGCTGTTTGGCGTAACGGTGGTTGGCTATGGGGTCGCCGGCCGGACTGAAGGCGGTGGTCACACCGCTGGCCAATGCCGCTGCGGCATGAAACCGGGTGATGGCTTCGTGGCTGACCATGCTGAGCGCCGGTGCGCCGTCTTTCATGTCCACGGTTAACGGGCCGGCCGTTAAATGCAGGTGGGCGTCAATCAGGCCCGGCAGTAAAAACGCGCCGTCCAGGTCTATGTGTTCCGCCACCGCCGGCAGAGGGGTGTTTCCCGTGGCCAGAATTTTTCCGTCTGCAATGTGGACCCAGGCGTTGGGCGTAACCGTTTCGGTTGCCGGGTCGATCAATGTGGCATTGATCAGCAGGTATTGCTCGGCTTGTGCCTGCGGGGCGATCAGTAATATCGCAACAACCAGGGTGGACAGTGTGTGGTAAATCAGTTTCATATGGCCTCCAGCCGTAATGGGCGCAGCAAGTGCTTTCGCTAATCACAGTCGGGTCCGAAGCGGCAGGTGTTACAAAAAATTTTTTTGTAACACTTTGGGTGTTCAGGCAGACTCCTGAATGAAACAGCTGGAAAACCCGAGCATGGGTATGGATGCAGTCGATTGAAATCTAACCAGGATCACGCTGAGCAGCTCTGGCAGCAATACGCCTCCGGCATTGTGCGTACATTGGCGAGCTACGAACTGGACTCTCAGCTGCGCGAGGATTTGGCACAAGAAATTTTCTGTGCCATTGCGCAGTCGGTAGAACGGATTCTCGCAGCAGAAAATCCGCGCGCCTATGTGTTTCGCATTGCGCACAATGTGGCGGTCGATCACGTAGCGCGTCAGGTGCGGGATAAAGCGGAGACCCATGAGCCCGGGCAATTGGCACAACTGCAGGAGCAATCATCTGACGCGGGAAGTGATTGTCCGGCCGAGCAGGTGCACAAAAATCAGCAACAAGCCGCATTGGCGCGCGCGGTGCAGCAGTTGGCTGCACCCTATCGGCAAGTCATTCTGCTGTTGTTGGAAGATTTGTCGGCTAATGAAATTGCCGATGTGTTGCAGGTCAGCGCCGGTGCCGTACGGGTGCGCATTAATCGCGCCAAAACAGAATTGAGGAGCGTGTTACAAGATGGCCGACAATAATCAGGATTTGAACCCGGCATCCGGGCTTGAAGACGACGATCTGGATCTGGGCGCTTTGGGTGCGGCCTGGCGTAGTCAGACCCCCAAGGTCGACGTGGATTTCTCCGCGGCTTACCGTCAGCAAAAGCGGCGTCGCATGTGGTTTGCGCTGGATTTGGTGCAGGCGCTGGTGTTACTGGTGGCCAGTGTGGGCTTTCTGCTGTTTTTGCCCACCTCGGCCATTACCGTCATTGCAAGTGTGGTGCTGTTTTTCAGCGGCCTGATTGTCGGCCAGCAGGCGTTCAGTATTCACCGTCAGGTATTGGACTATGCGGATTGGACGGCTGCTGGCTTGCTCACCTTTCGCTGTATGCATCTCCGCGCAAGCCTCCGCCATTTGCGCATAAATCAATTGGGTTGCGTGATTACTCTGGCATTTACCTTGTTGTTGTACCTGTTGAATGCGTTCAGGGTCACTGAGGTACCTGAAACTTTGCTGGCAGCTTTCGGTTATCTGGTGCTGCCTACGCTGATCCTATTGGCGTATTTTCAGGTACGGGTAAAACGCAGTCAGGTATTGATGGCGCAGGCTGAGAAAATGAAAGCAGAATTTGATGCAGCGTGACGCGACGTCAGGTTGAAGCTCAAGGGGTTTTTCAACAGCCTGCTAGGCTGCCAACCATTTCCATAGCAGTAACACGCCACTGATCACCAGCAGCCCCCGGATAAGGCTGACAAACTGCGTATCGGAAACGCGCTGTTGCAAGCGCTTACCGAGCCACACACCTAAAAAGGCGAAGGGCAGTAACAAGACGCCACAGAGCAATAATGGCAGCGACCACATCTGGTTGATCGTATAGGGCAGCAGCTTGGCAATATTCACTACCGCAAAAAACACCGCAGCCAATGCCAGCCATTGGGCTTTGGGTAATTGTTTTGACAAAAAATAAATCGTTATGGGCGGGCCGCCTGCGTGCAGCAGGGTGCTGCTGATGCCCGCCAGAGTGCCCCATAACCAAGCGGCGCCCGGCATTTTTGCCAGCCAGGGCGTGAGCTTGTGCCACAGCGCGAACACCAGACAAAACAGCGCCAGTGCCAATTGCAGATACCGGTTGTCCAGCTGCCCCAAGGCAATGCCCGCGAGGCTGACGCCTACCAATGCACTCAGCACAATGGGGATCAGCAGTTGGCTGTTGGCCAGCGCACGTCGGTAAAGCGCAAGGGTGTTGGCGTCCATCACCAGCAGCAGAGGTAACATCAGCGCGGCTGCGGCCGGTACCGGCATCACCAGCGCCAGCAAGGGCACGGCCACCACACCCGCGCCACCGGCCAAACCGGATTTCGATATGCCGGTCAGTGTCACGCCGAGTGCGGCCAGCAGCCAGAAGAGCGGGTCGGCGGGCATCAGGCGGCTGCCGGCAAATCAAACCAGAGTGCGGTCAGTTTGCCCTCCGCGGCTGTAACGCTCAGCTTTTCCTGATAGGCGCCCAGTGCATCGCCAGCGTTCAGCGCCAGTTTTTCATCGCCATTGGCGATTTCTGCGCGACCGTCGATGAGGTGCAGATAGCCTGGGCGTTGGCGGGTATCCAGGTCAATGGCTGCACCGGGCTCAAGCACCAAACGATAGATGCTGGCATCCTGTTGCAGGGTCAGTGAGTCGCCGCGGCCGTCGGGTGTCACCAGTGGCGTGAGTGGGGCGGTTTGCGCAATGGCTTTCTGTTCATAACCGGGCGCAATGCCGCGCTGATTCGGCTGAATCCAGATCTGCAGAAAGCGCAACGGCTCGGTGGCTGAATAGTTGTATTCCGAGTGGGTTATACCCGTGCCTGCGCTCATGCGCTGCACTTCGCCCGCGGGCACGACGAACGCGTTACCCATGCTGTCCTTGTGGGCAATGGCGCCTTCCAGAATGTAGGAAATGATCTCCATGTCCCTGTGGCCGTGAGTGTCAAACCCGGCGCCCGGCTTTACCTGGTCATCGTTGATCACCCTGAGTGCGGAAAAACCCATGTGTTCAGGGTCGTAGTAGTGGCCAAATGAAAAGGAGTGTTTGCTGTCCAGCCAGCCGAAACTGGCCCTGCCGCGGCTCGATGAAGGTCGATGGTAAAGCATATGGGGCACCTCGCCTGATTGATGGCATGCAGCTTACCGCTGTGCGACAGCAGTGTATAACGGAGAATATTGCGCTTATTGATCAAATAATTTGAATTTTTGGTAATTGATTAACCTGAGATCTGATGGGAAATGGTTATTGAGTGGATTAAAGGATGAAAAATATTGATGTGCCTTGCAGCTCTGTCGCGGCGTCCAGTCAACCCGGATATTCTGCTGTACTGGCATGGGCGCTGATCTGGTAGTTGCATGGGTTTGTTGAATGCGTTTGTTGCAATCATGCGACATATGTCGCATGATTGCCACTCTGTTTCCAGCCGCATGTCATGTCGAGGTTAAACACCATGGAATCCACCAAGCCGTCTGCCACCGAGCTGACACTAATGAAGGCGCTCTGGCGTCAGTCGCCTCTGAGTGCCCGGGAAGTGCATGAGCGCGTGGCGCCAGAGCTGCAGTGGTCGTTCTCCTCCACCCGCAAAACCCTGGACCGGATGCTGGATAAAGCGTTGATCCGTGCCGGCGAAGTGCATGGCATCAAAGTGTTCAGCGCGGCGCAAAGCAAAGTGCAAACGCTGGCCGCGCTGGCCAAGGATTTTTCGCGCACAGTACTCGAGGTGAAGGGGCCGTTACCGGTGGCAATGTTTGCCGACAGCGCGTTGCTGAGTCCGGATGAAATCGAAGACCTTGAGCGTTTACTCGAGGCCAACGATCATGATTGAGTGGCACAGTCTTGTTGGTGCCATTGGGTGGTTTTGTTGTTGCTTTCTGGCTTTTTCGGCTCTGGTGATGGCGGCCGCCCGATGGGCCGAGTCGCGCTGGGAGGCAACGGCGGCCTGGCGACGGTTCTGGATGTTTGCCGTGCTCATGTGCTGGTTGCCCGGCGTGCTGGGGTTGTTACCTGTGCCCGTACTGGTTGAGCCCGTCGTCCAGCTGCCGCCGTTGATGACAGAGGGCGCAGGCAGGTGGGAAGTGGCGCTCGGCGAACCGGTGGCGAGGCAGCCAGGCAAGGCTGTATTGCCCCTGCTATTTACCCTGTTGGTTGGCCTGGTCGCTCTGATCGGTGGCTTTCGTTTCGTGCGGGTATTGGCAGGTGTCTGGCACCTGAATCGTCACTTTAATGTGTCGGCTTCCGGCCCTGTGCCGGCGCGCGCGCAAACGCTGTGCCGTCGCTTGTCGCGTGCCACCGGTGTTCGCATCGTGTTTGCCCGGCACAAGGTGTCGCCTTTTGTATTCGGGCTGGTCAGGCCGCGTTTGGTTATGAGCTATGCCAGCCTTGAGGCGTTGGATTTCAGTGCCCTGCAATTAGTCTTGCGGCACGAGTGGGTTCACATCAAGCGGCGGGATCACCAATGGGTGCTGGTGCTGCACCTGTTGTCGGCGCTGGCCTGGTTTAATCCTTTCTACCTGCGTTTGAATCGCCAGCTGCTGGCGGCGATTGAGCTGGACTGCGACGCGACCGTGTTGCGTAAACGGCCCGGCAAGTCCGCGCTCTATGCCCGTACTCTGTTGGCGTTAATTACCCAGACTTCCGCAGTACCTGCGCCCGTTATGCCGGCGTTTCATTCCCCAACCCATAAGGACATCAAAATGCGTTTAGGTCGGATTGTCAGAAAAAGCCCCGGTGTGTCTCGTCATCAGCAGTGGTGGTTTGGTGCAGGCGCCGGTTCTCTCTTGTGCGCGAGTGTAGTGCTGCAACCCTTGATCGCGGTGGCGGATGAAATGCGCGAGGTGGTGTTTCAGCATCCGGTACCCAGCGCGCGGGTCAGTTCGTCTTTTGGACAGAAAACCGAGCGCTTTCACAATGGCATCGATCTCGCGATTGCCAAAGGGACACCCATTGTCGCCGCTGCTGACGGTCGGGTGCTGGTATCCACCGACGTGTACGGCAATCGGGTTAACTATGGCAAGCTGATCATTATTGAGCACGCCAACGGTCTGCGTTCATTGTATTCGCATCTGGACAGCCGGGTGGTGGCGGCGGGTGACAATGTCAGTGCCGGGCAATTGATCGGCGCCGTGGGCGAAACCGGTAAAGTCACCGGCCCGCATTTGCATTTCGAAATACTGTCGGGCGATGATCGGCTGGACCCCGCCCGTTTCATTGATTTTCCGGTCAAGCCAGCTGCGCGAGCGGCGCTTGCCGATGAACGCATGCCGCGCGTCTATTGATCGGCCGGTTAATCGGGAACAAGCATGACTGAAAAAATTGCCGTGTATGGTGCCGCGTTCAACCCTCCGCATGCAGGCCATCTGGATGCCATCGCACAGTTGTTGGCGCAGGTGGACCGCGTGCTGGTGGTGCCGTCCTATCGCCATGCGTTTGGCAAAACCATGGCGCCCTTTGCGCAGCGGGTGGCCATGGTAAAGGCCGCGCTCGCGTCGGTTTCTTTGCCACCGACGCGGGTTGAAGTGGATCTGAGTGAACAGCGGTTAGCGGCAGCGAAAGCCGCGGAAGATCCCATCTACTCCTGGGATCTTTTACAAGAGACCCAGCAGCGGCATCCGGATGCCCGGATCTGCCTGGCGATAGGTCCCGATAACGCCAATCCAGCCCAATGGCAAAAATTTTACCGACACGAGGATATCGATGCGCGCTGGCAAACGCTGGTGGTGGAAGAGCGGGTCAATGTGCGTTCAAGCGCAGTGCGCGACGCGATTGCGGCCGGCGCATCGGTGCCTGTCGCACTTTTGCCCGCTGAGGTAGCGCAGTTGATCGACCAGTTCGGGCTATACCGGTAGTTGGCCTTCGCCGGGAAGGCATCCCTGGGTGGGGCTGCCGGTCACAGCGCTGGCAGGTCATACCGGAAACCCCCAGGTTCCTGTTCTACACTTCAGGGATTACCCCCTGTGAGTTGTGCATGAACTTTGAAGATCTCCAGCTGAAGCCCGGTACCGTGATGCAACTGGATCTGGACTTGGCAGATGGCACCCGTGCGACCTGTCGTTTTGTGGGCTATATCAAAAACCGGGCCCTGCTGGTGACACTACCCGCGTCCGAGCAGGCGGTTGAGGTTCTGGCTGAACAGGGGATGGCAGACGTGCACGTGTTTTCCCAAGCGGCTAACGCCGCCATGCTGTTTACCGCCCCGATTCTGGGTGCGACCCAGGCGCCTGTGCCGGTGCTTTGGTTGGGCTACCCCGCCATGGTAATGCGTGATGAAAGCCGCAAGGCCGAGCGGGTGGCCGTGCAACTGGAAACCCGGGTGCTGTTGGCGCAGGCGTGCGATGCCAAAATTATTGATCTCAGCATTTCCGGATGCTGCCTGGAAGTGGCTGAGCCGGTCGGAGCCATCGGCGATCAGTTGACGCTCGAGGTGAAATTTCCCCTGCCGGAAGGCATCAGGCAAGCCAAAGTCACAGCGGTTATTCGCGCCGTGTTGCGGGCGCCGGACACTGAAAACGCCAACGTTCAACTGGGTATGGCGTTCGATCGGCTGAGCGAACCGGGCAAGGCTCTTTTACAGGCGTGTATCGATTTTTCCAAAAACAGCCCGGCCGGTCATACTGGCTAGCAGCCTGCAAGTACTCCCACATCAGTTATTCCCCGAAAAACATTGCGCTGTTTACCGAACGGCGATCCCCGCGCGACATTATTTGAAAGGCATGCCCTATTGCATACGTATGCAGCCCTATACATACGTATGCAATCCATTGCGGCACGTTCGTGCTGCCTCTTAGACTGGGTTTAAGTGGGGGAGCAGTGCGCAAGCTGCGCACCTGAGATTGCGCCGTAGTGTGCGCGCAATGCCCTATAAAAATAACATTACACGGAGAAAACCATGTCCCAGTCCCGCCGATTGCTGGGATTGTCGGCACTCACCGTTGCACTGCTGGCTATGGCCGGGTGTAAAACGGATGTGTCCGGCGATCAAAGCGAATTGCTGACCTGTTCCAATAATCTAATTCCCAATGATGCTGGCACCATGTGTGTGGAACGGCCTTTGGTGTGCCCGGATGGCCAGGTGCCGGATGATGACGGCGCGATGTGCGTGGATGCACCCTTTGCCGGACCGGATCCGCTGTACTTCCCTGCAGCGGATGAGGCGGTGATCTACTTTAACCGTCAGCACATCGATCAGGCTTATGGCGATTGGGTTTTGCATCTCTGGAATTCAGGTTGCACTGGCGGCTGGGCTTCGCAGGTTACCGCTACCGATACCGCGCCAACCAACTGGCCTGATGGTCCCTCCGTGAATGGCGCTGGTGTTGATCCCATCTACGGTGCTTATTGGGTGTTGAACATTCAGGATGCATCTACCTGCGGCAACTGGATTGTGCATAACACCGCCGGCGACAACCAGACCAATGATTACTCTTTGTCGCTGAGTGGCAACACCAAATTTGCCCGCATGGCGTTTGTGATTGCCAACGACGATCTGCGCACGTCACGCGTGAGTATGGGTTTGCCAATTTGCATTAACGATGTGTGTGAGGCTGCTGAGCCGCCTGCACGTGCCATGCGCAATGCCGCGGCACACTGGATTGATGCCACCACACTGGTGTGGAATACCGATGGCAGTGCCGATGGTCTGTTTGCGGCCGAAACCGGTGGTCTGGATCAGGATGCCGAAGGCAACATCATCAACAGCACCTTGTCAGCAACGCTTGCGCCTACAACGCTTACGTCAGAGCAAGCAGCGCGCGTGCCTCATCTGGCCAACTGGGCTGCGTTTTCCGTGGAAGGGCTGAGCGCCGAACAGGTTAAAACTGCCACCAAAGGTCAGATCTGGGTAACCGGCACCGATGCCGGTGGCAATCTGATTGGCACCGAGGTGCAGTCGGCGCGCTTGCTGGATGCGCTCTACACCATGGGCGACAACGATGCCGACGAAGCGGATCTGGGTGTGGTTTATGAGGGTGGCAATATCACCGTATCGGTGTGGGCTCCCACCGCGCACAATGTGCGTTTGAAAGTCTTCAACGATGCATCGCCCAAGCGTTTGCTGGATACCGTGGACATGACGTTGGATAGCGCCACCGGTATCTGGTCCTACACCGACAGCATAGAGCGCCTGGATCGTCGGTTCTACCGTTTTTCTGCGAGTGTATATGACCGCGAAAATGATCTGGTCGCCACCGTAGAATCCACCGATCCCTACTCAGTGGGCGCGGCCGAGCGTGCGCACTATTCACAATTTGTAAACCTGGATGACGCCGATACCCAACCCGACGGTTGGGGTACTGTGGCGACGCCCATGATTGCCAACCCGGAAGCCGCGGTTATTTACGAAGGCCACGTGCGCGATTTTTCTATTCTGGATGCGTCCACCAGCGCCGCCAATCGCGGCAAATACCTGGCATTCACCGAATCCGGTTCGGTACCCATGCAGCACCTGGCTGAGCTGAAAGCCTCGGGCCTGACCCATTTCCACGCGCTGCCAACGGCGGACATCGGTACCATTGATGAAGTGGAAGCCGCGCGCGTAGACGTGACCGACACGGTGGCCAAACTGTGCAATGTGGAGCCATCGGCGCCCGTGTGTGGCGTGGAGTCGGATACAGCAACGATTTTGTCTGTGCTGCAAAGCTACGATCCCACCACCAATGCGGCCCGCGATCTGGTGGAATCCCTGCGGGGTTACGATGGCTTTAACTGGGGCTACGACCCCGTGTTGTACAACGTGCCGGAAGGTTCTTATGCCTCCGATGCGGATGGCATCGCGCGTATCAAAGAGTTGCGCGCCATGAACCAGGCGCTCAATGCCATGGGGCTGCGCACGGTGATGGATGTGGTGTACAACCACACCAGTGGCGCCGGTCTGATTTACGCCTCGTCTACCTTCGACAAACTGGTGCCGGGCTACTACTACCGCCGCGATCCGGTGAGTGGTGCCATCGAGACAGTTTCCTGCTGTAACGATACCGCGCCTGAGAACGTGATGTTCGGTAAGTTTGTCAAAGACAGTTTGCTGCATTGGGCAACCCAATACGGCTACAACGATTTCCGTTTTGACCTGATGACATTCCTGCCCAAGCAATTGGTGGTTGATTCACTGGCCGCAGTGCAGGCAGTGAATCCGGATACCTATTTCTACGGCGAAGGCTGGAACATGGGTGGCAGTTCTGAGGGCGATGCGATTTTCGAGCGCGCAGAACAGTTCAACATGGCCGGCACCGGCGTGGGTACGTTTAACGATCGCATGCGCGATCCCATGCGTTATCTTGCACTGATCAAAGGTGAAAACGTTGACCGTATCCGTATCGGTCTGGCGGGTAACCTGAAGTCTTACGAAATCTATAACGCCGCCAGCGAAAAGGTCACGGCCGACACCATCGGTGCTTATACCGAGGATCCGCAGGAAAGCGTGAACTACGTGTCCAAGCACGATAACGAAACCTTGTGGGACATGATCCAGAAAGAAGGTGCGGTATCGGTGGATATGAGCGCGGCTGATCGCGCACGCATCCAGAACCTGACGCTCTCCATGAATATGCTGAGCCAGGGCGTGCCCTTCTTCCACATGGGTTCCGATCTGTTGCGTTCCAAATCTATGGATCGCAACACCTATGACGCCGGTGATTGGTATAACTACGTGGACTTCACGCAGAACACCAACAACTGGGCCATCGGCATGCCATTGGATCGCGGTGACACCAGCGAAGAATGGATCATCAGCCAGTTCAATAACATGAGCACCAAGCCGGTGGCGGCGGATATACAGCTGGCCAGCGACGTGTTCAATGAATTCCTGCGCATTGCCCAAGGCTCGCCGTTATTCAGTCTGGCCACGGCGCAGGATGTGAGCGACCGGGTGGGCTTCCACAATACCGGCAGTCAGCAGATCAAAGGCATCATTGCCATGAGCATTGATGACGGCCTTGGGCTGACCGATCTGGATGCCAACGCCGATGCCCTGATGGTGGTGTTCAACGGTAATGGCTCGGAAAAATCCATTGCCGTTCGCACGGCCAGTGGTTTCAGCCTGCACCCGGTGCAGGCGGCCAGCGCTGATGCCGTTGTACGCAGCGCGAGCTTCAGCGAAGAAGTGCGCGATGAAGACGGTGAAAATGTTACCTACGGTACCTTCACTGTACCGGCCTACACCACTGCGGTATTTGTGAAAACCCAGGCGGGCGCGCAGGGCGAAGGCCTGGCGGCGGATGCCACCGTGCCGGCGGCGGGGACCATAGAAAATCCCTATACCGCAACGCCCTATTTGCGTGGCGATATGAATGGATGGTCCACCAACGATCCGTTCATCTACAACGGCGATGGCAGCTTTACTGTGTTTGCCAACCTGACCGCGGGTACCAGCTACAGCTTCAAGTTTGCCTCTGAAGATTGGGGCACAGTGAACTTTGGTGCACAGAATGCGGGTGAAAGCGCAGTCCAGTTGGGCGTCGCAAAAACCCTCGCCCGCACCAACGATAATCTGAGTTTTACGCCAACAGAAACGGCTGAATACCGCTTCACCATTGTGGCGACTAACTCAGAGGCGCCCGTACTGACCGTGACTAAAGGTGACGTCTACGACAATGCCATCTTCCTGAAAGGCGGTATGAACGGCTGGGGCGACGTGGATGAAATGGTGTACGTCGGCAAAGGCTTGTACCGCGTCAGCTTCAATCTGGCGGCGGGTAATTACGAGTTCAAGATTGCCGACAGTAGCTGGAGTGCGCCGAACATTGGTGCCGGTGAAGCCGGTGACACCATCGCCGTGGCGTCCAGCCTGCGCATCGAAGTGGCGGGCAATCCGGGCAACCTGAAGTTGGCCATTGCCGATGCGGGTGATTACACCTTCACACTGGATACCCGTGATTCACAAAAGCCCACGCTGCATCTGGTGCCAGCCGCCCGCTTTACCGTGCCGGTGTTTGTGCGCGGTTCGATGAACGGCTGGAGTGAAGATGATCAGATGACAGAAATCGCCACCAACGTGTATCAGGTCGACATTGCGCTCACCGCAGGCGGCTATGAGTGGAAGGTGGCGAGTGCCGACTGGAGCACGGTGGATCGCACGGCCAATGGCTCGGTAAAACTGTATCAGCCCACAGCCTTTATCCCCGGCGCGGGTCAAAGCAACTCCACCTTGCAGGTGGGTGCTGACACAAGCTTGCGATTTACCCTGGATGCCAACTTTGGTGATCCGCTGATGACAATTACTGTGGCCCCTTAATGGGCTGCCGGGCCGGCCTTGTGCCGGCCCCGAACGGTGTAAACAATAATTTGAGGAAACACCAATGAAAACATTCAGTAAGAAGCCGCTGGCGCTGTTAATTGGCGCGGCTCTATTGGCGGGCGGTCAGCTGACCACCGCTCAGGAAAACGATCAGGAAGCACTGGAAACCTTAGAAGAAATTGAGGTGGTGGGTATCCGCCGCTCGATTCAGAATGCGCTCGATATCAAGCGCGACGCGGATACCATTGTGGAAGCAATCTCTGCGGCCGATATGGGCGGTCTGCCCGATATGTCCATCGCCGATTCACTGGCGCGTTTACCCGGCGTGACCTTTGACCGCACCGGCGGCCAGGCGGGCCGGATTCAGTTGCGAGGCATGGGCGCGGGTTTCGTCTTTTCTACCATGAATGGTCGCGAACAGGTGACCACGGACACCCGCGGTACACGTGAAATTGATTTTAGTCAGTATCCATCAGAGTTGCTGTCGACCGTTGCAGTGTATAAGTCTCCCAAAGCCTCGCTGATCGAAGGCGGTGTGGCGGGTACAGTGGATATGCGTACCGCCAATCCTCTGGACAATGCCGAAACACACAAAACCTTTGTCAGTTTGCGCGGCTCTTACAATGATCGCGCTGACGATGTTGTGGACGCCGATGCGTTTGGTAACCGCTTTACCCTGTCATACATGGGCAAGTTTCTGGACGATACGCTGGGTGTCGGGCTCGGGTATGCGCATCTGAAACAAGCTAATGCCGCCACTGAATCGATCGGCCTGACCTATTCATTGTATGAGGATCCCGGTCATGCAGCGGATGGAAAGCGCCTGAGTGAAGGCTTCGAGTTCCAGCAAAACGGTGGCGTTGATGAGCGCGATGGCTTTGTAGGAACCCTGGTGTTTGAACCGACGGATAACTTCACGGCGAAAGGTGATTTGTTTTATTCCAAATTTGATACCACTACGTTCGCCAGTGGATTCCGGGTCAATAATTTCCGCGATGGTGAGCTGAGTAATATCATTTCTCAGGGCGATATCGTGACTGGTGGTGTGGTTGCTACCAACCCGGCAACACCGGAGCGGATCAATTTCCAGGTTATCAATGATGACTCGTCTGAGTCAGCCGAAATACTGTCCGGCGGTCTCAATCTGGAGTACCGTGGGGAAGGTTGGCAGGTGTCGCTGGACTATGCCCACTCGGAATCTGAGGCCTTTGAAACCGACGGTATTTCACGCTCTCACCTTTACAATGCGGTTGATGACGGCAACGGCAATATCTCCTGGGAGCGCGACGGCGATCAACAGCTTGTCTGGCAGAATGATGGCCTTACTATTCCCAATGTCGCGTTCAATTCAGATTACACCGATTTGGATCGCTTGCGCCTGACCAGTTATGAAGTCTATCCACACCTGAGTGATGATCGGTCGGATGCATTGCGGCTGGACGGCAAGCTCGATGTGGATTGGGGGCCAGTGGTGTCGCTGGAAGCCGGCGTTCGCGTGTCTGAGCGCAGGTATCATCAATCGCGGCAGGTATTTGTATACGATGGCAATGGCACCGGTGAATACGCCACAGATTTGAGCCTGGCCATTCTCCCCGCTGATGTAGAGTCTGTGAGCTGGGCCGGAGAATTTGCGCATTTCCCGGCATTTCCTGCGGTAAATTCCCAGGCCATTTTTGATCGTGCTGTCGCCGCCGGGCTGGTTCTGGATAAAAATGGCAATCCCCGGGACATAACGCCAAAAGCGCGCTGGGGTGAAAACCGCTCCTGGTCTATGCGTGAGCGAGCCGATGTGGAAGAGGACGTTAAAGCGCTATACCTGATGGCGAATCTGGATATGGAAGTCGCAGGTAAAGCACTTACCGGTAACGTTGGCGTACGCATAGTGGATACCGAACAGTACTCCACCGGACTTATTCCGTTGGAGCTGACCGCTGATCCGCTGCAACCGTCTGATGTGGTATTGGACGAACTGGGTGAATCGAATCTGGATTACGGCCAGGATCTGAAAATTGAGCGGGCTGGCGAGAAATACCGCAAAGTGCTGCCGAGCCTGAACCTCAATTACGCGTTAACCGAGAATGACAACCTCCGTTTCAGCTTTGCCAAAGTGATGTCGCGTGCCCCCATCGCACAATTGGCCAATGTGAAAAATGGTTCTGTGTCAGAAACGGCCCCCAGCTCTGGTTTGGCCCGTTATGATTTGAATCAGGGCAGTAACCCGTTCCTCAGACCATTTGAGGCCGACCAAGTGGATCTGTCTTACGAACACTATTTTGAAGACGGTGATGGCGCGGTTGTGGTCGCGGTTTATAACAAAGATGTCAAAAACCGTATTCAAACGGTGACCTACCAGGATTTCTTTGTCGAAGCCTATCTGGACGCGGGTATTCCACGGCCTGATTACCTCTATATTGAAACGCCTGGCGAGCTACCCCGTGAAGTGCCCGTTGTACAAGGCGACTACACGTTGGCGACCAACAATGACGAAGGTGGTTATATCCGTGGTGCCGAACTGGCATACACACAAACCTTCTCCATGTTGCCCGCACCCTTTGATGGGCTGGGGTTGAGTGCCGGTTACGCCTATGTTGACAGTGAAATCACCACGCCCAGCATCTTTACTGATGAACCGGGTGCAGTCACTGACTTCCCTGGCTTGTCACCACATTCCGGCAATCTGATGCTGTTCTATACGTTTGAGAATTTCGAAACCCGGTTGTCTGGCGTGTATCAGAGTACCCGCACCGACGAGGTGGTGGGCATTAATGTGAATCCAACGATTCGCCATGCTTCTACCGTGTGGGACTATCAGGCCAGCTACAAATTCGATTTCGGTATGGACCTGGTGTTCTCCATCAATAACCTGACCGATGAACCCAACGTGGGTTATTTCGGCTCCAAGGATGCAACCGGCACCATCTCTTATTTTGGTCGCCAATACTATCTGGGTGTGAATTACTCCTTCTGATCAGGTAGTTTGCTCGTCGGCCCCGTTCTGTTCTGGCGGGGCCTTTTTATTTGTGTGATACGCTGATAGGCACACTTTTTCGCAACGGCAAGGGCCCGTCTGATGAAACACATCGCAATCGTTGGCGGCGGCACCGCGGGCTGGATGGCGGCAGTGTTGTTTGCCCACATCTGGCGGGATTTTTCCGTGACGCTGGTGGAGGCGCCGGATATTCCTACCGTGGGTGTGGGCGAGGGCTCCACACCGGCACTGAAAAAGTATTTTGATTTTCTGGGTATTGCGGAAAGCGAGTGGATGGCGGCAACCGGCGCCACCTATAAAACCGGTATCCGATTTGCCGGTTGGTCGGGTCGGGCAGATTATCCCGATTATTTCCATGCCTTTGACAGCGCACTGGATTTGCACACCGAGCCCGCATTTCTCTACAACTGCGACATGCGCCGCCTGGGTATCGCAGTGCAAGCACATCCCGATGACTACTTTATTAATGCCCGTCTGGCCGCTGAAAACCGCGTACCGGTACCCGACCGGCAGTTTCCCTTTGCCACCGGTTATGGTTATCACTTTGATGCCGGCCGTCTGGCGGGCTACCTGAGTCAGCAGGCAGCAGCGCGCGGTGTGCTTCATTCGCGTGCGCGGGTAACCGGTGTGCCGGTGGATGCATCCGGTATCGCTCGGTTACAGCTCGATTCGGGCGAGACCCTGGTGGCGGATTTGTATGTAGACTGCACCGGATTTTCGGCGCATTTATTGCAGGGGGCATTGGCCGAACCCTTTGTCAGTTATGAAGATCAGCTGCTTAACGACCGCGCGGTGGTCATCGGGTTGGCGCCCGAATCACCCGCGCCGGTGTATACCCGGGCCGAGGCCGCCGACTGCGGCTGGATCTGGAAAATTCCCCTCGCCCACAGAACCGGCTACGGTTATGTCTATTCCTCCCGTTTCTGTTCGCCGGCGCAAGCCGAGCAAAGCTTGCGCCGCCACCTGGGTGTAACCGACGCTGTGCCCGCCCGGCATCTGACCATGCGGGTGGGGCGGCGCGCACGCCACTGGGTAAAGAACTGTCTGGCCCTGGGATTATCGCAAGGTTTTATCGAGCCGCTTGAGGCCACCGCACTCAATCTGGTGCAAACCACTATTGAGCAGTTTGCCGATTCCTGGGAATTGAGTGATTTTACGGATACCCAGCGACAAGCATTTAATCAGCGGGTGAATGATCATTTTGACGGTGTGCGGGATTATATCGTGGCGCACTATCTGGCCAGTGCACGACGGGACACGCCTTACTGGCAAGCGGCAACGGCTGTGCCTGCATCGGATCCACTGGCACCGCTGCTACAAGCCTGGCATCAGGCCGGCGACTTGCGCTTGCTGTTAAAGCAACCGCAATACGACCGGTTTTACGCGCCCATGTCCTGGTACAGCCTGTTGAGTGGCTATGGCTGTTTTCTGCCAGGTGATCAGCTCCGGCCAGGCTCAGACAAGGCCAATCGCTTTCCCGTTCAAACGATCAGGCAGTTTCTGAGCGCCTGCGCCACGCATTATCCTGGCGTGGGGTCAGACTCCACGATACACCAATAAAAAAGCCGCGCATTGCGCGGCTTTTTTTGTAAGCATCGTCGTAAGCACCAAGGCAATCAGCGACTGGCTTCAGGCTCTTTGACAAAGATCACCGAAACAGCGCCCGCCAGCATGGCACCGCCGGCCAGCATGATGATGTTGATGGCCTGATTGTCGAACACGCTGTGCAGAATCCAGCCGGCAAACAAACCGGACACAATTTGCGGTGCCGCGATAGTGAAGTTGAAAATGCCCATGTACACGCCCATTTTATCGGCCGGCAAACTGTCGGACAGAATCGCATAGGGCATGGCGAGGATGGCGGCCCAGGCAATGCCCACGCCGATCATGGGCAGCATCAGGCCGAGCGCGCCGCTGGGTACGGTAATCTGAGTAACGCCCAGGTTTACGCTGGTAGCATCGCCACCCTGGAATAACATGAAGCTCATGTAACCCACGCCACCGGCCGCGAGCGAAAACGCGTAGATGGCTTTGCGGCCGAACTGACGCGCCAACCGGGTAAGCACAACCGAAAAGATGGCGGCAAACAGGGAGTAGCCGGCAAACAGGATGCCGACCCAATCGCCCG
Organism: Simiduia agarivorans SA1 = DSM 21679; assembly: GCF_000305785.2. NCBI lineage: Bacteria > Pseudomonadati > Pseudomonadota > Gammaproteobacteria > Cellvibrionales > Cellvibrionaceae > Simiduia > Simiduia agarivorans. The sequence continues at coordinate 2,134,578 of NC_018868.3, read as the reverse complement.
CCGCGCCTTTGGCCTGTGCGATGTGAGCAGGAATTTCGCCCACGCTGTGCAGGTAGTCCGGGTCAAACCATTTGGCTTCCACGCCCCACACGTATTGGGTAATGGCCGGTGTGGTATATACCCACATGATAAACAGGGCGAACCAGCTGAAAAATTGCACGATGGCCAGTTGGCGCATGGTGGTGGGCATCTGCGGGAAAAGCGCGAAAAAGCCTTTCAGTTTTTCCATCAGCGGCTTGGGTGCCTGGGCTTTTTTCAGCGCGTCTGCGTCAAGCCCCTTGTAAGCGGCATATTCGTCTGGCGCGTACTCTTTGGTGCGGATCACTGTCCACAGCACACTGACAAATAAAATGGTGGCGCCGATGTAAAACGCCCAGGTGACCGACGGCGCGACCTCGCCTACTTTGGAGGCGTTATCCAGGCCGATCACATTGGTCAGCAGGAATGGAAGGATTGAACCAAACACGGCGCCGATATTGATCAGCAGTGATTGGATGGAGTAGCCCAGCGTGCGTTGCTCGCTCGGCACCATATCGGCCACCAGCGCACGGAAGGGTTGCATGGTGACGTTAAAGGCGCCGTCCATCAGCGCCAGCATCAGGCCACCAAATAACATGGGTGCCATGAGCGAGACAAACAGGGGCGCGTTTGGCATCAGCAGCATGCCGAGCGCAGCGGCAATGGCACCGCCGAGGATAAATGGCCGACGGCGACCCAGGCGATTCCAGGTGCGATCGGACGCGGCACCCACGATGGGTTGTACCAACAGCCCCATAACCGGCGCGGCCAGCCAGAACAGGGAAAGTGCGTGCAGATCAGCGCCCAGATCGGACAGTACGCGGCTTACGTTGGCGTTTTGCAGGGCAAAGCCGAATTGCACGCCGAGAAAGCCGAAGCTCACATTCCACACCTGCCAGAACGGCAAGACCGGTTGTTGTTTGTTTGTGCTCATACAGGAAGGACCTATGGTTTGTTATCGCTTATTGTAGTTTTGTTTACCGCCAGTAAAAAAAGATGGGCCAGAATCTGGCCCTAAGCGGTGCATATCCGGTTAATTCAGCAGTTGGCGCAATTCGGCGTCGATCGCGCCGTGTTTGATCCAGACCTGCACGCTGTGCGGCGCCAGCGTTTGTTGTAACTTGTCTTGTACCTGCAGGGTCTCGCCGGTGAGGGCATTTTTCCATTCGCCCTGCGCGAGCCCCTGGCTTACGGACAGGGCCTGTGGTTGGTCACCTTTGTTGAGCAACACCAGCGCGGTTTGCTGAATGCCGTCGGCGTCCAATACCCGATAGAAGGCCGCGGTATCCTGAGTGAAGGCCAGGTTGTGCTGTAACCCCCGTTGCAACGCCGGCGTGGTTTTGCGGACGTGGGCGATGTTTTTCAGTTCGGCGAAAATGCGATGCTTGCGCGCCTTTTCGATATTTTCAACGCCGTAATAATTGCGCGAGCCCTGGTGCTCTTTCATCCCGCGTTCAAAACCCATTTCCGAGCCGTAATAAATCTGCGGAATACCCCGGTTGGTAAAAATAAAGTTGTTGGCATCGATGAAGCCTTCATCGCTGGCGTCGAGACGCTGCACATCATGGTTGTCGTAGAAGGTCACCAGCTCGTACACATTGTGGTAGGGGCCGTCTGTCAGATACATGGCCTCCAGCGCTTTGCTGTAGGGCGCCTGTTCCTGTCCGAACATGGCGAACATGGCCTGTTGCATGGGGAAATCCAGTACGCTCACGCCACCGTTTTCCGGCAGGGTGTGTTGAGCAATGAATTCGGCGTCATAATTCCACGATTCGCCAAACAGGAAATAGCCCGGGTGTTCGGCGCGGATGCGGTCGGTCACGGTTTTCCAGAAATGGTGAGGCACGTGTTTGATGGTATCGATGCGAATGGCATCGGCACCCTGGTCGATCCATTGCAAGTAGGAGCCCACCAGATAGTCCACGACAGCCGGGTTGTTTTCATCGAAGTCTGACAGTTGCGCCACATCCGGTTTGCGGTTGAAAAAATGATGCAAAGGCTCATCGTCGCTCAATTGTTCCGGATGGATGTTCTGGTGGTCGGCCACCAGCGCGCCGGATGCGTCGAACAATTTGCCAAAATTGCTGATCTGCTCGGGAGCGCTGTACGAGGGCGATCCGTGATTGCCGACGATATCGAGTACGGTTTTCAGGTTGTAGGTGTCTTTCAGTTGCCGGTTCAGCTGGCGATAATCCAGATCGGCAGAGGGCAGGTGTTCATCCAGCGCGTAGAAATTCACGCCCCAGTAGCCATGAAAGCCGGTTTTTCCGCCGTCGCCCCACTGGTCGTAGCCCACCGGGTCACCGCCGTTAAAAGCGGCGTCGGGGTTGTCCACAATCGGTGTCATCCACACCGCAGTAAAGCCCATGTCGGTAATGAAATCCGCGTGGTTGAGCAGACCTTTGAAATCGCCGCCCATGTAGCCTACGTTGGCACTGCGGCCGTTCGGGCCGTCGAAGTGCCGGTGAAAACTGTGCCAGCGCCCGTCGCCGATCTCGCGCCCCTGATCTTCAAAGTTGTTGCTGCTGTCACCGTCCACAAAGCGATCGGTGAGCACGAAGTAAATGGCTTCAGAGGCCCAGGGTTCGTCGGTGCCAATCAGCGGCAATGTTGTACTGGGTGCGGCGGTGCTTGGCGCCTTGCTGCCACAGGCAGCCAGGGCAATGGAAGTTGCCAGAAGGGCGGGGCGGATTATTTTCATTGTTGCTCCGAAAACGCTGAAACCAGGATTGTCAGTCGGGTCATCGCAGGAGGGTGAAGAAAAAATGCCCGCCCGGCAAGGTGCTGCCATGGGCGGGTTTCAAGGACGAGAGGACTAACAATCACAATCGGTGTTTAGGTTATGACAAAAGCGGCTTTGGCTGCCAATTTCAGGGCGGCAATACATACGTATTCATCGCTTGCACGGGCGTGATAAGTGGCCCGCACCCCATGCATACGTATGTAGTCCCTTGCTGGTGCGAGAGAGCGCCCTGTATGTTTGTGCCATGTACAACAATAACGGAGCAGCGGGTTGTTGAGACGGTCTGTGAGGACCACAGACAACGCTGCCGTATGGTCAGGTTTTCGAGGTTTTTATGTCTTCAGTGTCGGATCAGGCCCCCTGGTGGCGGGGCGCGGTGATCTATCAGGTGTACCCACGCAGTCTCATGGATGCCAACAATGATGGTGTGGGCGATATCCGCGGCATTATCAGTAAGTTGGACTACATCGCCTCGCTGGGTGTGGACGCTATCTGGATTTCGCCGTTCTTCAAATCGCCCATGCGCGATTTCGGTTACGACATCAGTGATTACCGCGACGTGGACCCGCTGTTTGGCAGCCTGGGCGATCTGGATGAGCTGATTGCCGAGGCCCACGACCGCAACATCAAGATCATGATTGACCAGGTATTGAGCCATACCAGCGACCAGCACGCCTGGTTCCAGGAAAGTCGCGAAAGCCGCGATAATCCCAAGGCCGATTGGTACGTGTGGGCTGACGCCAAGCCCGATGGCACGGCGCCCAACAACTGGCTGTCTATTTTTGGCGGCTGCGGTTGGGAATGGGAGCCTCGCCGGGGCCAGTACTATCTGCATAACTTTCTGAAAAGCCAACCGGATCTGAACTTCCATAACCCCGAGGTTCAGGCCCAGATACTGTCTGAAGTGGAGTTCTGGCTGAAGCGTGGCGTCGACGGCTTGCGTCTGGATGCCATCAGTTTCTGTTTCCACGACAAAGACCTGCGCGATAACCCGGCCAAGCCGGCAGATCAGCGTCAGGGGCGCGGTTTCAGTGAAGATAATCCCTACGCGTTCCAGTACCACTATTACAACAACGATCTGCCTGAGAACATCGGGTTTCTCGAGCAGTTGCGCGCGCTGTGTGACCGTTACCCGGGTGTGGTGACCTTGGGTGAGATCTCCTCGGAAGACAGTCTGGCCACCATGGCCAAATACACCGAAGGCAACAAGCGCCTGCACATGGCCTACAGCTTTGAGTTGCTGGTGCCGGAATTCTGCGCCAGACATATCCGTACCACCGTCGAAAACCTGGAAGCCAGCCTCAATGACGGCTGGCCCTGTTGGTCGCTATCCAACCATGATGTGGTGCGGGTGATGAGCCGCTGGGGGGGAGGATTCAACCCAACGCTGGGCAAGACATTGCACGCACTGGTGGCTGCGCTGCGTGGCAGTGTGTGTTACTACCAGGGTGAAGAACTGGGGCTGGTGGAAGCGGATATTGCTTACGAAGACCTGCAGGACCCCTACGGCATTACCTTCTGGCCGAATTTCAAAGGCCGCGATGGTTGCCGCACCCCTATGCCCTGGCAGTCTGACGCGCCCCACGCGGGATTCAGTGCAGAGAAGCCGTGGTTGCCCGTGCCCGATAGCCATCGCACCCTGGCCGTGAACCTGCAGGACCAGGATCCGCACTCCATGCTGAACTTCTTCCGCCACTTTATGGCCTGGCGTAAACAACAGCCTCTGCTCACCCAGGGTGACATTGCCTTTGATGATGCGCCAGACGGCTGCTTGCTGATCAGGCGGTCTATGGCGGATGGTCAGGTGATGCGGGCGGCCTTTAACCTCACGGCTGAGCCGGTCACCTTACAGGTACCCGATCAATCAGCCTTGCTCCCGGATTCTGGACTGACCGGCGCTGAGCTTTCAGCCGGCCAGTTGAGTTTGCCCGCCTTCGGCGGTGCGTTTATTGCGTAAGCCTTATGTTCTCTCTTGTACTTTTTTGAGTACTCTCGTCACTGGCCCGGCACTCCCGGGCTTTTTTTATGTACAGGATGTACGGTATGCCGCGGGCGCAGGGAAGCGCAGGAGCGGCGTGCTGACATTCACTGCCCAATGAGTTCAGTTCACGATCAATACTGACAGAAATGCCGGTTTTGCAGGAGCAAAAACCGTGGTCCGACACATCGGCGTATGCCGACAGGAGTCATGGCGACGGTCCGACGCTTCGGTCGGCGTGTTCAAATTCACTGCCCAATGAAATTAATGCGCGATCAGCCCCGGTAAAAAAAAGCCCGCATTGAAGGCCATGTGCATGGCAATCGGTGCACCCAGCTTGCCCCGATTGGACTCTGCTGCGTGGCCGAACAACAGAGATGGAATGAATACGCCCACGGTCAGCGGCGAGGGGCCGCGGCTGGCCACATGTGCCAGCGCAAACAGTGCCGATGTGGCCATGTTGGCCAGACTCAGCTGTTGCCAGCGCGCGCGCCAGTGGCGGGCAATCAGGGGTTGGACCAGCCCCCGGAACACAATCTCCTCCAGCAGGGGAAAGAGAATGACCAGCAGCACCAGCTGGAATGGCGTCAGGGAGACGGGCATCCAGGCACCGAGGGCCAGCGCCACCAAGGTGCCGACCACAGTGCAAATGCGCCAGGTGGATTGGCGCCAGAAAGGTAAAGCGTCTGGCGCCGGTGCGGGGACGTCTGGTTCAGACAATGCGACGGCGGACCAGTGTCACCAGTGCCAGCAGGAGCAGTAAATACAGCGTGGGGTCGATATCGCCATCGGGGTTGCCCAGCGCACAACCGCCACCGCCGCTGCTACTGCCACAGCTTTTGCCGAAAATAGTGCCGCCATTGCAGTCGGCTTTGCTTTCGCTGACACCCACGGCCTCCCAGGCTTTGCGGGTTTGTTCAACCGCATTGTCACCGTAGTTGGCTGCAGCGGAAATCATGCCCGCCTTGGCGCCGGCAAAATCCACATTTGAGGTCCAGTAGTTGTGCAGCGCATCGGTGGCGATCTGCAGCGCAACATCCGCGCCGATGCCTTGCACTTCAATGCCGTTGTGCGTGCCACCGGCAGCGAGCAGGTAGAACATCTTGTTGGCCACACCGCTGTTGGTGTGAACACCGCAGTAGTCGTTCACACAGATATCCGGGGTAGAACAGGACACGGTATCGGTGGGCTGCCAGTTTTCGCCCTGATAAGTATCGGGGTCGCCGAATCGCGCCGGATTGGCCAGATCGCGTATCAGGGCAACGCCTTCACCCATGGTCCAGTTGTCTTCGCCGTTGGCCAGTTCAACCGCTACGCCCATCCAATCCGAGTAGGCCTCGTTCAGTGCACCGGACTCGCGTGCGTAGGTGAGATTTACCGCGCGATCAGAGATGGCATGACCCCATTCGTGCGCGGTGACATCGAGCGCGGCGGCCAGGCTGTTGGCGTAGTAATTGCCGGAACGGGCGCTGGTGAAATCGCGCGGAGTGAAGACAATTTCATAGCCATTCCAGAACGCGTTGTAGAGCGAGCCGGCGGGAATGACTTCGCCACAGAAAGTTGCAGGCGCCGGTGGGAAAGGCGCATTGGTCAGCGCGTCCATGGTGGCGCTGTTATTGTCAAAACTGTTGAAGCCCAGCACTGACTGCCAGTAGTCGTAGACCTTGCCGGAGTTCATCAACGCGTCGAGCAGCTCCGATTGGGCGCTGGTGTTGTAAACGCCATCGCTGTCCTTCGGGTTGTCCGACAGGAACAGGTCGTTGGCAGACCAATAGCCAAACACCCGGCGCGCGGTAATGGCGCTGGTATCACTCATCTGGCCGGCGTTGGGGTTGTCATTAATGCCCTCCATGCTGGCGCGTCGGCTGATATCGCGCAGCATAAATCCACCGCCGTCAGCGGTCTGGGTGGTGGGTACCGCGCTGTAGCTTTCGCCCAGTTGGCCATTGCCTGAACCGAATTGCAGAGTCTCTGACGTGGCCCTGATGGCGACGATGCTGGGTGGCGTGTACTCGCAGTTTTCTATGGCGTAAATCGCGGCTGAAATTTTACCGTCGCTGGCCTTGTCTACCACCACCGAGGCGACACTGGTATCTGGTGCGGCAACGGCCTGCTCAAAGGAGCCCGAGGTCGGTTGCTGGGCGCCATTGTTCACCAGCAATACGCAGCAGCTTTTACTGGCACTGGTAGGGCAGGTGTTCTGCGCATTGAAGCCGATTTCATAGCTGTTACCGGCGGTGCCGTCAAAACTGAATTGGGCGATATTGCCTTTGCTCAGGCTATCGGCATGGGCGGCGCCAGCGGCGAGCAGCGCGCCCGCGAAAAGCAGGCCGGCGCTTGAAAAAATGTAATGCATGGGGCTTTCCTCAGCGACGGAAGGGAATGGGATGGCGCAGGGTGTTCTGCACGTCTATCAGGGCGCCGGTTTCCGCATCCAGCCAGTAACTGAATCTGTCGATGCCGTTCTCGGGGTTTAAATCCAGGTGCCAACGCACGTGGGGAGCTTCATTGAACAGCCATTGTTTGGCGGACAGCAAACGCAATTGATCGGGCGTGGTATTGCGCAGCGTTGCCACCGCTGCCAGGGCGTCGGCCTCGCTGATGCGCGGGCGCTGGCTGGCCATGTGGGTTTCCAGCGCTGGCGACAGTTGAACGATCTCGCCATTGACGCTGGTCATATTGCCGGCGGAGTCAAAATGGACCAGCACTTCCATGTCTTTCACCGGAATGCCGGCCAGGGTGCGGTAAAAACGCAAATGCTGATTGCCAAAGGCATCGGTGTTTTGCTTGTGCAGCACCAGATCGCCGGCACCTGCGCCCAGCATTGTCTGGTGATCCCAGAAAAACGCCCTGGCCTTGCTCAGCAGCGAGTCGGCGGCGCCTTCGCGCGCGGCTTTCTGTACTGCCTGAGAGGTGGGGGTGATGGGCCCCTGGATCTGGAACAGTCCGTGGGCTTGTCCTTGTGCGTTGGTATCCATGCGCATGACCTGATTGGGTGTGGCGGCAGAGGCCTGCGTACCCAAAGTGGCCGTTACCACTATCGTGGCGGCCAACAGTTTAACCTTGTTCATATGTACTACATCACCTGAGCAAATAATTGCCAATTTTGAATCACACCATATGACGGAGGGGAACGAAAGCCCCTTACCCGGATTTTCGATCGTCGGTTAGTTTTACGGTGGCCTCAACGCATTGGCCCGATGGATTCGGCCAAGGGCTGAAATTCATGCTTTAGGGTGTCGGATAACTTAACACTCTGACTTTATCTAATGCTTTGTAATTGCTTTAACTGTTTGATGTCTAAGCGTTTTCTATATGTGGTCCGGTTATTGCTAACGAATTGATGCTTTAGTTCTGCTTTGCAGGATTTTACTTTCTACATGGATGATTTTTTATGAAATTTGCTCAAATGTTAGGGGCGGTGGCGCTGGCGTCTGTGACTGGTCTGGCGCAGGCCACAGTGGTCATTTTTGACAATAACAGCGGCGGTGTTGCCAAGGCGGGTGATGTGCTGACCGGTACCGGCGGCAGTGTCAAAACCAGTGGCGATGCGTATGGCAGTGCGCTGGGTTTCGGTGATTTCGTGGTCACCGCGGGTATTTCCACCGCCAACAAAAACCTGGCGCAGCCGGGATTCAATACCACCAATCACATTGATCCCAACGTCAGTGGCGTGGTTTATCAGGATGTTGATCCCAAGCACGGTGGCCTTGGCGCCTACACCGCGGGTGATGACAGCCGCTTTAATCGCGATACCGACAATCTGGAGCCGAATGTCTATTCCTCCAGTGCCGGTGACGAAATCCTGTTCTTCAACTTTTCCTTCGACGTGATTCTGGACCAGGTCTGGTTCAATGGTGGTCACTCTGAACATACCGGGATCAGTGAAGCGGGCAATCCCACCATGTTCAATATTTTCTACAGTCTGGACGGGATTAATTACTCGTCTGTGTTCGCACCCGCGAGCAATGGCTTGTCTCAGAGAACGCCTACCGACAGCGAGTTTTTGATGACGGGACTGAACACGGGCTACAGCTACTACGCGATTGCCGCCACCGGCTGGAACGATGCACCCGGTGGTTACATCGAGGCGATTGGTTATTCCAGTGTGCCTGAGCCGGGCTCCCTGTTTTTGCTGGGCCTGGGTTTGTTGGGGCTGGCTGCCGCGCGTCGCCGTACCGCGCAGTAATTCACTACCGCGTCGACACACAAAAAAGGCACCCGCAGGTGCCTTTTTTTATGCCGCTGGCTTTTACGCCACCGGGATTACATGACGTAAAGGTAGACCGCTAAAAAGTGGCAGGTGCTGCCGCCAAGCACAAACAGGTGCCAGATGGCATGGTTGAATGGCAGTTTCTCCCACTTGTAAAACACGGCACCCAGTGTGTACACCAGGCCGCCGGCCAGCAGCAGCCACATGGCCCCGGACGGGACTTTGGCCAGCATTTCGGATAACGCCACAATCACCAGCCAGCCCATGAGAATGTAAGTAAACAACGACAGTTTGGGAAACCGGTGCTTGAAAAACAGCTTAAAGAAAATGCCGAACAGCGCCAGGCTCCAGATCACCGCAAACAATGTCCAGCCCCAGGCGCCGCGCAGATTGATCAGCAGGAAGGGGGTATAGGTACCGGCAATCAACAGGTAAATGGCGCAGTGGTCGATCAGGCGCAGTACACCTTTGACTTTATCGTGCACGATGGCGTGGTACAGGGTTGACGCCAGAAACAGAAATACCAGGCTGATGCCGTATACCAGCGCGCTGGTCAGTTTCCAGCCGTCGCCACTGGCGACAGATACCACCACCATCAGGGTCAGGGCCGCAACGCTGAGGGCGGCACCGATACCGTGGCTGACGCTGTTGGCGATTTCTTCCGCCAGGCTATAGGCCTTGCGCTTGGCGCGATCCAGGTCGGATCTGATGCTTGTCATGGTGTAAGTCTCCTGCTGAGCACAAACAGTATAACCATAAAAAAGGGAGGCTAAGCCCCCCTTTTTGTGACCAGAAAGTCTGCTGCGCTTACCAGATCTTGACCCGCTGCTCGGGCGCCAGATAGAGGCCATCGCCAGCTTTCACGTCAAATGCCTGATAGAACTCGGGCATATTGCGCACGATACCGTTACAACGGTATTCGCTGGGCGAGTGGGGGTCGGTAACCAAGCGCTGGGATAACTCTTCAGTGCGGTACTTGCGCGCCCACACCTGGGCCCAGCCCATGAAGAAACGCTGGTCACCCGTGAGCCCGTCCAGCACCGGCGCCGGCTTGCCAGCCAGGGACAGACCATAGGCCTTGTGCGCAATGGTTAAGCCGCCCAGGTCGCCGATGTTTTCACCCAGGGTGAACTTGCCGTTGACAAATTCGCCCGGCAGGGGCTCAAACGCGTTGTACTGCTCCACCAGTGCAGTGGTGCGCTGTTCAAACTCGGTGCGATCGGAATCGGTCCACCAGTTGCGCAGATTGCCATCGCCATCGTACTGGCTGCCGGAATCGTCAAAACCGTGACCGATTTCGTGGCCGATCACGGCGCCAATGCCACCGTAATTCACCGCATCATCCGCCGCCATGTTAAAGAAAGGTGGTTGCAGGATGGCGGCCGGGAATACGATTTCGTTGGCCACCGGGTTGTAATAAGCATTAACGGTTTGGGGCGTCATGTACCATTCGGTTTTATCGATTGGGGCGCCAAGCTTGGCCAGGTTGCGCTGGTATTCGAATGCCGCTGCGCGCTGGGCGTTACCAAACAGGTCGTCAGCTTTGATCTCCAGCGAGCTGTAATCGCGCCATTTATCCGGGTAGCCAATTTTGTAGGTGAACTTGGCCAGCTTTTCGCGTGCCGCCACCTTGGTTTCGGGGGTCATCCACTCCAGGCCATCGATGCCCTCGCCAAAGGCCAGCAACAGATTCTGCACCAGGGTTTCCATGCGCGCCTTGGCTTCCGGCGGAAAATGCTTCTCCACGTAAATTTTGCCAACCGCCTCGCCAATCACGTCGTCGGTGAATTGCACTGCACGCTTCCAGCGCTCCTGCTGGGCTTCGATGCCGCGCAGGGTTTTCTTGTTGAAGTTAAAGCTTTCGTCGTCCAGCGCTTTGTTCAGCAAAGGCGCCGCACCGGCCGCGAGCTGCCATTTGGCATAGGCTTTCCAGTCTGCCAGTGGCTTGTCTGCCATGACCTGAGCGAATGCGGTCAGGTAGGACGGCTGGTATACGATGATATCGGCTTCGCCGTCGATGCCCAGGGCTTTGGTCCAGTTGGCCCAGGCCACGCCCGCTGCCAGGGTATTGAGCTCTGCTTGCGGCATTTTGTTGTAGGTTTTTACCGGGTCGCGATTATCTACCCGGGCCCAATGGCCTTCAGCCAGCGCTTCTTCGATGGCGTAAATCGCCTCGGCATCGGCCTCAATCCCGGCCAGTGTCAGCATCTTGGCAATGTGAGCCTTATAAGCTGCGCGCAGGCTGACGCTTTTTTCATCGTCCTTGAAGTAGTAGTCGCGGTCGGGCAGCCCCAGGCCGCTTTGGTAGGTGTATACCGCGTACCGGGTGGCGTCGCGCTTATCCTGGGGTTGATAAAAGACACCACCGGGGTTTTCACGCCGGAACGGGAAGCGTTGCCAAACCAGGTCATCAGCGCGTCTTTGGAAGCAATGGCGTCCACTTCCGCCAGCAGTGGCTGCAGCGGCTGGGTGCCCAGTGTTTCCAACTTGTCGGTGTTCATGTAGCTGTTGAAGAAATCGCCCACTTTCTGTTTTTCGGTGCCGGCTTGGGCGCCGGCTTTGGCCGCGTCTTCAATAATGGCTCTGAGCTGCACCTCGGCCTCATCGGCCAGTTTGGTGAAGGAGCCGTAATTGGATTTGTCGGCCGGGATTTCTTTGGTGTCGAGCCAATGGCCGTTCACATGCCGGTAGAAGTCATCCTGAGCGCGTACGCTCGGATCGGCATTGGCTTTGTCTATCCCGCTGACCAGAGCAGCAGGTTGAGCGGCGTCGTTGGCGGGTTTGTCCGCATTGCAGCCGGCGATGGCAGCCGCCAGCAGTGCAATGGGCAAGCTCTTGGAAAGGAGCGTGTTCATAGGGTTCCCTGTTGTTGTTAGAGGAATGGAAAAAACTCTCACATAAGGGACGTGTGACGGGCCTAATCTCGCAATGGCAATCGATCGCGGTAGCGGTCCAGCCCCCGGGTCAGCGCCCGGCGCAAGGCCACGGCGATCAGCCCTCCGGTGAACGGGATGCGGGGTTGAAACCGGATGCTGTAGAGCAACCGGCAGCCGCGCGGGTGGGGGTGGAATGCCATCCGGCCCCAATGTTCGGTCACCGGGCTGCCGCGCGTGACCTGGTACTCCATCAATTGGCCGGGTACATAACTGCGAACGGTTTCCTCGAACGTGAGTCCAATGCCCAGCGGGATCTGTCGGACAGAGCCCACGCCGCAGCTGGCTTCTCCCTCAGCGGCCTTCAGCGTCAGGATATTCTGGCCCATGATTTCGCCGAACCGCTCGTGGTGAGTGAGTTCTGCGAATAATTCGGCGGGTGGCAGTGGAAAAATCCGTTCAATGTGGATAGTTTGCATAGACCCGCCTCATCTGTTTGGAGCCGCTAAACATGGCAGAAATGAACAAAGACCACAACCGTGTGGTTTGGATGGATATTCCAGTGGCAGACCTTGCCCGCGCATCGGCTTTTTATGAGCAGGTATTGGGGCTGCCGGTGCATCAGGAAGCCGTTGGCGAGGTGGCGTTTGCGGTGTTGGACCACGGCCAGGGCAATGGCGCGTGTCTCATCGTGCAACCAGACCGGGTAGGTTCGCTCGGCCCCTTGGTGTACCTCAATGTCAATGGTCGTATCCGGGCTGCGGAGGCGGCGGTGACAGCGCAGGGTGGACGGGTTGAGCAAGCTATTCACGCCATTGGGCCGCATGGATACCGCGCGTTGATTATCGATTCGGAGGGTAATCGCCTGGCGTTGCACAGTGAAACGGATCAATAACCGCCGGTGGCACCTCGGGTTGCTCCATTGGCCGATCCGGCCATTCACTTCGACGCTGGCGATTCAGTCGGTCTGTCGACCGCGATTTCTGTGCCAATAATGAGCGTGATTCGATCAACCGTTAATCGTGCGTCAGTGCATTTTATCTCTCTATAAGCGTTTTTTGGCGACACGATTGACCGAAAAAGTCGGTCTGTTGTTGTTTTTATGCTGGCTGACCCGGCTTTTCGGCGGGCTGTCGAAGGACTCTTTTTTTCGTTTCCGGGCCTGTAATACTGGATCTCAACCGGCAGCCAATTGCCGGCGCTGGCAGGTACTGCAGCAAGCTCGCGAACAAACAGCACAGAGAGTCACAGGAGTTTACCCGACATGAAAATTAAAAATGCATCAGTATTGGTTATTGCCGCCGCGCTGGGTGGCGCACTTTTAACCTCTGCCGCGATGGTTCAGGCAGATACCCGGATTGAGCGCAACGGCAAAGTATTTGTGGTGGCCGACAACGAAGCCAGCGGGGTGTGCAAAGCAATTGTGCGCGACCAGCCTGGTCAGCTGCGGACATCGCTTTACCACGGTATTCGCGGAATCGATCGTACCCGCGCCCACACCTTTTACAATTGCAACGACATGAATTTGCTCAGCTTTGCTGAAATGGTCGAAGCACAGAAGGTGGTGGGCTATCTGGCACCAAAATTCAACCGCGATACGCTGGTAACCACAGAAGAAGTGGCTGCGCGCTGATGCAGCCAGCAATAAGGTATAGGCGTATCATTGCGCCTATACCCACACGTAATTTAAGGGTATTGAATAATCACTTGTAGGTATATAAAGCTGTGCTAGCCTGAAAAATGCTGTGTTTTTTTTATGGATAGCCGATCATATGACCTCCTTATTCTTACGCATGCGCCTGGTCCATTGGGTGGGCATGGTGCTTCTGGCAGTAAACGCCCTGTTTTTTACCGACAATACCCTCAGCCAGGTAATCCAGTTTTTGCTGATTGGCGTGCTTGTCATCCACGATATTGATGAGAAGCGCTGGGGCGTGGACGCGTTGCAAAGCGTGGCTGATTATTTCAAACACTTTGCCCGCAAAGATCTGTCGGTGGACTGCAATGTCGACACCAAACTCAATGCGGAAATGGCCGAGATGGTTCAAACCATCGATTTATTTCGCAGTGAAATCCGCGACGCGTTGGTGGATATCAAGCGGGTGGCAGAATTGAATGAAGGCGCCGCCCAGCAGTTGGACGACACGGCATCGGGCATGCGTTCCCGGATTCGGGACCAACTGGCGGTGGTCAATCGCGCGCGCCAGCATATGGAAGAAATGCAGGCATTGACTCAAGGGATCAGCCAGCGCGCTGAGCAGACCAATGCACGCGTTAATGATGCCAACAGTCAGTTACAGAGTTCGCGCGCGAACGTCAGTGCCATGGCAGATCTGGTGGACGAACACGTGCGCGCCAGTAACGAAATCACCAATAACTTTTCCTTGCTATCAGAGAATGCGCTTAAAATAAAAGATGTGCTGGCGGTGATTAACGGCATTGCTGATCAGACCAACCTGCTCGCGCTCAACGCCGCCATTGAGGCCGCCCGCGCCGGCGAGCACGGTCGCGGTTTCTCTGTGGTGGCCGATGAAGTGCGGGGCTTAAGCCAGTCAACCCAGAACAGCCTGACCGAAATTAACGAGATTATTTCCGCCATTACCGGCGCGATCGATGCGGCCGGAAAAAAAGTGGATTCACAAAAAGCTTCGTTGGAAAAACTGAGTCAGTCCTCGCGCGAAGCGAGCGATGTGATCGTAACCACCTGCGATGTGATGCAACAGGTGGCGGAGCTCACGGGTCAGCGAACCCGAAAAGGTGAATCCAATATCCATAGCGTGAGCCAGAAAGTGGATCAGGTGCTGGAAGAGGTGGCAAGCCTTGGCAATGCCACGGATTTATCCGCGCAGGATGTGACCACCCTGGCCGATATTGCCGGCGAGCTCAATTCTGCGGTGCAGAACCTGCGCCAGAAGGTGAACGAATTCCACACCTGAGTGTGGAATTCAGGCGCAATTGATCAGGCGGGCTGCTGCTGCGTAATACAGTGGATATTGCCGCCGCCCAGCAGAATTTCCCGTCCGGGGACCATCACTATGTCGCGTCCGGGGAAGCAATCGGACAGCAGTGACGCGGCCGCGCGATCCTTGGCGTCATCAAAACTGGGCGCAATGATGGCGCCGTTAATGATCAGAAAGTTCACGTAGGACCCCGCCAACCGGATGGATGGGTCGCGCGGTTGCGTGCCGGCAACGCGATCAACTCCTGCACACTCTTCCTCAGTCGCGAACAGCGGGCCGGGAATTGGCATTTTGTGTATTTTGAACGACCGGCCGCGGGCATCGGTACTGGCTTCGAGTACCTGAAAAGCGCGCTGGCAGCGTTCATAGTTGGGATCGGTCTCATCATCGGTCCAGCACAACAGCACCTCGCCAGGCGCCACGAAACAACAGAAGTTGTCCACGTGCCCATCGGTTTCATCGTTGTACAGACCGTCGGGCAACCAGATGACTTTTTCCACTGAAAGATAATCTGCCAGGTAGGCTTCAATCTGCTCGCGCGTCAGGTGCGGATTGCGGTTGGCATTGAGCAGGCATTCCTCGGTGGTGATCAGGGTACCCTCTCCGTCCACATGGATGGAGCCGCCTTCCAGCACGAACTCGTCGGTGCGGTAACGCGCGGTGTTCTCGATTTGTGCGATCTTGCGCGCAACCGCATCGTCTTTATCCCAAGGGAAATACAGGCCACCATTAAGCCCGCCCCAGGCATTGAAGCGCCAGTCCACCGCCCGTACTTCGCCGGCGCTGTTGCGTACAAAGGTCGGGCCGGTGTCGCGCACCCAGGCGTCGTTGTTGCTGATTTCCACCACGCGGATATTGGCGATGCCAGCCAGTTGCTCACTGGCGTTTTCAAACTGGGCGTGCGAAACGCCCACAGTCAGTGGCTGGTACTGAGCGATTGCCCGCATCACCGCCATAAACGCCGCTTGCGCGGGCTTGGCGCCGAGGCGCCAGTTATCGGTGCGCTCGGGCCAGATCATCCAGGCCTGTTTCTGGGGTGCCCATTCGGCGGGCATGGCAAAGCCGTCGGCGCGTGGCGTGCTCATCATCAGGACTCCAGGCTGCCATCCAGGGTGTTAATGGCGCGATACAGTGCCGGCCGGCGATCGCGGAATACGCCCCAGGCGGTGCGGATTTTTTCCAGCGCGTCCAGATCAAAACTTTGTACCAGAATGCCTTCGCTGGTCTCGTCCAGTTCCTGCACCTTTTCGCCGAACTGGTTGGCAATAAATGACGAGCCGTAGAAAGTGATGTGGTAATCCTCCTGGTCCTCGCGGCCAATGCGGTTGGAGGCGATCAGCGGCATCAGATTGGCGCCGGCATGGCCTTGCTGTACCCGCTGCCAGTGGTCGCGCGAGGTGATGTTGGGGTCGTGGGGTTCTGAACCGATGGCGGTCGGATAGAACAACAGTTCCGCACCCATGAGTGCCATGCTGCGCGCACATTCCGGGAACCACTGGTCCCAGCAAATGCCGATGCCGATTTTGGCGTAGCGGGTGTTCCAGACTTTGAAGCCGGTATCGCCCGGATTGAAGTAGTACTTCTCGTGGTAGCCGGGGCCATCGGGAATGTGGCTCTTGCGGTAGTTACCCAGAATGCTGCCATCGGCGTCGATCACCACGATGGAGTTGTAGCGCGCGCGGCCTGCGCGTTCGAAATAGGAAATGGGCAGTACGACGGCCAGTTCTTTGGCGATGGCCTGAAAATGCTTGATGGCCGGGTTGTCGGCGAGTTCGGTGGCCAACTGGGTGTAATCGGCATTGGGCTTCTGGCAGAAGTAGGGGGTCTCAAACAGCTCCTGCAGCAAAATAATCTGGGCGCCGGCGGCATGGGCCTGACGCACCAGCTTTTCGCCATTGGCGATATTGGCATCGCGATCCCAGGAACAGGCCATCTGGGTGGCGGCGACGGTAACGTTGCGAGACATGAAACTCTCCTGAAAGGTCAAAGTGGACTGCGCCTGGCAGTATCTGCGGCACCAGACGGATGGGAGGCATCTTACCCCCAGTTTATGAACATTAAAAATGACCTTCCAAGGGTAGCACCGTTCGATGATCCCTATACCGGCGGCAACCAATTGGTGTAGGGTGCGGCTTCTTTTGATTGGGGGCACCATGGTCAAGGTCAATGTCATTACCGGCTTTCTGGGCGCTGGTAAAACCACGCTGATACAGTCTTTGCTGCGTCAACGCCCGGCGGGTGAGCGCTGGGCGGTGCTGGTCAATGAGTTTGGCGATATCGGCATTGATGGTGCGCTGCTGGCTAATGGCGCGAACGACGTCGTGGTCAGAGAAGTGCCGGGCGGCTGTTTGTGTTGTGCCAATGGGCTGCCCTTTCAGATTGCGCTGAATCAGCTGATCGGGCGCGCCAAGCCCGATCGGCTGATCATCGAACCCACCGGGCTTGGCCATCCGCACGAGATCCTGGCGCAGCTGCGTGCCCCTCATATGGCAAACCTGCTGGCGGTGTGCGCCACCCTGACTCTGGTGGATGCGCGTAAGCTCACCGACAGCCGCTACCGGTCAAACCCGCTATTCAACCAGCAGATTGCGGTGGCCGACCGGGTGCTGGCTGCCAAGGCCGACACCTATGAGCCGCAACACCTGATGCTGTTTGAACAATACCTGCACCAGCATGAGTGGCGGCATAAACCCTGGTCGCCGGTACACGAGGGGGCCGGGCAGCTGGCGTGGCTGGTGGGGCCGGCGGCGGAGTCCGACGCCACCGGTGCGGTCGTGCCGGCTTCGACCTTGCCGCTTTTAACGCTGAATCCGGTCTACAACGCACGGGGTTTCCTGTTCCGCAGCCGGCGTTCGGGCGGCTGGCACAGCGCCGGCTGGGCCTTTAAACCCGAGCTCTGCTTTGATCCGGACCGGCTCTGGGCGCTGTTTTCAGGTATCGCGTGTGAACGCCTGAAGGCGGTCATGATCACCCCGGATGATGTACTGGGCTTTAATATGGTGGATCGTGTATTGCGTCAGCAATCCATGGACGACTGCCTGGACTCACGGGTGGAGATCCTCAATCCGGAGGCACTGGATTGGGGCGCCATCGAACAGCAACTGCTTGCGGCCATCAGCACAACCGCGCTCGCAGATTCTCCAGACACCAGCGTTTGATCAACTGGCGTTGTTGCGCGTTGCAGCAACGCACATCCGCGGCCCCCAGCCTTCCTTCGGCCAGCAACTGGCGCAATGTCTCCGGCGTTACCGCCACCAACAGGGGTGCTTGTTGAGATTTCCGTACCATCTTGGGTGCCTCCACTTGCCATGGGATGAGTCATTGCGTATGTTATATTGCAAATGATAATCGTTATCAATAAGAGGTTGGCATGGTTTATTTGTGTGGGCATCATCGCGCGCAGGTGGCGCGCTCGGTTGCGCTGGCGCAGGCGCTTTGGGTGGGCGCGTTCAGTCAGGGACAGCAGGCATTTTTAGTGCGGGACTGGGCCCGTGCGCGCAGTTTTTTCGGGTCGGCCTGGGACATTGTCCGTATCCGCGCCAACGATGGGGGTATGGGCCTGGTGTCCGGTTTTGATGCCGAGCGATTACTGGATACGGCCGAATACCATGCACATACACTGACCGAGTTAGGTTTCTGGCACGAAGCACAAGCCGCAGCACTGTGTGCCCGCGCGCACCTGATGGATGTGTGTGCAAAACCCATGACGCAGGAGAACGCAGCGCGGATGCGTCGGTTGGAGGCGCGCGGTCAGGCGTTGTTGAGTGTGGTGTTCGGTGGTCAATGGCGCACGGCTGTGCATTGATTTATAGAGTAAACGCTGACAAAAAAAGTCCGGCGGACAATTCCAAAAGCCAGTAAGCCTTTTGGAATTGTTGCGCCGGTTCTGTCATAAAGACAGCAGGAGAGCAATGAAAACTGTAATCCCATCGAACGGCCTGTCCTGCAAACAGGCGATCGTATTCATCTGAAACACAGCCGGGCGGCGTGGTGATTCAGCGCGTGTTGCAAAATTATCGGGTGCTGGCCTGGAATTCTGCCAGCGCAGTGTTGTATTCGTCGGCGACCGCATAAATCTGGTCAACCAATGCGTTGTGGCGGCTGCTTGAACGAACGCACTTCAGGTATTCTTTGCTGGCAGTGACGTAAGTTTTTACGTCGTTTTGCGCGGCCAGCATGGACTCAAAGCTGCGCTCGTCAGCGGCTGGAATGCCGGGCATTGCTGGCAATGCGGCGTTGTCACAAGTGGCAGCAAAAGTTGCGCTGGCTGCAAATGTCATCAACAGCGTGGTGGCAAGTGTGCGTACTTTCATGATCAGACCCTCGGTAGTAAAAAATAAATCGAAACTAACTGACTACACCGGGGATATTGCATTGCCCGTGCCAAATTTATAGGAATTAAAAAAGGCGCGATTCTTAGCAATAAATGAAATTTTTTTTTAAGTTTTTGGGCTAAATATTTCGGCCTGGCCCGGCACAGAAAAAGTGTCGCCAACGGGCTGCGCTCTGCTGGTGCAGGTTTTTTGCGGCTTTCAGCGCTTTGCACCCTTTGTGGGCGCAGCGCAGTATGGACACACGCAACGGGCGGGATCGATGGCCTGCGCGCGTGACTGTTGAGTCGCATCCACGGCGGTGTGCATACACCAGCAGCTGTCCGGTGCATGGCCCCGGGCGAGCGCGCAGTGGTTGTCGCGCTGGCACAGGGGGCACAGGCTGTTACTCGCTGGCTGTTGGTGCGGCTTGATCATTGGTCAAACACCGGTACCGGTTTTTTATCGGTGCCAATGGCGACAAATTTGAATTCACCACTGATGGCCAGGTGCTGGCCGTCGGAATACATGGACTCCAAATAAATATCCACGCGCACGGTCAGGCTGGTGCGCCCCACGCCAACCACGCGGGCCACGAGTTCGGCAAAAGTGCCGGCGGGAATGGGTTCTTTGAAATCAATGCGGTCGCTGGATACGGTGACCAGCGGTTTGCGACAAAAGCGCGTGGCGCTGATAAACGCGACCTCATCCATCCAGGCCAGCGCCTGGCCACCAAACAGGGTGTCGTGGTGGTTGGTGGTGCCGGGAAAGATCGCCTTGACCACACGGGTTTCTGAATGCTGTTGGCGTTGCTCGAACAGGGGGTGATTCATAGTGGGCTCCGGGTTGGGCGGTCAGTATAACGATTCAGAGACCGGTTGCCGGATTGGGCGCGTGAAAGTTTTTCAACTTAGTGCGCGGCATCCGGTGGTCGCGCAGACCACCGGATGGCAGAGCGATTATTTTGCGTTGACGATGGCGTCCATGGTGCCCTGGGCCAGCGGGTGATAGCCCGGACGGGCTTCGGCGTAAACCTTGCGCGCGAATGCCTGCCCTTGTTGGGATTCCATCAGGGCGCGATAGAGCGGTGTGATCAGCTTGCGCCGGCCAATGCTGACCAGATAGGTTTCCAGCCGGGCGTAGGCGGGCTGGTACTGGTTGCGGATGGCCATGAGCAACCAGCTGTGAGCGATTTCATTGTTGGTGCTGGCGGTCAGATTAAAGGCGCTGTCCAGCGCGCTCATTTGCTCCGGGCTGAGTTGTTCTGGCAAATTGTTCAGGAAGTAGAGCCACTGATGCACAGTCCAGCCTTTGGTGTCGATGGCGGTGGCCGGGATCGCGCCGGCAAGCCAGTCGGTGTGGATGCGATCGATCTTTGTGAACGCATCGGATTCGGCCAGCGGGTGATCGGCAGGCAGGCCCGGCGCATAGATCCAGGCCTTGAAGCGATCCAGGGACAAGGCCGACGGGTGTTTGGCAATCAGGTGCGTTTGCGCGTAGGCGAGCCAGTCTTCGGTGGACAGGCTTTTAAACGCGTAGTCGGCGAAATACTGTTTCAGATAAGCGTCGAACGCGGCGCGGCCGATGCGCTGTTCAATTTCTTTCAGAAACAGCGCGCCTTTTTCATAGGGCACATCGCTGAAGGCGTCGTCCGGATCCTTGCCACGCAGGTCGATGGCCAGGTGTTGGTAATTCGCCGGTAGATCGGCCAGGTCGGCGGTCAGGTCCTGATAGCCGAGCACCGATTCCATATTGAACCGGTCGGTGCCGTAGATGATCTCCATGATCCGGTAGGTCAGGTAGGTGGTGTGGCCTTCGTTCAGCCACAGGTCGCGCCAGGTGGCGTTGGTGACGGTGTTGCCCGACCAGGAGTGCGCCAATTCGTGCGCAATCAGGCTGACCAGGCTTTTGTCGCCGGCAATCACCGTGGGGGTGATGAAGCTCAGGCGCGGATTTTCCATGCCGCCGAATGGAAAACTCGGCGGCAGAATCAGCAGGTCATAGCGCCCCCAGCTGTAGGGGCCGTAGGCTTTTTCGGTGGCAATGAGCATGGATTCGGTGTCTTCAAACTCGGCCACAGCGGCATCTAACAGAGCCGGCTCGGCATAGACCCCGGTGCGGTCGCCCATGGCTTTGAAGTCAAGATCGCCCACTGCCAGTGCGATCAGGTAGGAGGGAATGGCCTGCGGCATGTGAAACTGATAGGTGCCGGTTTTGGCCGCATTGGGCGTGTTTTCGGCACTCATGACCGCGCGCAGGTTTTTGGGCGTGCGCAGGATTGCGTCGTAGGTGGTGCGCACCTGGGGCGTATCCTGGGACGGGATAAAGCTGCGGGCGTGAATCGCCTGTGCCTGGGTGAACAGGAACGGGTGCTTTTTACTGGCAGTTTGCTCGGGCTGGAGCCATTGCAGGCCGGACGCGGCCGGGCTGGTGCGATACTGGACTTTGACCTGTTCGGCTTTCTCCGGCACGGCAATGCGCAGCGCGCTGCCCAGTGCGGGGTCGGCGGCTTCCAGTTTGAAGCCGGTTTTCTGCCATTTGCCGTCTACGCGCACGCTGGTGGCGATGACGGTGATGTCCCGGGTATCCAGAAGCAGTTCGCGGGCATTGCGGTCTTTGCGCTCGAAGTCATAAACCACATGACCTGCCAGCTCGCGCTTTTTGAAATCCACATTCAGGTCCAATGCGAAATGGGTCACCTTAATCTGATGGGGGTTGGACTGGCTGTGGTAGTCCTTGGATGGGTCCAGTGTGGCTGCATGGGCACCGAGGCTGGTGCAAATGAGCAGGACCCAGGCGAAAAATGTCCGGGACATGGGATACTCCGTTTATTGTGTCAGGTTAAAGACGGATAAGGCGGCGCCACACCCCAAAAATGCCCGGGGCAAAGACAAAAAAGCCCGCAGATGCGGGCTTTGGTATCACTTGTTGGCTTCGAGCTTTTTCTCGAGGTAGTGGATGTTAACGCCCCCTTTCGCGAAGCCAGCATCGCGCACCAGCTCCTTCTGCAGAGGGATGTTGGTCCGGATACCGTCCACCACGATTTCATCCAGTGCGTTGCGCATGCGTTTGAGCGCGATTTCCCGGTCGTCTCCGTAGCTGATCACCTTGGCGATCATGGAGTCGTAATTCGGGGGCACGCTGTAGCCGCCGTAAATGTGCGAGTCGACCCGGATGCCCAGCCCGCCGGGGCTGTGGAAAGTGTTGATCTTGCCCGGACAGGGCATGAACGTTTTCGGATCTTCTGCATTGATGCGGCATTCAAAGGCGTGGCCTTTGAGCACGATGTCTTCCTGCTTGATCGACAATTTGTTGCCCGCACACACACTGATTTGCTCTTTAATCAGGTCGATGCCGGTAACCATTTCGGTGACCGGGTGCTCCACCTGGATGCGGGTGTTCATTTCGATGAAGTAGAAACGTTCATCTTCGTACAGGAACTCAAAAGTGCCGGCGCCTTTATAGCCAATATCAATACAGGCTTTTACGCAGGATGCGTAGCAGGCCTCGCGCACAGCATCGGGAATGCCGGGTGCCGGTGCTTCTTCCAGTACTTTCTGGTGACGGCGCTGCAAAGAGCAATCGCGATCGTACAGGTGCACGGCATTGCCCTGACCGTCAGACATGACCTGCACTTCCACGTGGCGTGGGTTGGTGAGGAATTTTTCCATGTACACGGTATCGTCGCCAAACGCGTTCTTGGCTTCGGATTTGGTCAGCTGAATGGCGTTGATCAGCGCCGCTTCGGTATGCACCACACGCATGCCGCGACCACCACCGCCGGCAGCGGCCTTGATGATCACCGGGTAACCAATGCGTTTGGCGATTTCCTGACAGCGCTCGCGGTCATCCGGCAGCGGGCCGTCCGAGCCGGGCACGGTGGGTACACCGGCTTTTTTCATTGCCGCGATGGCAGAGACTTTATCGCCCATCAGGCGAATCACGTCCGGGTCGGGGCCAATGAAAACAAACCCGCTGCGCTGCACCTGTTCAGCAAAGTCGGCATTTTCGGCCAGGAAGCCGTAACCGGGGTGTACTGCCACCGAATCGGTGATTTCCATGGCGGAAATAATGGCCGGGATATTCAGGTAGCTTTTGGGCGACGGGTTGGGACCGATACACACGGTTTCGTCGGCCAGGCGCACGTGCTTCAGGTCGCGGTCAATTTGCGAGTGCACGGCCACGGTTTTGATGCCGAGCTCTTTACACGCGCGCAAAACCCGCAGCGCAATCTCGCCGCGGTTTGCAATCAGTACTTTATCAAACATGAGGTCAACTCCTGTCGGCAGCCGTCAGTTAAACGATGGTGACGAGGGGTTGATCAAACTCGACGGGCTCGCCGTCTTCTACCAGTATCGCCTCAATTACACCAGCCTTGTCGGCCTCAATCTGGTTCATCATCTTCATGGCTTCGATAATGCAGATGACGTCGCCGGCTTTCACTTGTTTGCCCACTTCCACAAACGCCGGTGAGCCCGGGCTGGGGGAGCGGTAGAAGGTGCCCACCATGGGTGATTTCACTGCGTGACCACTGGTGGCCGGCGCGGCGGCGGCTTCCGGTGCGGCGGCTGCCGCAACAGGGGCAGGTGCAGCGGCCGGTGCTGCGGCAGGCGCAGCGGCGTATTGCACGGGCATCACCGGCTGGTGGCTGGAGCCACGGCTGATGCGCACTGATTCTTCACCCTCTTTAATTTCAATTTCGCCGATGTCGGATTCTTCAAGGAGCTCAATCAACTTTTTGATTTTGCGAATATCCATCACACTCTCACTTTGTGTTATTGCCTGTTAATAGGAATTGGTTTTCAGGCCAGTTTCTGAAGTGCGGCTTCCAATGCCAGCTCATATCCCTGGGCTCCCAGCCCACAGATGACACCCACCGCCACATCGGAAAAGTAGGAGTGGTGTCTGAATGGTTCACGCGCGTGCACATTTGACAGGTGCACTTCGATAAAGGGGATCGCGACCGCCAATAACGCATCGCGCAGCGCGATGCTGGTATGGGTAAACGCAGCGGGGTTGATCAGAATGAAATCCACATCCTCGCGCTTGGCGTCGTGAATGCGGTCGATCAGTTCATATTCGGCGTTGCTTTGCAGGGCTTGCAGGTGATGGCCGTCGCGCAGACAGCGTTCGGTCAGGCGCTGGTTGATGTCGGTCAGCGTGGTGCTGCCGTACACGCCAGGCTCGCGGGTGCCGAGTAAATTCAGATTTGGGCCGTGCAGTACAAGAATTGTCGCCATGCCGGAGAATTTCGTCACCTGGTTGATTCAAAATGACCCGATTCCCTGATCTGGCCGCGATCGTGCAACGAACGTCGGCAAAAGGGTCGGGAGCCGAAAATGAAGGGCGAGTGTGCCCCATTTGTGACTCCTTGTCCACGGGTTGCAGGTGAAAACCGTGAATTCTTACCTAATCGCTACCAGTTCGCAGAAGTTAGCATCAAAACGCTTGTTTTATTTGGGATTTGGTTGTCTGGAAGTGGGCAGAAGGCGACATGTTTGGCGAAAGTGGCTGCAGTTTGACAGCCAAAGCCCGCAAGATTTAAAAACTTGCAGGCTTTGGTGTTCAATTTCGCTTAATTTGTCTCTATCGCGCGGTAAAGTGCGTCGGTAAAGATTTCGGGCGTCAGCAGCTGCGGCAAAATCTCGGGTTTGGCCGCCGGATCTGCGGGGAACATCAGGTAGAGCGGCACGCCATTGCGTTGGTATTGCGCCAGCAGTGCAGTGATATCGGCATTGTATTTGGTCCAGTCAGCTTTCACTAACAGCAAATCCGCGTCAGCCACTTCAATCATCACGTCCTGCTGGCTGAACACCAGTTTTTCGTTGGCCAGGCAGGTCAGGCACCAGTCGGCGGTGACATTCACGAACAACGGCTGGCCGCTCTGGCGCAGTTGGCTGAAGCTGTCTTTGTCATAGGCTGTCCAGATGTCGGGGCTGTCGGCGTCTGCCAACGGCAGGATTACCGCGCTTGCCACGGCGGCGACGGCGAAGGCCCGGCCCAGCCAGTGCCGGCGTTTCCACGCCCACAACGCAAACCCGAGTGCCACCAGGCCACACAGTGCCAGCGCCAGTTGATCCGTGCTGGTCTGACGTCCCAACACCCACAGCAACCAGATGGCGGTCAGCAGCAGAGGGAAGGCCAGAATTTCCTTAAAGGTTTCCATCCAGGCGCCGGGTTTTGGCAGCCATTGGTGCAGGTTGGGTAAGTAGCACAAAGCCAGAAACGGCAATGCCATGCCGGTACCCAGGGCGGCGAACACGGTCAGGCTGACATAGGCGGGTTGGGTCATGGCGTAGCCCAGCGCGGTACCCATAAACGGCGCCGTACACGGGCTGGCCACCAGGGTGGCGAGACCACCGGTAAAGAAAGAACCCTTGAGTCCGCCTTTGCTGGCCAAACCGCTGCCCAGATTGGCAAGGCCGGAGCCAATTTCGATTGCGCCCAGCAGTGCCAGGCCCAGAATAAAGAACAGATAGACCAGTGCCAGTATCAGACCCGGTGTCTGCAGCTGAAAGCCCCAGCCCACCGCTTCGCCGCCGGCACGCACCAGCAGCAAGGCGGCTGCAATGGCGACAAAGCTGAGCACAACCCCCAGCGTGTAGGCCCAGCCATGCATTTGCCGGTGGCGGGCGTCCTCACCACTGGCGGCCAGCGAGAGCGCCTTGATCGACAGCACCGGGAACACACAGGGCATGAGGTTGAGGATGGCGCCACCCAACAAAGCGGCCAGCAGGGCAAATGCCCAGCTGCCTTCGGGCGCCGGAGTCGGGATTGATGCCGCTGGCGCGGATTCGGCAGCAACGGGTAGTTGTACGGCCACTTCGGTGAATTGGCCGGTGCTGGCGTCGAACAGGAAGCGTTGATTGCGCGGTGGGTAGCACAGGCCGGCGTCGGCGCAGCCCTGGGATTGGGTCAGGAGCTCGAAATCCTGCGTCAGATCCAAGGCGCCGGCTAATTCCAGCATCACACCGGAGTAATACACCTCGAGTTCTTTCTCGAAGTACTCGTCATATTTGTGTTTGCCGGCGGGCCACTGGGTACTCAGCGGGATGGTTTGACCGCCTTGGGCCGCCTGGAGGTTGAAGCGCTCCCGGTACAAGTAATAGCCGGGGCTTATGCGCCACTCCAGCGATAATTGCTGCCCCGTCACCAGCGGCACAGCCTGGTAGGCTTCTTCTACGGGCAGGAACTCGGGTTCGCTGCCGAGCCCGTCAGTGGTGAACTGGGCCTGGGCGGGCGCCATCGCCAACGTAAGCAGCAGGGTCAGCAGTATTGAAACTGGCGCGAGTGGGTGGCTTTTGGCACACTGTGCGCCCCTGTGAATCGTGCGGGTAATGAGTGCGAGCATAGGGATAGTGTCGTTCACCGGTACAAATGTCTATGTGGATGCCCGGGTGGGTCGGGCAGAAAAGAGGTCAAGGATAGCACCTGCCTCTGGTCAGCTGTGTGCTTCCCGTGGCGTTTTGTCGCTTTGGCAGTGGTTTTGTCGGATTGGTCAGTGCTTCAACGTGTTCCATTAACTCAAAAATCGTCGCCCGCAGCTGTCATCTTGTCAGCGGGCGCCACCTCCCGATGGTCTGATCGGCCGCGGGTGTGGATTGTTACAGCGCTGCTGGTGTTTCTGTCTGGCTGCGTGCCGCAATTGACGCAGCTGACCCAGTTGCAGCGGCCGGCACCTTTCGAGCCCTCTGCGGTTGAGCCGGAAAACCAGCTGTTGGAATACCTGGCGGCGGCGGACGAGGCGTTGGCGCGCGACCACCTGACCGTGCCTTTGCGCAACAGTGCGTTCGAGCTGTACCGCGGCGCATTGGTGCTGGACCCTGAAAACCCCCATGCCCGTCGTGGCTTGAGTATGATCTGCCGGCGCTACCTTGCGCTTGCCAATGCCGCCCTGTCCGAAGGTGACTACAAGCGCGCGCAACGGTACCTGCGCCGATTATTGCGCGTAGATCCACAGAATCCGGAGGCAATCGCACTGCGCCAGGCGCTGGCACAGCAGGAGCAGTTGGTGCTGGCCGGCGCCGCGCTGAATGAGTTGCCGCTACCGGTGGATGCCTTGTCATCGCGCGACCCCGGTTTGGTGGCTCAATTGCAAGGGTTGGCGTCCCAGCTGGTCAGGCACAAGGAGCGCATTGTGATCTACGCTCGCACAGACGCCGAGGCCCGCTGGGTCTATCAACAGCTCAAGCAGGCTCAGCCCCAGTTCCAGTTCAGCGCAACCACCGGCTTGTCGCCCAGACCGCGGATCGTGGTGGTGCCAGTCCCGCAACAGCTTGCGCCGGTCGCATCGGCCGGATAACCACTGGCGGTGGTCATCGCCGCTCATGCTATAGTCAGGGCAAAATCCACAGTCAGTCCGGGAGCGCCGGTGAGCCTGTTACGTCAGTTAATTTTTGCTATCACCTGTCTGGTTATCGTGTTGCTCGCGGGCAACCTCGTGGTCAGCGTGTTCAATGCCCGCAGCTATTTTTACGAGCAGATGCAGGTCCACGCACAGGACACGGCAACAGCCCTGGGTTTTTCGATTTCCCAGGCGGCACAGGATAAGGATCTGGTCCTGGTGGGCTCGATGATCGATGTGATTTTTGATCGCGGCTACTACCGCGAGATCGTCTATCTCGATCTGAACGGGCAGGTACTGGTGGAGCGCAATCAGCAATTGGAAGCTGACGGCGTACCGGCGTGGTTCATCGATCTGATTGAAATCCCCGAGCCCGCCGGTAAGTCGGAGGTCATCAGCGGTTGGTTCCGTTTGGGTGAACTCAAAGTGAGTGCGCACACCGGCCTGGCGTATCGCGACTTGTGGCGGGTATTCAATGAGCAGTTGTGGCTGTTTATGTTCACTGCAGTACTTGCCTACGGGCTTGCGGGCATTGCCCTGCACTTTTTGTTGCGGCCGCTGCGCCAGGTGGAGCGCCAGGCGGAAGCCATTTGCCGGCGTGAGTTCACCGAGCAGGCCACCTTGCCGCGCACGCGCGAATTGCGGCGCATGGTGCTGGCCATGAATCGCATGGTGGTGAAAATCCGCGATATGTTCCGCGAGCAACTGGAGCTGACCGAATCGCTGCACCGGGCGTCGCATCAGGATGCTGTGACCGGCCTGTCAAACCGGGTGGATTTTGATGCGCGCCTGGAATCCTTCATTCAATCCGAACGCGGTGGCGGCGAAGGTGCACTGTTGTTATTGCAAATCAGTGACATGCAGACCTACAACCAGTTGCAGGGCCGTGAAGCGGGCGACTTACTTTTAAAGCAGGTGGCCGCGCTGTTGGTACCGATGGTAGAGCGTTGGCCGGGTGCAATTGTGTCTCGTCGAGGTGGTGCGGATTTTTGTATTTTTGTGCCTGCCATTGAGCGTGAACAGACGGAATCGCTGTGCGCCGGGCTTGCGCAGGCGTTGCAACAAATTGCCTGGCCCGAGGGCAGTATTCCCGCCGCCATCGGTGCCGTGCATGTGCCGGCGGTGACGCTGGACAGCCAGTTACTGGCCAATGCGGACGAAGCCCTGCGCCGTGCTCAGCATCAGCGCCGACCGGCATGGATGATGGCAGAGCCCTCGGGCTCGGCTGGACGCCCCGCAAACGAATGGCAGCAATTACTGGGCCGGTTACTGGATGCCGGCGGTCTGGTGCTGCATTACCAGCCGGTGTGTGATGCCTCGCAATCGTTGCTGCATGCAGAGGTGCTGGTACGTATACCGGTGGATGGCCAGTTACAAAGTGCGGGTAGAGTACTGCCGCTGGTCGAGCGCTTTGGTCTGGCGCCCAAATTGGATCGGTGTGTGTTACAAAAGTTGGCGCAGGTGTTGCCCGTACCGGAATGTGATTTGTGTGTGAACTTATCGCCCAGCACGGTGGCCGATACCGGTTTTGGTTTGTGGTTGTCACACTTTCTGGGTCAGCACCCGGCTATAGCGGAGCGGTTGATTCTGGAGGTCAGCGAGCAGGTGATGGTAAATCATCGCAGTGAACTGACAGATTTGTTGGCGCGGGTGCAGGCCCAGGGCGTCAGGGTAGCGCTCGACCACTTTGGTCAGGCGGGTAAAGCGTTCAACTATCTGCAATCGCTTGCGCTATACAGCTTGAAGATTGATCGCAGCTTCATTCGCGCGATTGACGCCAGTCAGGAAAACCAGTTCTTTGTTAAGTCCTTGGCTCAAATCGCACACAGTTGCGATATGATGGTGCTGGCCGAGGGCGTGGAAACGGCCGCCGAGTGGCAGCAGATTACCGCGTTGGGACTGGACGGTGGCATGGGATACCTGCTGGGCCATCCGGCTGAGGATTTGCCCGTTGATGAACAGGGCTGATAATAAGGAGTGCAGCATGAAAATAATGGCGTTTTGCGAGCCGCTATCGGTAAAGTTATTGGCGGGTCTGGCCTTGCCTGCGGCGTTATTGGTCTCGTCCATGAGTTTTGCGGACGTAGTGATCAGCGACAGCTGGGCGAGGGAATCCATTCCGGGTACATCCAGTTCGGCACTGTTTGCCAGTGTGAAAAACACCGGCAAAAAAGATGTCACGTTGGTTTCTGTGGCCGTCCAGGGTGCCGATAAAACCGAATTGCATGCCAGTCAGGACGATGGCGGCATGATGCGCATGCGCAGATTGGAGCAGGTGGTGATTCCTGCAGGCCAAACGGTAGAGTTGGCACCCGGCGGGTATCACGTGATGCTGTTCCGGTTGGCGGCGCCATTGCGAGCGGGCCAGACGGTCGCGACTGAATTCAGATTTGCCTCCGGCGAAAAAGTTGCAGCCACCGCCGACGTGCGTTCGGCCCGCGGCGCTGATCATCATCACCACCATCAACACTAGTGTTCAAAGGTTAATAGGGAGCTTCTCGCAATGGCGTGGAATCGGCTTAAACGCTTCTGGTTGAAAAACAAGCGCAGCATGTCTGATTACAGCGCGGATGTGAAAGAGGATTTTACCCGGCAATCGCACTGGCGCTGGGTGTTGATCGCGCTGGTCGCGCTGGCATTGCCGTTGGTGGTGCTGGCGATCATCTGGGATACCGAGCCGGCGCCCTTTTCAGTACAACAGGTTGCCGCTGAACGAGTGCCTGCACAGTCAGCGGAGCCGGTGGTGGGCGCGGTAACCACCGCCACGCTGATTCATATTGCCGATACGCTGCTGACCAAACCCGGCGGCTATCTCAGCAATGACCTTATGCCGCCCTCGGTGTGGATGGACAATATTCCCAATTGGGAATTTGGCGTATTGGTGCAGGTGCGCGACATGAGCAAGGCCATGCGCGAAGCCCTGAGTCGGTCGCAATCGCAGTCCCGTGAGGACAAAGATCTCGCACTGGCGGAGCCCCGTTTTAATTTCGATCATCGCAGCTGGATGTTGCCGTCGTCTGAGAACGAATACGCTGCCGGCATCAAACGATTAGAGTCGTATCTCACGCGCCTGACGGATCCAAACGATCGTGAAGCGCAGTTTTATGCTCGTGCAGATAATCTCAATTACTGGTTGCGCACGGTCGAATCCCGCTTGGGCAGCTTGTCCCAGCGTTTGTCAGCCAGTGTGGAGCGGGTCCGGGTGAATACGGATTTGGCCGGTGATGCGGCTGCGGTTCAATCCACCGCGGTGCCGGCAGAGCTGGTGGTCAAAACCTCCTGGTGGGAAATCGACGATGTCTTTTACGAGGCGCGCGGTACCAGCTGGGCACTGCTGCATTTGCTCAAAGCTGCCGAGGTGGATTTCGCCGACGTGCTGGAAAAGAAAAATGCCCGCGTCAGTTTGCAGCAAATCATTCGTGAGCTGGAAGCGACGCAGGAGCCTCTCGGTAGCCCCATGATCCTGAATGGCTCCGGCTTTGGTATGCTCGCCAACCACTCACTGGTAATGGCGAATTACATTTCCCGCGCCAACGCCGCAATCATTGATTTGCGGGAGCTCCTGGCCCAGGGTTAATGGGTGCAACAGGGTTTCCTTCTCACCCGTGACTGGCGTGAAGGCCGTACAGGCCTCACGCTGGAATTCTGGGTGGCAACACCGGAAGGCGCGCGTTTATTGGTCGTCAGCGGCGAGCAAAGCGTGTGTTTTTTTGACCGCGACGACCTGTCCCGCCTGAGTGAGTTGATCGGCCATCTTCCCGATTGGCGTCAGCAGCCGGTTGAACTCTGCAACAGGGATGCGCGCCCGGTTAACGCGCTCTATTGCCATGACTTGCGCACCCAGCGCGAAATCGAATCACTTGCCGAGGCGGCCGGTATTGCCCTATGGGAAACGGATATCCGCCCGCCCGACCGGTATCTCATGGAGCGATTCATCACCGCCGATGTGCAATGGCACAGTGCCAGCGCAGGGCGCGAACGTCTGCCTGTACGCAAATTGCTGCCGGCGCCGGTGCAGGACATAGCCCTGCGTTCTCTGTCGCTGGACATTGAAACGTCCATGGATGGCAAACAATTATTTTCCATCGGTATCTATGGCTGCGATGTTGCGCGGGTCTACATGGTGGGCGACTGCCCGGAGCAAACCGAATTTGAACTGATCAGTTGCCGGGATCAGCGGGATTGCCTGGACAAATTCCTGCGCGCGCTGCGCTTGCTCGATCCGGATATCCTCATCGGCTGGAATCTGGTGGGCTTCGACCTGTGGATGCTGGCGCAATTCTGCCAGGCGCAAAAACTGAAATTCTCGCTTGGGCGCCAAGGGGCCGAGCCTCGCTGGCGGGAAGATGCGGAGTCTGAGCGACGCTACATACACATCCCGGGTCGGGTGGCGCTCGATGGCATCGATTGGCTGAAAGCCGCCAGTTACCAGTTTGAATCCTTCAGCCTGAACCATGTATCGGGGCAGTTGCTCGGAGACGCCAAGCTGATTTCCGGTACCGATCGCGGGGGTGAAATCAGCCGGTTATTTCAACACGATAAGGTGGCGCTGGCTCGCTACAACCTACAGGATTGTAAGCTGGTCGCCGATATTTTTGCTCGCGCCCATTTGCTCGAATTCGTGCTGGCGCGGGCGCGGCTCACGGGCTTGCCGCTGGATCGCGTGGGTGGTTCGGTGGCCGCATTCGAATTTTCCTATCTGCCCAGGCTGCATCGTGCTGGTTACATTGCGCCAAACCTGGGCGAGCTGGAATCCGATATCGTCAGCCCCGGTGGCTATGTCATGGAATCTGTGCCGGGTATCTATGACAACGTACTGGTGCTGGATTTCAAAAGCCTGTACCCCTCTATTATCCGGACTTTTCTGATTGATCCTTGCGGCTATTGGTTAGCGCGCGCGCAACAGGCCGACGCGACGGTACCGGGCTTCAATGGCGCCACATTCTCCCGCGAGGGGCACATACTGCCTGACCTGATTGCGCATCTCTGGAATGCCCGCGACCAGGCCAAGCAACGCGGCGATGCGCCTTTGTCGCAGGCGATAAAAATTCTCATGAATTCGTTTTACGGGGTGCTGGGTTCAGAGGGGTGCCGGTTTTTCGACCCGCGCGTGTGCAGTTCCATTACCTTGCGCGGGCATGACATCATCCGGCAATCGCGCGATTGGATTGAAGACCAGGGTTACCAGGTCATCTATGGTGATACGGACTCTTTATTTGTCTGGTTGGCTGATATCGACAAGGGCGAGGACGCGCGCGCAACCGGCACGGCGCTGGCCGCCGGCTTAAACCACTGGTGGCGAGAAAAACTCGACGCGGAACTGGCGTTGACGAGCGCGCTGGAAATTGAGTTTGAAACCCATTTCGAAAAGTTTTTTATGCCCACCATCCGGGGCGCTGAAACCGGCAGTAAAAAGCGTTATGCCGGCATCGTGTCGGGCGAAAAAGGACGTGAGCTGATTTTTAAAGGGCTGGAGGCTGTGCGCACAGACTGGACCCGGTTGGCGCGCGATTTTCAACGGGAATTGTACTGGCGGCTATTCGAAGGCCTGAGCTGGAAGCGCTGGCTGCTGGATCAGGTGGCGGCCTTGCGGGCCGGCGAATTGGATGCGCAATTGGTGTATCGCAAACGCCTTCGACGCCGCTTGACGGACTACACCCGCAATCGGCCGCCGCACGTGCAGGCCGCACTCAAATTGCCAGAGCCCCCCAAGCGGGGTGATTGGGTCGAATACCTGATCACGGTGAATGGTCCCGAGCCCCTGTCCCGGCAGCAGTCGCCGTTGGATTACGCGCATTACCTCGAGCGCCAATTGCGCCCGGTTGCCGACGCCATTCTGGGCGTGTTTGGTGAACGTTTTGATCGTTTGGTGGATGACCAGCTGGATCTGTTCTGACGCCTTTTTCGTGGATTAAGGTGCCAAATGGTAATAAAAACGCCCTATGTGTGAGGGAATCCATAGTCAAAGAGTCTAACCAACTGCGCAGGCCAACCTATACTTCAGTGGAAGGCGCCAATACCCAAAAGGATGACTCTTGAGCCAAGTTGCTGAAAACCGACAACAGCCACTCTTCATAGACAGCCTGCTCCAGCAGGTCAGCGATTTTGTCATTCTGGCCGACGCACAAGGCCGGGTCCTTTGGGCCAATCAACGTGCAGAGAAAGCCTTGGGCGGCCGCACCCCACTGATTAACAGTCTGCTGCCGGCGCGGGTAACCGGTCCCGCGCAAGACTTCAGCGCCATGGTCAGTCAATTCCAGAATCAGGGGCCCTTCGTACAACGCATGCGCGCGGCAGACAGTACGCAATTCTCGCTGCGTTGGCGCGCCATTGAAGCCAGGCCAGAGGGTTGGCTGTTGCTGCTGGAAGACATCAGCGAAAGTCAGCCATTCCGGGACGAATTGGTCTCGCTCAGGGAGCAGGTCCAGCTGGCCCTGTTTTCCGTTGCCGACGCGGTCATTCTGACCGACGAGCGGGGCATGGTCACCGCGCTTAATCCCAGCGCCCGCAGTCTCCTCAATGTGGGTGCCCATTCAGCCATGGGCGTGGAAGTGTGCAATTTGTTCACTCTGTTTAACGGTGAGTCACACCAGCCATTGCCCTGTCTGGTCAGGGACGCGCTCACGCGCGGCCGGCTCAGTAATGCCGCCAGTAATGCTCAGTTGTTTGTCAGTGGTGAAGAACCCATGGCGGTCGATGCCATGGCGGCGCCGTTCCGGGATGGTCAACGCCGCGTGGCGGGGTGTGTACTGGTATTTCGCGATGCCAGTGGTAGCCGGCGCACCACGGCGCGGATGAATTGGCAGGCCACCCATGATGGACTGACCCAGTTGCCCAATCGTTTGCAGTTTGAGGCAGAGCTTGCGCGCGAAGTGGCCAGGGCTAAATGCGGGAATGCCGGTCATGGTTTGATGGTGATCGACATATACCAGATGCGGGTAATCAATGAGACCTGTGGCCAGGCCGGTGGCGACCAGTTGCTGGTGCAATTGGCGCAAACCCTGGCGGCCAGCCTGCGTAGGCAGGATGTATTGGCGCGCATTGGCAGCGATGAATTTGGCGTGTTGTTGCGGGGCGCAACTCTGGCCGGCACCCAGCGCGTGGCCGATGCCATGATTCAATCGGTGCAAGCGCTCAACTTTGAATGGGAAGGCCAGCGCATCAAAGCCGCAATCAGCATCGGCGCCATGGCGGTGGATGTGGACACCGAATCGGAAAGCCAGGCGTTGGCGGCGGCGACGGCTGCCAGCGAGGCCGCCAAAGAAACCGGGCGCAACCGGATTCATTTGCACCATAATCTCAACAGCGCCGCGGTAGAGCGTCGCCGTTCGCAGATGCATTGGGTTGGCAAGATCAGTGCCGCGCTGGCCGAAGACCGGATGGTGTTGTACGCACAGCCTCTGGTACCTGTGGCTGAACCGCATGCACGGATCAGCCACGTGGAGGTGCTGGTGCGGATGCTGGATGACGACGGCAAACTGGTGGCGCCCGGGCAATTTTTGCCGGCGGCGGAACGTTTTGGATTGATGGACGAAATTGATCGCACTGTGCTGATCAAAGTGGTGGAGTTCATCGAACGCTGTCCGGATAAACGCGTGAGTTTTGGTGTCAATTTATCCGGCACCACTATCAGCGACGAAACCTTCGCGCAATTTGTGCACAGTGAAATCGAAGCGAGCGGCATAG
The DNA here is from genome assembly GCF_000305785.2 of Simiduia agarivorans SA1 = DSM 21679. NCBI lineage: Bacteria > Pseudomonadati > Pseudomonadota > Gammaproteobacteria > Cellvibrionales > Cellvibrionaceae > Simiduia > Simiduia agarivorans. Next base: position 2,099,453 of record NC_018868.3, on the reverse strand, counting down.
ATCCCAGCCGGCTGCATTTCGAGATTACCGAGACCGCGGCGGTAGCGAATTTCCGTGCGGCGGTGCACCTGATCAAAAGCCTGCGGGGATTGGGGTGCAAGTTTTACCTGGACGATTTCGGTAGCGGCTTGTCATCTTTTGGCTACCTGCGCGACCTGCCGGTGGACTTTCTCAAGATCGATGGCAGTTTCGTGCGGGCCATGACGCCGGGCTCCATTGATCTGGCGATGGTGTCCAGCATCAATCACCTGGCTGGCGTAATCGGCCTGAAAACCGTGGCTGAGTACGTGGAAAACGCCGAAGTCCTGGGCTTATTGCAGGACATCGGCGTGGATTACGCGCAAGGCTATTTTTTCAGTCCGCCCAAACCACTGGAAACGCTGCTGGGACTTGCGGCGGCCAAACCCGGTGGTCACTAAGTGCGCTGAGGGCTCAGACTGACGTCAGGGATCGGTATTGCGCTTCGGTCAGCCGCGGTCCGTATTGACTGACGACTTGCGCTGCCGCGCGGTTTGCCAGCTCTCCGGCGCGGGCAAAATCCCAGCCTTGGGTCAGGCCGTACAGAAACGCACCGGCAAACATGTCGCCGGCACCGTTGGTATCGACCGCGCAGGCGGGTTGGCCTGCCACCATCATTTCCTGTTCCCCGTCAAACAACAGCGCACCCTCGGCGCCCAGGGTGATGGCAAACTGCCTGCAGTGATGTTTCAGCGCAGCAGCGGCGTCGTTCAGCGTTTGTGTCTGGGTAAATCCCAGCGCTTCATCGCGGTTGCAGAACAGCAGATCGACTCCGCCGCCAATCATCTCCAGCAGGCCGTCGCGGAAAAACTGCACCATGGCCGGGTCGCTCAGGCTCAGTGCGGTACGGGTGGCGTGTTGCTCGGCGTGGTTGCGCGCCGCGATGGCGGCCGGTCGGCCGGTGTCAGAGGTGACCAGATAGCCTTCCAGGTACAGCCATTGGCTGGCCGCGATGTGGTCCAGGTGCAGGTTATCTGCCGCCAGTCCTTCGCTGGTGCCCAGGTAGGTATTCATGGTGCGTTCGGCATCCGGCGTGATCATGACCAGGCATTTACCGGTAATACCCGACGCCGACGTGGTTTTGTCCTGCGTCAGTTGCACGCCGGCGCGGTCCATGTCGGCCAGATAAAAACGGCCGTTGTCATCGTCCGCCACCCGGCAGGCATACCCGGTTTTTGCACCCATCCAGGCCGCGCCGATGATGGTGTTGGCGGCGGAACCGCCAGACGCGCGTTCGGCGCCGGCAAGGTGTTCGCCCATGGCGGTGAGCAGCTCGGTCTGACGGGCCTCATCAACCAAGGTCATGACGCCTTTTTGTATGCCCCAGTCCAGCAGTTGCTGGTCTGAGACTTTGATTTCGGTGTCCACCAATGCGGCGCCCACGCCATAGATATCCAAGTGTTTCATGCCACGTCCCGGAAACAAAAGCGCAATTATCCCGACTCGGGCGCTGCAAGTCTAATGCTGACTATGGTCGGTGGCTTGTTTACACTGCCGCAGTCTGAGCGGGAGCAATACGGGGAAGAGTAATGGCCAAACGGCGGGCGCGAAGTCGAGCGAGCAGGACCAGCTGGCGTGCGTGGCTATGGCGATTGCTGGCGTTGTCGGCACTGCTGGGGCTGGTGGCTGTGGTGCTGCTGGACATCCAGGTGCGCAGCAAATTTGAGGGCCGTAAATGGGCCTTGCCCGCGCATGTGTACGCGCGCCCGTTCGAAGTTTACGAGGGTATGCCACTCGCGCCCGCCAGACTTGAAGCTCAGCTCAAAACGCTGGGTTATCAGCCGGTGGCGACCTTGTCCGGCCCTGGGCAATTCGAGCGTCGGCGCCTGGGCGCGCAGACGGTATTCGCCATCAACAGCCGCGGTTTTGAATTCTGGGATCAGGCCGAGCCGCCGGCGCGTTGGGATCTGACTTTCAGCGGAGACCAAATAACGCGGTTGACCGGTGGCAACCTGTTGCGACTGGAGCCTGAAAAAATCGGTGGCATTTACCCGGCGCATCAGGAAGACCGCCAGTTGGTGCGTTTGCAGGACATTCCGCCTTTGCTGGGCGAAACACTGTTAGCGGTTGAGGATAAACACTTTCTCGATCATCAGGGCGTGTCGATCCGCGCCATCGGACGTGCACTCTGGGCCAATGTCAAAGCCGGTGGTGTCGCCCAGGGCGGCAGTACCATCACCCAACAGCTGGTGAAAAATTTCTATCTCACCAATGAACGCAGCCTGAGCCGCAAAGGCATGGAAGCGATCATGGCGCTGCTGCTGGAAGTGCATTACAGCAAGGCAGAAATTCTGGAAACCTACCTCAATGAAGTGTATCTGGGGCAGCAGGGGGCCAAGTCCATCAATGGGTTCGGGTTGGCGTCGCAGCATTATTTCCGACGGCCACTGAACGAACTCGGTATCGACCAGATTGCCCTCCTGGTGGGCTTGGTGAAGGGCGCCAGCTACTACAACCCCTGGCGTTCGCCGGCGCGCGCGAAAGACCGGCGCGACCTGGTGTTGGGCATCATGCACGAATCGGGTCTGATCAATGACCGTCAATACAAGATTGAAAGCCAGCGTCCGCTGCGGGTGGCGGCGCCGAATCAGGAACCGATAACCCGTTATGCCAATTTTCTGGACCTGGTAAAACGCCAGCTCAGGCGTGATTACAGCGCAGATGACCTGCAAAGCGAAGGCTTGCGGGTATTTACGACACTCGAAACCGGCGTACAGAACCAAGTGGAAACAACCCTTGCATCCTCTCTCAAACGGGTTGAGCGGGATCGTGGTCTGGCCGCCGGCAGCTTGCAGGGCGCGGTAGTGGTGGCGCGTGTCGGCAGTGCCGAAGTGTTGGCCCTGGCGGGTGATCGCACGCCCTCGCTGGCGGGCTTCAATCGCGCGCTCGACGCCCGCCGGCCCATTGGCTCGTTGGCCAAGCCGGCTGTCTATCTGGCGGCCTTTGAGCAGAGTCCGGCGTATCAGCTTGCCACCCGGATCAGTGACGAGCCCGTCAGGGTTGCTGGGCCGGACGGTGAGTGGGCGCCCACTAATTACGACCGTGAAAGCCATGGCCAGGTACCGCTTTACCAGGCGCTGGCCCAGTCCTACAACCAGGCCACCGCGCGTCTGGGGATGCAGTTGGGGCTGAATCAGGTTGCGCGCACATTGGAGCGCATGGGGGGCGAGGCTCGCGTTCCGCGCGTACCGGCCATGCTGTTAGGGGCTGTGGACATGTCGCCGTTGGCGGTAACCGAGCAGTATCACACCCTCGCAGCCGACGGGTTTTACTCGCCATTGCGCGCGATCCTGGAGGTGACCGATCAACGCGGCAAACCGCTGTCGCGCTACCCGTTGGCGGTGGAGCAGCGCTTTGATGCGCAGTCGGTGTTTCTGCTGCACTATGCGCTCCGGTCGGTCATGCGCGAAGGTACCGGCAAGGCGGCCTATCGCCAGCTACCGGCTTCGTTGGATGTGGCGGGTAAAACCGGCACCACCAATGATCAGCGGGACAGCTGGTTTGCGGGCTTCAGCGCCGAACACGTGGCCACGGTCTGGGTCGGGCGGGACGACAACGGCACCACGCCCCTGACCGGCTCCATTGGTGCCCTGCCAATCTGGAGCGAGATTGTGGCCGGCCTCGACACCCGAGGATTGGATGCGCCCCCGCCGGCGGGGGTAACCTATTACTGGACGGACGAAAGAAGCGGCCAGGCCAGCGGTGAAAATTGCCGCTTTGCCCGCCTGATTCCCTATAGCTACGGTCAGGCACCGTCCGGCAAGGCCGACTGTGAATGGGTGCAGAACCCGCTGATGCACTGGTGGAAAAAGCTGTGGCAAGACTGATTATTGCGTTTGTGCTGTTGTGGATGGTGGGTTGTGCGTCCGCACCGGAACCGGCGTTGCCGCCCGAGACCGAGCCGGCGGCGGAACCGGCTCCGGTTGCCCCGGCACCTGCAAAAGCACCCACGCAGAATGCCGTTACCGCCTATGCCCGGTCGGCCGATGCGGCCTTTCAGCAGGGCGATTACCGGCGCGCAATCTCCCTGGCCGAGCGCGGTTTACGGTCTAACCGCTATGCAGCCGATTTATACCTGCTTCTGGCGCAAGCCTACGATGCGCTTGGAAACCGGGACCAGGCGCGCAATTTCGCGCGTTTGGGCTTGCGTTACAGTGGTTCGGATGAAACCCTGACGGCGCAATTGCAGCAATTTGCCCAGCCATAGCCCCGGCCCGGCACTGGTGATAAAATGTACGTTGGTACAAACCCGAGGCAGGCCAAACGTCAGCACTGACTCACAACAATAAAACCAACGCCCGCGCAGGGAACGCTCTGTCGTCATTTAACCGCTGGATCCGCCAGGTCTTAGATAAAAAGGCCTATGTTGGCGCCAGGCAATAATTGACTACACTGAAACCTAGGGCTGAAAAGCATGGATGTTATCCAAAAGAATTCTTCTATGACTGAGAAAGGCAAAGCCACACCTAAAACCACTGGTGCTGATTCCAGCGTGATCGAGCGCCTGAAGGCCTGCCAGAAAATCACCGTCGAGGCGAGCAAGAACCACCTGGCGGAGTTTTACAAGCAACTGTCAGAGTCGCTGTCCAACCAGGTAAACGAAGCCAAGACCGATCAGGAGCGCTCGCGCGCCAACGATACCTTGCGCGAATTCAACGAAAAGCAGGAAATTCTCGAACGCTATTTTTGTGGCTATCTGGGCGAAGGTTTTATCAAGTTCAAAAACCGGACGCTCAGCACAGAAACCGGTGAAGAGAAGTATTCGGGCGATATGCTATCGCTGGTGGACAATGCCGACCTGGAAGAGACCATTGCCATCGCCTCGATTACCCGCAAGGCCGACGCCAAAGTCGCTGAAGTGATGTGGGCGCTGAACCAGCGTTTTGCCCTGCTTAATGGCGGCGATCAGGTGGAGGACAAAGGCAATCCGGTGAGCCCGGTGCAGTTTTGTGAGTCGCTGCGCAAGGCGCTGCGCAAGCTGGAGTTGAACACCAAAGCCAAAATTCTCGCCTACAAGGCATTTGATCAGGCGTTTATGCCGGCGGTGCCCGATTTGTTGGGCGAGTTGAACAGTTACTTTGTCGAAGCCGGTATTCTTCCCAATTTACAGTATTCGCCCGGAGCGAGCGGTTCCGCCCATGTGGCATCGGCGCCAGCGGCGGCAGACTATGCGGAAGATTTTGACGGTGTGGAAGATGCCGCCGTCGCCGACACCTTGTCGGGCCCGGCTGTGCCGCCGCCCGGCCAGGGCCGGATTCCCGGCTTTACCTCGCCCGTATCACAAGGGCCTGCGCAAGCCCCTAATCCCGATCTGCCCACCGCCCAGTACCAGTCTGATCTGGTGGGTGCAATCCGCAACCTGCAGGCACAAATGGGCCCCATGCACACCGGTGCACCGGGCGTACCTGCCCAGGGCGTGCCGGCGGCGGGCGTACCTGCCCAGGGCGTACCTGCCCAGCCCGCCCAGGGCGTGCCCCAACAAGGCGCTGCTGTGCGTCAGGCTGTGGTGTATTCCAGCCATCAATTAGTGTCGGCACTGCAAACGCTGCAGAATCAGGCCACTGCGGTGACCAAGCAGTTCCTCCAGGCGGACGAAAGCAGTCTGCAACCGCTCGCGCCAGCCATGATTGCGCAGGTGGAACGTGACCTGACCCAAAAGTTGCGCGAACAAAGTGAAGATGGCGCCGTCGATGGCGACGACCTGCACACCATCGATCTGGTGGGTATGTTGTTCGAGTACATGTTGTCCGATGACAATTTGCCCGACTCCGTGAAGGCACTGCTGAGCTATTTGCATACACCGTTTCTCAAATTGGCGTTTATCGATAAGGACTTTTTCGAAGAAACTGAACACCCTGCACGCCTGCTTTTGAATAACCTGGCCGAAGCGGGCTCCCAGTGGGTCAGCAATGATGGCACCTGCCAGTACGAGATCTACCCGAAGATTAAGGCCGTGGTGTCGCGGGTACTGGAAGAATTCAAAAACGATGTGCGCTTGTTCGCCGAACTGTTACTGGAGTTCAGCTCTTACACCAAGAAAATCGCCCGCCGTCAGGAGTTGATGGAGCGTCGCGCCACAGAAAAGGTGCAGGGCGAAGAAAAGCTGCGCGAAGTAAAAATCCGCGTCAACCAGGAAGTGCGCGCGCGCACGGATGGTCAGGAGCTGCCGTCGGCGGTGTTGTTGCTGTTGTTGCAGCCTTGGTCTGATTACCTTGCGTTTGTCCTGCTGCGCTATGGCGACGAGTCGGAAAGCTGGTCGCGGGCCTTGTCGGCCGTGAACGATATCCTGTGGAGTATCAAACCCAAGGTCAGTTCGGAAGACCGTGCCCGCCAGTTGGACTTACACGACAGTTTGCTGGATGTCATCGAAACCGGCTTTGAAACCATTGGTTACGATCAGGCGAAAGGTAAAAAACTGGTCGAAGCGTTGCAGTCGCTGCAGAAGATGGCATTGCAAAGTAAGCAGGTCGAAGCGGCGCCCGCGCCCATGCGCGATAAGTTGGAAACCATGGCCGCTGAAAAGGCGGGCCATACCGACTTCGGCAAAGAAAAGCCCACGCCTGAAGAAGAACAAATGGTCGACAACCTCAAGATGATTGAGTTTGGCACCTGGTTTGAGTTTGAAGGCGGACGACGCCTGAAAGTGGCATGGTACAACTCCAAAACCCTGCACTACATGTTAGTGGATCAGATGGGTAAAAAAGTGGCGATGAAGTCCGGTTTGGAGTTGGCTCGTGAAATGTTGAGTGGTGCGGCGAAAGTCATTGCCGGTTCCACCAAGCCGTTTTTCGAGCGCGCCCTGGAGAATATTTTCCACAGCCTGAACAATAAAGCCGCCGAGGATGAACCTGACCAGGGAGCCGAGCATGCCTGATAACCGTCGCCGCCTCACCCGCCATACACTAAGCGATAAATTGGATGTGTGGGACAGTGAAACTGATGAGCGGCTCGGTCAATTGGTGAATTTGCACCAGGAAGGCATGATGGTGCTGGGCGATTTTTCGTTCGAGGAAAACAAACTCTATTCGGTGCGCATTCATTTACCGCAGGCGCTCAGCGATGACGGCGAATTGGTGTTGGGTGTCGATTGCCTTTGGGTGCGCGCAGATACCGAAACCGAGCTGCAATGGTCCGGATTCCAGATAATTGATGTGGGTAGCGAGCAGATTGCAGTGATTCAGCGTGTGATCGCGCGCATGGCCGTGCAGTGATTCAGGCCCGTTGATGCTCGTCTCCGGTGGCGTCAGAGTGCGTTTGCATCCAGGTATTCCCCCAGTCCAAAGCTGAACAGCCATAAACCCCACAGGCTGTGTTCAACCACACAGGCGAGCGTGGAACGCTTTTTTGCATAGGTAAAGGCAAACAGCACGCCGCCGGCAAACGCCAGTAAAACTGCCACCCAGTTGCCGTACACGATATGCGCCCAGGCAAACACGCTCGCGGACAGCCAGGCGCGCTGTTTTTTGCTGGGGATAATCTTTTTATAGCGATGAAAAAAGAAGGTGCGGAAGATCAGTTCCTGCGGCAGAACCGACAGTAACGGATAGGCCACCAGCAGTATCAGCCAGCTGCCCGTATCCTGCGTGGGCAAACGGAACCATTCGGCCTCGGCGCCGCTGACAAACAACAGCGCGCTGGCTGCGAGCCCGGTGGCAAACACGGCGCGGCGCCGCTTTAATGCGGGCCACAGGTTGCCGGCGTTGACCAGCCGAAAACGCTTGAAGCCCGGATCGCGCAGGATCAACCAGGTACAGGCAAACGCGAGTCCGATCAACACCGGCAGCATCCAGCTGCCGAGCCAATGGCGCCCGACAAACCCCACCAGCGGGCACAACCCGAACAGGATGATCAGTTCAAGCCAGCGTGCCCGGGAGGCGTGCATGGTGACCTCAGAGCTGCGCGAATGCCGACCTGGCCGCCTCCAGCGTGCGGGCAATGTCCTCATCGGTGTGTGCAGCCGACATGAATCCGGCCTCATAGGAAGCCGGTGCCAGATAAACGCCTTGCTCCAGCATCAAGTGGAAAAACTTATTGAAGCGCGGAATATCGCAGGCCATGACCTGGGCAAAATTTTCCACCCGTTTGGATTCAGTGAAGAAAAAACCGAACATGCTGCCCACCCGGTTGGTGGTAAAGGGCACGCCGGCGGCATCCGCTTCGCGCTGCAGGCCATCGGTCAGTGCCGCGGTGCGGGCAACAATCGGGTCGTAAAAACCCGGTGCAGAAATCAGCGCCAGATTGGTGAGACCGGCGGCCATGGCGACCGGATTGCCCGACAGGGTGCCAGCCTGGTAAACGGGACCAAGCGGCGCGATTTTTTCCATCACCTCGCGCCGGCCACCAAATGCGCCCACCGGCATGCCGCCGCCAATGACTTTGCCCAGGGTGGTGATGTCGGCGGTGACGCCGTAGTGACCCTGCGCGCCTCGCAGGCCAACGCGGAAGCCGGTCATCACCTCGTCAATGATCAGGAGCGCGCCGTGCTGGTCACACACCTGGCGCAGACACTGTAAAAACCCTTCCACCGGCGGCACGCAATTCATGTTGCCGGCGACCGGCTCCACAATGATGCACGCCACCTGATCGCCGATTTCGGCGAACGCCTGCTTGACGCCCTCGATGTCGTTGTAGGTCAGGGTAATGGTGTGCTGTGCCAATGCTTCGGGCACGCCGGGCGAGCTGGGCACGCCCATGGTCAGGGCGCCGGAGCCGGCTTTGATCAGCAGGGAATCGGAGTGACCGTGGTAGCAGCCCTCGAATTTCACAATTTTGTCGCGGCCGGTAAAACCCCGGGCCAGGCGAATAGCACTCATGGTGGCTTCGGTACCGGAATTCACAAAGCGCACCATATCCATGCCCGGCACCAGCGCGCACACGCGCTCGGCCAGGTCGGTTTCTAGGCCGGTGGGCGCACCGAAACTCAGGCCGGACTGGGCCCGCTCGATCACGGCAGCGAGCACGTCGGGGTGGGCGTGACCCAGGATCATGGGGCCCCAGGACTGCACATAGTCGATGTATTCCTTGCCATCGGCGTCATACAGGTAGGCGCCCTTGGCGCGCTCGAAGAACACCGGTGTGCCCCCCACGGCACGGAATGCCCGCACAGGGGAATTAACCCCGCCGGGAATGACTTTCTGGGCTTCGGAAAACAGCTGCTCTGAACGGCTCATGGGGTGTCCTGCTTGTGTGTAACGGAAAATAATAGGGTAAATGCGCGTGCAACTGACTCGGGTTCGCTGCTCCCGTACAGGCCCTGACATAGGGCCAGAGCGTCGGCGCCGGCGCGGATCAATGGCTCCGCATTATCCAGATTCACCCCGCCGATGGCCACCAGTGGCGGGTTGAAACGGGCTTTGGCCCGGGTCAGCAATGCGGGTGTTGCCGGGCGGGCGTGGGGTTTGGTGCGCGAGGGGTAAAACCGGCCAAAGGCGAGGTAGCTGGCACCCTGTGCGACCGCATCGGCGGCGAGCTGCTCCGAGTCGTGGCAGGTGCGGCCGATGAGTGCGTGCTTGCCGAGTGCAGCGCGGGCATCTGCCGGCGAACCATCGCCTTGCCCAAGGTGCACACCGTGTGCGCCTGAGGCCTGCGCCAGAGCCCAATCGTCGTTGATCAGCAGGTGGGCCTCATGCTCTGCACAAAGCGCGCGCAGTGCTTTGGCCACTTTCAGGCGCCGGGGCTGATCGCAGCTCTTGTCCCGCAGCTGGATGTAGCGCACGCCGCCTGTGAGCAAAGCACGGGTCTGCGCCATCAGCCATCTGTCGCTGGCGCATTGCTCAAAGGTGGGGGTGATCGCGTAGAGGCCGTGCACGTGAGATTGCCCTTAAAAAACAAGGCGCGATTGTATCAGTGGCGGAAGCGCTTGGGGGTGTCCTGGTCCAGAGTCCAGAACAGGCGATTGGGTACCAGCTTGCCCATGCCCACACGCTGGGCGTTGGCGTAGGCCTGCCAGGCGAACTGTTGCGCCTGTTGAACCGCTTGCTGCACGCTGGAGCCATGGGCCAGGTAGGCGGCGCAGGCGCTCGACAGAGTGGCGTTGGCACCGAGGAGTGTTTCCGGCTTGGGGCAACCGCTGCCCCACTCGAATTCGCGGGCGGGCTCGGTGCGGCTGTACAGCCGGTTAATGCAAGCCTGCCGGCTGTGACGACAGCGCGATACCTGAATAGCCTGGCAGCCGGTTTCCATCAGCAGATTGGCTTTGGCGTCCAGCGTGTCACCTTCCGGGGCCAGTTGCTGCAGGTCGTGGGTATTGGCACAGAGCAGCCGGGTCAGCGGCAAGAGCAGGGCGCGCATGGCCTGCATGATCCCGGGCCGGTGGATGCCGGCGCGTTGGGCGCTCAGGTCGAGCACCACGGGAATGCGGGGGTAGTCTTTCAGGATGCTGTGAATGGCCTCGCAGTGCTCCACCTCGGCCAGTTCGCCCACTTTGATCGCGGCTACCGGCATGTCTTCCAGCAGGGCGCGGGCCTGTTCGATCACTAATGCGGTGTCGACCGACAGGCTGTCTTTCAGTTCTCGGGTGTCGCGCGCCGCCAGGGCCGTGACCACGGCCGCCGGGTGACAGCCGAGGCTGACGGCGGTTTGTATGTCGGCGCTGACCCCGCTGCAGCCAGTGGGATCGTGCGGGGCGAGGGTTAGTATGACCGGCGGTGTTGGGTTGTTCACTTTTCAGCCTGTGCAGTCACTCTGCTTGAGTTTAACACAGGCAGAAAAAACTGCCGGCCGATCAGAAGGGTTTGACCACCACCAGGATCACGATGGGCACCAGCAGGAACACCGGTAACTCGTTGAACACGCGGAAAAACCGGTGCGATTTGGTGCAGCGCCCATCGCGCAATTGCACCATGTAATGCCGCGCGGCGAAGTGATAGGCCACGCACAGCAGTACCAGGGTCAATTTGGCGTGCATCCAGCCCGATTTCATGAAACCGGGCACCAAATGCAATAACCACAATCCCAATACCAGTGTCAGCACCATGCTCGGGGTGGCGATGCCGCGGTAAAGCTTGCGCTCCATGATCACAAACCGGTCGCGGCTGATCTGATCGTCGCTCATGGCGTGATAGACAAACAGGCGCGGTAAATAAAACAGTGCTGCAAACCAGCAGATCACTGCAATGAGGTGGAAGGCCTTTATCCAGAGCATGGGATTGAATCCTGCAAGTGTTTCGAAAAAGTTATGGCAGCGTGCCGTTGCCGGCCAGCCAGATGCTGTACCACTGGTCGCGGGTGAGCCCGAGTTCGAGCGCGCCCTTGGCAGACTGGATGCGGTTCAGATTACCGCTGCCGACAATGGGCAGAATCTGTGCCGGGTGGCACAGCAGCCAGGCCAGCGCGACCTGATCGATACTCTCGGCGCCGATGTCCTTGGCGACCGCTGTCAGAGCGTCGCGCACGCGCTGGGCCTCTGGTGACGGGTCGCTGAACAAGCGGCCACCCGCCAGCGCAGACCAGGCCATGACCGGCTGTCTCACACGCTGGGCCAGATTCAGGCTGCCGTCGTGAAAGGCGTCGTGGTGCATGACGGAGACTTCCAATTGATTGGTCACCAAGGGCGAGTCCAGACGGCTTTGCAGCAGTTGATATTGGTCCGGCAGGAAGTTCGACACACCAAAATAACGTACCTTACCAGCTGACTTCAGTTGCGCAAATGCGCTGGCAATTGCGTCCACATCCATCAGCGGATCCGGGCGATGGATCAATAACACATCGAGGTAATCGGTGCCCAGTTCGCGCAGGGAACGCTCTGCGGATGCCACGATATGATCGCGGCTGGTGTTGTAGGCTTTGGCTCTGTGGGCCGGTCGTTGGGCGCTGACCAGTTCGATGCCGCATTTGCTCACCAGCTGAATCTGCGCGCGCAGATCCGGCCGCTGGCGCAGGGCCTGGCCGAAGGTGGTTTCGCACAGGTAGTCGCCATAAATGTCGGCGTGGTCGTGCGTGGTAATGCCCATGGCAATACACGCTTCCAGGCGTTGTTCGATGGCCTTGGTGTCCATGTCCCAGGACATGAGTCGCCACCAGCCATAGATCAGGCGGGAAAAAGTTAAATCGGGCGCCAGGCTTACGGCGTGTGTCATTTTGTATCTCCGCCGGCTATGCACCTGCACCGGCAATTATTAATGGTTTTTTATAGTTGGTAATAGCTGGTGATGGCGTGACGGGTCACGATACCGTACACCGATGATAACAGGGGGGCACCAGTGCGACTCACATAGAGCGCGTCGGCGCCGGTTTGTTTCAGTTGACTGAGTGCCTCATATAAATTGGCGCGCGAATGAATCGGTGCCAGCTCAAGGCGTTTGGCCGGGATTTTAAGCAGGTCGACTTCCCGTTCCAGGCTGAGCTCTTCGATAGGGGCTTCTTCAAGGTACTTGGCCACGTCGGCGGGCCGCACCAGGAATTTTTTGCCTTCCAGTTCATCCACCAATAACCAGGCGGGTTGTTGCTCAAGCAATTTGCGCAACTCGTCGTAATACTTGCGTCGACCGCACACAATAAAATTGCGTTCCAACACGCTTTCGATACCGGCGCGCGACAGAATTTGCCCTGCCACGCCCTGGCGCCCTGACTTACCCTGGGCTTTGAGTATTTCCTGAAACAGGCCGGTGTTGGGAATGATCTGGCGGCTGGCGAAGCAGGCGGTGACAACCATTAACATGCCGGGGAAAATAATCGTGTGACTGGCGCTCAACTCCAGCAGTGCCAGCAACGCCGCCAGTGGCGCGTTCAGTACTGCCGCCATCATTCCCACCATGCCCAGCAGCACATAAAAGGCCGGATCAGAGGCATAGTCCGGCATCAGTACATTGGCGGTAATGCCGAGCAGGCTGCCCAGCATCGCGCCCATAAAGAGGGTTGGGCCGATGGAGCCGCCGGGGATGCCGAGGCCAAACACGATGCCGGTGATAAATAACTTGGTCAGCACAATCACGACCAGTAATTGCATGCCGAGCTGGGTATTCATCACCTGGTTTACGGTGTCGTAACCAATGCCCATGATTTGTGGCACAAAATAGGCGGCAACCCCGGTGATGCAGCCGGCCGCCAATAACCGGGGGGCTACCGGGTGTTTTTGCAGTGGCACCATGCGCACAATAATCTGGATGAAAAGCGACGCAAACAGCGCAACCACCAGACCGCCAAACACAATATAGGGCAACTCCCACAGACTGTTCATGGCCAAGGGGGGCACCTTGAACGCCACTTCCTGGCCGAAAAAAATCTGGCTAAGCATAGCGCCGGAAACCGACGCCAGAATAACCGGCAGGAAGCCGGTGATGGTGTATTCCAGCAAGACCACTTCCATGGCAAATACGACGCCGGCCATGGGGGTGTTGAACGAGGCCGCAATGGCGGCGGCAACGCCGCAGGCTACCAGTGTGCGCATGCTGTTGTTGGGCAGCCGGGACCAGCGCCCGATGATGCTGGCACTGGCCGCGCCCATGTGGACGGCCGGGCCTTCCCGGCCAACCGATTGACCGCTGGCAAGACAAATCAGACCGCCAACAAATTGTGCCCACATATTGCGCGATGACATATGGCCCTGGTGAGCGTTCAACCGGTCGAGTACATGGGTGACGCCCAGCGAACGGTAGCGGGCGGGCAGAAAATGAAAAAAGATCGCCAGCACAATGCCGCCAATCACCGGCAGCCCGGCGTGCCAGACGGAGGGTAAACTCTCAAAATCATCCTGGCCGTGAGGGAGAATCCAATTGAGCGGGGCGTCCAGAGCCAGCCGGAACACCACGATAACGCCGGCGGCGGCAAGGCCGCTCACCAGACCCAGCAGCGCAAGCTGGGGCAGGGCATCGGTATAGGCCAGGCGCAAGCGGAAGTTATCGAGCCAATTCTGAATGAGCTGCAGCGCCTTCACGGCCATGGTAACGGACTCGACTCCTTGCGATGTGATGGAAAATCAGGCGTAACAGGTATTGTGTGCCTTGTTGATCGCCAGAGGGCTTCCTTTTACTTGCGTATTGGCACAGGCTTTTTATTATACGCGACTCACCCAGAGAATTCAGGCAGGAGGTAGGCAAATGATTAAGGCAGGTATTGTTGGCGGCACGGGATATACCGGTGTAGAGCTGTTGCGACTGTTGGCCGTTCACCCGAAAGTAAAGGTGGATGTCATTACCTCACGCGCCGAAGAGGGCGTTCCGGTGACGCAGTTGTTTACCAACTTGCGTGGCCATTACGACGAGTTGGCGTTTTCCGTACCTGATCCGGATCGGCTGGGTGAATGCGACGTGGTGTTTTTTGCCACCCCGCACGGTGTGGCGCAGGCAATGATGCCCGAGCTGATGAAGCGGGGAGTGCGCGTGGTGGACTTGTCCGCCGACTTCCGCATCAGGGACGCCGAGCTGTGGGCCAAATGGTATGGCAAACCCCATGGTTGTCCTGAACTGATTGGCAGCGCGGTCTATGGTCTGCCGGAAGTGAACCGGCACCTGATTGCTGACGCCCAGTTGATTGCCTGCCCGGGCTGCTACCCCACCGCCACTCAGTTAGGTTTTTTACCCTTGCTGGAAAACAACCTGGTGGATCCGTCGCGCCTCATCGCCAATGCCGCCAGCGGTACCAGCGGAGCAGGCCGTCAGGCCAGTATTGATAACCTGTTGTCGGAAGTGGCGGACAGCTTCAAGGCCTATGGTTCGGCGGGCCACCGCCACCTGCCGGAAATTGAGCAAGGTTTGAATGCGGTGCTGCCCAAAGGCGTCGGCCGCGCCCAGCTGACCTTTGTGCCGCATTTACTGCCGATGGTGCGGGGCATCCATGCCACGCTCTATGCAACCCTGCGCGGCGATGCCTGCGATTTGCAGGCGTTGTACGAGGAGCGTTATGCGAATGAACCCTTTGTGGATGTGTTACCCGCCGGCAGTCACCCGCAAACCCGCAGTGTGAAATCCTCCAATATGTGCCGTATCGCCGTATGCCGGCCGCAACAACGTGATACTGTTGTGGTGATGTCAGTGATTGATAACCTCACCAAGGGCGCCTCCGGTCAGGCCATCCAGAACATGAATATCATGTTTGGTTTCGACGAGACGATGGGGCTTGCGGCACCGGCTCTGCTACCCTGACATAATCCCAATCAGCAGGAGAATTCCATGACCGCTGTCAAAGGCAGCAAGCAGTACAAGCTTGAGGTGGTCCCTTATCGGCCCGTGTGGCGTTGGACCATCCGATTGACATTTGTGGCGTTGGCCGCGATCGCGGTGGCGGTTGCGCATTGGTACGCCACCAAAGAAGCTCTGCGGTTTCAGCAAGCGGCGTTGCAGGAGCGCGATCAGTTTGAGCGTGCTCTGGCCGATAGCCGGGCGGAGGTAGAGCGATTGCAACAGGAGGTGGCCAATCTTCGTCTGGGTTCAGAGGTGGACAAAGTGGCCAGCGAGGATGTGCGCAATGAGGTCATTGATCTCAAAGCCCAGATTGCCGAGCTGCAGGAAGATATCAGCTTCTACCGGGGGCTGATGGCGCCCAATGCCGAGGCGCAGGGGCTGACCATCGGCTCGCTCAACCTGCTGTCTACAGGTGTTGACCGGCATTATCGTTACAAGCTGGTGGTGCAGCAATTTGCGACCAATCACAAGTTGCTCACCGGCTCGTTGAATTTCACGATTGTGGGTAGGCAAAATGACCTGCCCATGAGTCTGGCGCTGAAGGATGTTTCGGCCACTGTGGATGCGATGGATATCCGGCTGGGTTTTAAATACTTTCAGAATATTGAAGGCGAAATGGTGTTGCCGCAGGGATTTGAACCCATTCGTATTGAGATTTCGGCCCGTGTCCGGGGTGCCAAGCCCGCCACCGTCGAGAAAAAATTTGGCTGGTTAGTGGAAGAGCGCTAATCACAACAGGCAGGTAGTCATTATGAGTTTTGCAACGGGCGGTACAACGCTGATCTCCAAAGCCACTGAAATCGTGGGCGACGTGCACTTTTCCGGCAATCTGGAAATTGAAGGCAAAGTGCGGGGCAATATCATTGCCGACAGCAAGGGGGATGCGCGCGTGCGCATTATGGAAAAAGGCCAGGTCGAGGGCGATATTCGTGTGCCCTCCGTTATCATCAATGGCCACGTAAAGGGCAATGTCCATTCCGACAAGCACATTGAGCTCGCGGCCAAAGCAGTGGTTGAGGGCAATGTGCACTACCACATGATTGAGATGGTCAAAGGTTCGCAGGTTAATGGCAATTTGGTTTATGGTGCCACCGAGACCAAGGCCAAGGCTGCCCCTGCCCCTGCGCTCAAAGGCGTATCAGAGGCGGGTTAATCCTGACCCGTTTACTGGGGTATTGCCATGGCGCATAATAGGCGGCTGTGTGAAATAGACCGGAGTCATGATGTCCACCCCTGAAGTATTCATTCCCCAGGCTTTGAATGTCACCGCCCAGGCGGCAGCCAAGGTGCATAGCCTCATCGAGGAAGAGGGTAACCCCGAGCTGAAGCTGCGGGTCTACGTAACGGGCGGCGGCTGTTCCGGTTTCCAATACGGGTTTGCGTTTGAAGAACAGCTTGCCGAAGACGACACCATTGTGGAGAAAGACGGTATTAAGGTGGTCGTCGATGCCATGAGCTATCCCTATCTGGTGGGATCGCAAGTGGATTATGAGGAAGGTCTGCAGGGTTCCCGTTTTGTAGTCCAGAACCCCAATGCCACCAGCACTTGCGGCTGTGGCGCCAGTTTTTCAGTCTGACCTGCTGCGCTACCCGCATAAAAAAACCGGCTTAAAGCCGGTTTTTTTATGCGGGTTAGATCAGTTGAGCAAACTGGCGCGGAACACGTTCAGCTGAGCGCGCCCGTTCACATCGTATACCAGACGGAACTCCTGGTCGGCACTGGCCTTGGGGATGCTGACCCAGAACGTTTCATTGAAGATTTTGAAGCCCCACATGCCCGCTTCCAGGCGCATGGAAATGACGTACAGATTGTCCCCGATATACTCCAGGGATTCTGTGCCGCGACCCCGATTGTGGTTCAGCTTGACGCTTGGCAACGGTGGTTGACCGGCCGGTTTGCCGGTGGCCGCCGCCATTTTGCGCTTGGCAAACGCGACATTCGCGGGCGATTCGTCGTCGGGGCTGGGCCAGGTTGCCGCCACAGCGGGCGCTGGTGCGGGTGCAGCTACGACGGGTGCCGCCGGCGCCACCGCCGGTGCAGCCACCGCAGGCGCGGGTTTGGATACCGGTGCAGCCGGCTTGGGGGCAGGTTTTGCCGCCGCCGCTTTGAGCTGTTCTTCGCGGGTTTTCAGCGCGCCTAATTGCCGGTTCAGCTCCGAGCGGTGGGCCTCGATACTGGCGAGCTCATCTTTGGCTGCGTCCAGTCGTTCTTGCAGGCGTTCGCTACGGGCTTCTGAGCGGTTGTAGCGAATGGATGCGTGCGTGGCGGCGCGCGCGGTCGAATCACTCGGATTCTGCTCAGCGTTGCTGATGGCGTCGGAGAGCTTTTCTTCCTGCTTCTCCAGCGCTTTCTCGGCGGATTGCAGCTCCTCTTCCGTGCGCGCGATCCGGTCTTTTAAATAGACTTCCCGTTCGGCGTGCTGGGTCAGGGTCGATTGGATTTTCTTGCGTTCACTATCAATGGCTTGTTGCGAGTCCGCCATGGCGGCGTGCGGTGCCATCAGGCAAGCCAGCGCCAGCAGGCCGGCGGGCAAGGAGCGTGAGGTCAGGCAGGTCAATAACTTCATATACAACAGCTTAGTCCGCGTTAGTGAAATTGGGGGCGCGCATTATACGCGAAATTATCGCTTAATAATTGACCAATACTGACCGATTGGTCAAATCGAGGGGAAGCGCGCGCCCAGAACTCTCGGCGCCGTTGCGCCCGTAACCGCGGGCAGATTCCCCGGTTGCTGGCGGATGAACTGGTAAGCGAGCCAGGCAAACGCACTGGCCTCGACCCATTCGGGGGCAAGCCCCAGGGCGGCTGTGCTCATTACCTGCCAGGCGGGCAACCGGCTTTGTAGTCGGTTTAACAGATGCGTGTTGTAGGCGCCGCCTCCGCAGCAGTAGAGCTGGCTGGCAGGTCGTGCCTGTAAAGGCTGGGTGATGCAAAGGGCGGTGAACTCACACAGGCTGGCCTGTACATCGGCCGGTGCCAGGGGCGGCAACTGTTGCAGGACCTGATCCAGCCAAGCGAGGTTAAACGCTTCGCGGCCAGTGCTGCGTGGCCCGGTTTGCCTGAGGAATGGGTGCGCTTGTAGCGCCCGCAACAGCGCATCATCGATCCGGCCTGAAGCGGCCCACTCGCCGTTTTTGTCGAAGGCCCGATTCAGGTGCCGTTGGCACCAGGCATCCATCAGCGTGTTCGCGGGACCGCAGTCAAACCCTTCGGCTTGCTGGCCGCTGCTCGCCAGCCAGGTGAGATTGCTGATGCCACCCAGATTAACTACCGCGAAGCTGTCCTGACGTCGCCCCCAGGCCCACTGGTGAAAGCCGGGCGCCAGTGGCGCGCCCTGTCCACCGGCGGCCATGTCGCGGCGCCGGAAGTCGGCAATGGTGTCTATGCCGGTCTGTTCGGCAATGGTGTTCGCATCGCCAATTTGCGTGGTGAAGGGGGTGAGTCCGGGCGCCGGAGGTTGATGCCGGATCGTCTGGCCGTGACTGCCAATGGCGATAACTTGCTGGCGTTTGATGCAGGCAGTGTCGAGCAGTGCCAGTGCGGCAGAGGCAAACGCCTGGCCCAGTATGACGTCCAGTTCGCCCAGCTCGGCCGGCCGCCATTGATGTGCGTCGGCGATTGCGTGGATCCGTGTGCGCAAGCTATCCGAGAAAGGTTGGTGGCGACTGGCAACCAGTTCATAGCGGTGGTTTGTGAATTGCACCAGCGCGGCGTCAATGCCATCCGCGCTGGTGCCGGACATCAGGCCCAGATAAAGCCCGTCCATGGATCAGTCGGCCAGGGCGAGTTGGGTCGTCTTCTGGTAATTTTCCAGTGCGGCCAACGCGGTGGTGGTCTGCGCCAGGAACCGGTTCATTTCGGATTTAGCGATGGCATTGGCTTTGGGCAGCGGCACAGTGACGGGGTTGCGCACGGCGCCATTCACATAAAACTCATAATGCAGATGCGGGCCGGTGGCCAGGCCGGTTGAGCCCACGTAGCCGATGATCTGCCCCTGCTTAACCCGGCTGCCGGTTTTCACCCCACGGGCATATTTGCTCATGTGGGCGTAGAGCGTGCGGTAGGTCTGGCCGTGTTGAATAATGACGGTATTGCCGTAACCACCTTTGCGTCCGGCATGGATGACCTTGCCATCGCCGGTCGCGCGGATGGGTGTGCCGGTCGAGGCGGCATAGTCGGTGCCTTTGTGCGCGCGGATCGAGTGCAATACCGGGTGTTTGCGGCGCAGATTGAAGTGTGAACTGATGCGGGCAAAATCCACTGGCGTGCGCAAAAACTCCTTGCGCATGCTGTCGCCTGTGGGAGTGAAATAATG